>CBFGJZ010000015.1:0-7682 GCA_965649215.1 Caldifarciminota bacterium
CCGGGGGAATTGTCCAGAATAATTTCATTTCGTATGTTTATTTAACTAAACCGCAAAGTTATGGCGTTGCATTGCTTACTAATCGTATCCCTGACATTAAAATCACAAAACTGCCCTATCCTGACCTGCCACCAAGCGACACAAATCGGCCATATATTGATAGAATCGTCAATGCTTCGGATTGGATTGTATATTTTAACTATGCCCATAATATAGTGACTAATTTAAATCTCGGGTTTAATTTTAAACTTATCTATCGTTCGTTAGGCATTGGCTCGGCTTTTGGCACCGGCTTAGATTTTGGAGCAATTTACCAAATGCCCGTTGACCTTATGGTTGCTACCAAGATTAGTAATTTGACCACTTCTCCCCTGTTTTGGTCTAATAAAACCCGTGAAGTAATTATGCCTAAATTATTTGTCGGTTTAGCCAAGCAAATAAAGCTTAATAACGCTTCTTTATTGCTCTCAAGCGATTTAGAAAATAATTTTGACCAAAACGAACTATATGCTAATTTTGGTGCCGAATATCATTATAAAAACGCTTTTTCACTACGAGCTGGTCTTTTTCGCTATAATCCGTGTTTTGGCGTTGGCTTAAATTACAAGCGGTTCTTCCTTGATTATGCCTTTGTGAGTAGTTCCTTTCAAGCCGAATTAGGTAGTAGTCATAAAATGAGCGGGGGGATCTTATTATAAGTGCTGAAGTATCTCGTAAATTAGTCCATCTTATTGCCTTATTAATACCCATTCTCTATTATCTCTTACCCAAAAACAGGGCTATTCTGGCTCTGGCAATTTTTATGATTATCTATATTACGATTGATTACATCCGTCTTCATTCCAAAGCAGTCCGCAAACCATTTCTCATCTTATTTGGACAGATGCTGCGCCGACGGGAATTTAACTCTTTTACCGGCGGGACTTATCTCTTGCTGGCATCTTTTATCTCTATGATAATATTCCCTGAACCAGGTATTTTTATCTGCGCAACTTCGTTTTTAGTGATTGGCGATACAGTTGCAGCGTTGGTCGGTCTTAAATTTGGCAGGCAAAAAGTCTTTCGCAAAAGTGTTGAAGGGACCGTGGCTTGTTTAATCAGTTGTTTATTGATTGCTTTTGTAGTCTCAAAATTACCGCAGAAATCATTGGTCTTAGGTGTTGGTATCATCGGCGCATTTGCCGCAACCATTGTTGAAGCCCTACCAATTGAAGTTAATGATAATGTAGTCATCCCGATTGTTTCGGGAGCAATTATGCAAGTGTTAAAATTATTTATTTCATAGTTAGAAAGGAGTAAGTTGTATGCAAAAAATAATTACAACCACAATCTTTATCGCGCTCTTATGTAGTTTCTTATCTGCCAATAATACCAAAAACCAACTTGATGAAGTTTATAATTTCTATTTTCAGGGCAATTATCATGCTGCGGAAAAAACGCTACAGAACTTAATCCCAAATGCCAATCTCAAAAACCAATACCCATTACTTATTGAATTAGGCGACTTGTACTTTGACAAACTGAATGAACTCAATAAAGCAGAGAGCATCTATCAACTAATTATCAAACTCTATCCCAAAGAAAAAACCTTAGCAGATATTTATTATCGGTTAGGACTACTATATGAAAAACAGGAGAAGTTTCTCTCCGCTGCCCAAATGTATGAAATTGTTGCCACCAAATATCGAAATCCTTATTATCTGAATGATGCCTTAGATGCAATTGAGCGGTGTTTTAAGAAAAACTATCAAGAACGAGTTGCCCTGATTGACAGTTATCCGATTACCCGCATTGAATTTGAAGACCGTATTGCTATGGCGCCGGGTCTTTATGAAACTTTTGCCAGTAAACAACAGTTATTAGAAGAAATGATTAATGACCGGGTCATGTATTTAGAAGCATTGCGTCAAAGTCTTAATCTCATGCCTGACTTCCTGGAACGGACGACGGATACGCGTAAAAACTCAATGTTTCAGAATTGGTATCAGCAAGAAATCGTCAATAAAGTTAAAATCACTGAATCGGATAAGAAAAAGTATTATGCTAAAAACAAGAAAGATTTTATCATTCCCGAACAAGCATCAGCCAAAGAAATTTTGGTCTTAACTAAAGAAGAGGCTGACAGCATCTATCAGATCTTAAAAGATAATTCTGCAGTTTTTGAGTCTTTAGCTCAAGCCAAGTCAGTTTCACCAACTAAAAAAGAGGGTGGTAATTTAGGGCTCTTTCGGCGGGGTACTTATCCCGAAGAGATTGAAAATGCAATCTTTAAGGCAAAAAATAATACTTTACTGGCACCGATCTATTCCCAAGCAAAAGGTGGTTATGTGATTATTAAAGTTGAAGAAATTCGTCCCAAGCAAGAACGGAAATATAAAGATGTTGCGGCAGAAATTGAGCATCGTTTGCGTGCCCAGATTATTGATGAAACTTTCAAAAAGAAGACTGACGCATTTCGCAAGGCCTGTCAAATTACGATTAACGAACAAGCCATCAGCCAGAATTTAGATACCATTGCGCTCATTAATAACCAACCCATTACCCAACAAGATATTAACCAATATATCTCGCGCATTCCACCTTTCTATCGTTCTGAATTTGAATCGCCGGAAGGCAAACGCCGTATTTTAGACCAGATTATTTTAGAAAAAACCTGGCTTTTCCAATTAGAAAAAGATAAATACTATCTTAAAAATGCGGTCTTTGCCCAAGTCCAAGAGAATAAACGGGGTAATTTAATCAGCATGATTCGTAAAAACGAAGTCAGCGATAAAGTCTTTATTTCCGATGACGATGCGATGAAAGTCTATAAACAAAATCTCTCAGAATATAAAGTGCCGAAACAAATCCGTACCCGCGAAATTACCGTTAATTCAGAATCATTAGCCCAAGCAATATACAAAATGCTCATAAAAGATAAATTACCATTTGACTCATTAGCCCGCACCTATTCTATTGCTCCGACAAAACGCACAGGTGGTGATATGGGATTTTATTCGGCCGGAAATAAAATCAAAGAGATTGAAGATGTTGCGTTTAAGTTAAAGGTTGGGGAAATTAGTAAAGTAATAAAACAGAATGATACTACTTACACGATCATTAAATTAGAAGAAGTTAAAGCGCCGTATACCAAATCGTTTGACGAAGTAAAAGCCAGTATTATTCGCAAATTACGGATTGACAAAGATAAAGAATTATTTGACCGCTTTATTAACGAAGCCAAATCGCGATATCAAATTCAACGCTTTTTAACTGAAGAGACTGAAACGCCTGAGACCCCGCAAGAAAAATAACTAACTAATTTTTATAATTAAATGCCCGTGTTTAAGGTGTCCGGGCTTTTTTTATTCAAAACCGATTACGCGGATTTTTAGTTTATCCGCTATCTTTAAGACTGTTGCCTGTTCGGCAAGTTCACCTTCTGCAAATTTGATATGAGTGGCATCAGCCGGAAATTGATTAAAAGTGGCATCAACACTAATCCATTTATCTAAATAGACTTTATTCCAAGCATGATAGTAAAAAAAGTTATCCACATAAACCAAACCAACACAAATTTGACAGGGAATGCCAATTGCTCGACATAATGCCGCATACAGAATAGCATGCTCATTGCAATCACCTTCTAAATTTTCCAATACATCTAATGCTGATGGTAATGAAGCTGTTGGCCGTTTATTTATCTTATGATAAACCCATTCCATTATCTTTTGACTGGCGAGCGTTGCGTTCTTTTCCTGCTTAACAATCTCCTGGGCAGTGCGTCTGATATCCGGATGATTGCTTTGAATATATGGGCTGGGCTTGAGATATTCATTATGGCTTGAAATTGGCAAATAAACAGTTGGTATTGATTCTAGTTTCTTAATTTCAATTGTCAATGGTTCAGTTTGCACAATTTTTTGAAAATCGTCTTCTAAATTTAAGCCCGATGGCTCAATCTGCTCAAGAACAACTGATAACTTTTTCAATTGTCGAGGATTAGTAATGATAGTATCAATTCTTATCGCAAACAAATTGAGAATATCCAGTCGTTCGTTTAGCCCTGCACTACTTAATGCTTGTTCTTTGCTTTCAGCAATACTCACTAAATTCGGTGGCGAGATTTCTTTATAAACCTTGCCGTCGTCGTTAAGCCAAATCAAATTCTTGAGACCATGTAGCATTAACTCAATCTTCATTAATTTTAGATTCTGGTTATTTAGGGAAATCTCTTCTTTACCTAAATTTGTTACCTGCACTGATATTGTATCTAATATTGTTGGGTCAAAGACAGTCAAATAATAACTTTTATTCGTCGCCAATTGTTTATTTAAAATCACTTGACCTACTAACATTATTGGATAGACAGGCTTTTTAAGATTTTTAATGATTTTATTAACCTTACCCCCACTCGTAACTTCAATTTCTAATCGGTTATCATGGATTTTGCCCGTTGCTTGAAATCGTCTTGCTTTTGATTGTAAATTAAAACTAAAACTTTTCAGATAAAAAGCCATATCCACAATACCCGAAAAATCTGAGAGCACCTCTTCCGCTTCTCCCAACATCGTTAACTTAATCTTCATTCTATTATGTATTTTATAATCGTTATTAAGAGCTTGGATTTGATAATAATTATACCCAATCTTACTATCTTTCAGATAAACACCTAACCATTGTTCTGACCAATTTATCTTACCTGGTTGTGTTGGTTTAACACAAGTAATGATAAGCAATAAACATAATAAGCAATAATTCATTTTTTTCATATTAATAGCATAATGAAAATATAGGTTATGTCAATTTAAGACTTGATTTTAACTAAAATATTATTATATTATATGGTACGCCGAAGCAATGGTTAGTTAGACCTTGTCTAAGCCCGGAGCGAAGGCGAAAGAAGTGAGCCGAAGTGACGGAACTGGGAGACGTAGCGGACTCAAAATCCGCCGAGGGTGATGCCTCGTGAGGGTTCAACTCCCTCCTTCGGCATTTTTATTTATATGCAATTCAAAATTACCTATCCCCTCTATTGGCTGTATTTAGTTCTTATTTTACTAATTACAAACTTTGTTCTTGCTCAAAATCCTATCTATGACTCATTAGGTCGTTATGCTTATGCTTATCGGATTGAAAATATTGTTGGCCATTTTGAAACTATGAATAATTCAAGAATCTATTATCCCGAATCGTCAGGACAAATTCCCAATTCTGCTACACCCTGTCCGATTATTGTTTTTGGTCATGGTTATCAAATGGGCATTGACCGTTATTATAGTTATGCGCAGCATCTTGCTAGTTGGGGTTATATTGTTATCTTACCAACTATCTCTAATCCGTTTCCAACACCGGAACATTACACTCGTGCTCACTCAATGGTTGATGCGGCTCGATGGACCGTAAACAAAAATTTTGTGATGAACGATCTGTTTTATAACAAATTGGCTGTTAATAGGTGGGGATTTAGCGGACATAGCATGGGTGGTGGGATTGCTCTTTTAGCAGCAGATACTTTTCGATTAGCAGACACTCTTCGTGCGATAGTCTCTTTGGCAAGTCCCCAAACAACTCCTGCCACTCATTCTGAACATCTATTTGCCCCGAAATTGATTTTAGCAGGTTCAGTTGATAATATCGCACCTTGGCAAGAAATTCGTCAAGCCTATTGGCATAATGCTCCTGCCCCAGGATCTTTTGCAGTAATCAATGGCGCTAATCATGGTTATTTTATGGATTATTCGTATTTCTGGGAAAATGGCGGTACTGCGACCATTAGCCGTAACCAACAACAGAAAATCAGCCGTAAATATATGACTGCCTATTTTGAACGATACTTACATAACGATACATCTTATTGGAATTATCTGTTTTGTTATGGCGATTCGATTCGTTTTAGTCAACTTATGGATAGTGTTGAAGTAAGATATAACCCGGTCTATTTATATGAAGTAAATGATTTTACAAGTAAAAATTATCCCTATCTGATTTATCCTAATCCTGCTCAGAATTATCTCAATATTGTCGGTATTCCCAGCCCTGCCAAGATTTTTGACATCAGTGGCCAAGTTATTGCTAAAATTCATATTCCCACTCACTGGTCAATTGATACCAAGTTAAAAAATGGGATTTATTTTATAAAAACAAATAAACAATTGATAAAGTTTATTATTTTGAGATAAATAAATTGTCTAAATATGCTCTGACCTTTATCAGAGCTAACGCTCGATGACTGATTCTATTTTTCTCTTCTGAAGTCAGTTCGGCAAAAGTTGTAGTATAGCCATTTGGGACAAAAATTGGGTCATAGCCAAATCCGCCTTTTCCCCGTGGTTCAAAAATTATTCTTCCCATACAAACTCCTTCAAATAGTTGGGTTGGTATGTTATACTTTTCAGGAAATGCTAAAGCACAGAGACAACGAAATCGCGCAGTTCTTTTTTCGATTGGGATATCTTTTAATTCTGTTAACAATTTAACGACATTCTGCTCATAGGTCGCATTGTCACCGGCATAACGCGCTGAATAAACACCCGGTCGACCGAAAAGGATATCAACTTCTAAACCGGTATCTTCGCCTAAACTGATTTCGTTAAATTTGCGCATGGCGATTTCAGCTTTGAGTTTAGCGTTCTCTTCAAGGGTAGCACCAATTTCTTCAATTTTATATTGCGGGGCTAATTCTACCAATGATATCAACTGCCCATGCCAATCTTTTAAGATAGCTCGGATTTCATTTATTTTATGTCTATTTTGAGTTGCTAAAAGCAATCTCATAAATATTTAAGCAATGATTTGTCCTCTTTTATTTGATTTAGTAATTCTTTGATTTCTGCAACTTTGTCTTTACTGACTACTAAAGTAACATCATCACTCTGCACCACAACTAAATTCTTTATTCCCATTAAAGCAACAAGCTCACCATTACTGACAATTATTGAATCTTCACTATCTTTGGTTACTACTTTACCAATTTTGGTATTGCCATTTTGGTCTTTTGCAAAATGTCGCTCTAATGCTAACCAACTGCCAACATCATCCCATTCAAAATTAGCTTTGATGGTTATAATATTCTTGGCTTTTTCTAAAATAGCATAATCAATTGATGTTGCCGGTGCTTGTTTATACATCGCAATTAATTTAGTTTCTTCTTTGCGAGTACCGATGTACTTTTGAAATTCCTTTAATTCTTGATAGAACTCAGGCAGATACATTTCAAATGCTTTGAGAATTGTGGATACCTGCCAGATAAACATCCCGCTGTTCCATAAATAGGTCTTGGCTTTTAGATATTTTTTGGCTAAAGTTAAATTCGGTTTTTCGGTAAACCGCAAGGTATAAAAACTTTTCATGTTCTGATAAGTTTGATACGGTTTGCCTGTTTGAATATAACCAAAACCTGTATCCGGTGAAGTGGGTGGAATACCAAATGTCACTAAATAGCCCTGTTCTGAAATTTGATAAGCAAACCGCACACAATTATAAAATTCATTCACCTTTTTAATTAAATGATCGGCCGGTAAAATTAGCATGGTACTATTCGGAGCAATTTTATCAAGATAAATCGCTGCTAAACCAATTGCCGGCGCAGTATTTCGACCGATCGGCTCTTCAATTATATTCTTTGACAAGACGGGAATTTGTTTTCTTAAAAGTTTAATCAATGAAGTTGGAATTACATAATACTGGTTAGTAACATCAAC
>CBFGJZ010000015.1:7780-38376 GCA_965649215.1 Caldifarciminota bacterium
ACCAATTGCCGGCGCAGTATTTCGACCGATCGGCTCTTCAATTATATTCTTTGACAAGACGGGAATTTGTTTTCTTAAAAGTTTAATCAATGAAGTTGGAATTACATAATACTGGTTAGTAACATCAACAATTTTACGGACTCTTTGATAAGTTTGTTGAAGCAATGAATCTTTACCAAATAAAGTGATAAATTGTTTTGGAAAATTACTTCGGCTTTTAGGCCAAAAACGCTCACCTTTACCACCAGCGAGAATTACTGCTACTAATCTCATTTTTATCTCCTTTATAAAATAAATTATACTTAATCATATCCGCATTTCTGATAATGTCAACAAACTGATTGACTTTTATAGATAATTTAGTATCTTATAATATTAGTTCTTTGAAAACTTGTAAAATATATGGAGGGCTAGTCCTAACTTGGTAAGGCACCGGACTTGAAATCCGGCTCCCAGTAATGGGAATGTGGGTTCGAATCCCTCGCCCTCCGTTTAATTATCGGAGAGGTGGCCGAGATCGGTCTAAGGCGCCCGCTTGCTAAGCGGTCGTGCGGGTAAAACCGCACCGTGGGTTCGAATCCCACCCTCTCCGTTTATTTTTATAGTCTAAAAGAAACATTTATAACTTCTTGATTTTATAAAATAACTTCGTATAATCATTATTAATGTTAAATCAAGAAGTTCGAGTTCGCATAGCGCCGAGTCCAACCGGTGCAATTCATGTTGGTCTGGTACGGTCGGCTTTATATAACTGGTTATTTGCCCGCCATCACAAGGGTAAATTTATTTTAAGAATTGAAGATACTGATGTAACTCGGTCTACGCAAGAATCAGTCCAAGCCATTATCGAAGGCTTTCAATGGGTTGGTATTGATTGGGATGAAGGTCCTTATTTTCAATCCCAGCGATTTCATATTTATCGTGCTTATGCCGAAAAGTTATTGAAAGAAAATAAAGCATATTATTGTTATTGTAATCCTGATGATTTAGAAGCCGAACGGCAAGCCGCCTGGCAAAAGAAAGTTGCTTGGAAATATGATCGTCGCTGTTTAGCTCTGAGTAAGGAAACTATTGCCCAATATGAAGCTGAAAAACGACCTAAAGCAATTCGCTTCTTAATTCCAGATCAAACGGTTATCTTTGAAGATTTAATTCATGGCCAAATTATTAAAGAACCTCAAGATATTGAAGATTTTATTATTATGCGCGCGGATGGTACACCGACTTACAATTTTTCAGTTGTAATTGATGACGCAGAAATGAAAATGACTCATATTATTCGGGCAGTTGAACATTTGGCAAACACCCCCAAACAAATTTTACTCTATCAAGCTTTAGATTTTCCAATTCCTAAATTTGCCCATCTGCCTTTAATTCTGGGCACCGATAAGAAAAAATTATCTAAACGTCATGGTGCTTTATCTTTAATGGAATATAAGAAAGCGGGTTATTTAGCTGATGCCATTATTAACTTTCTTGCCTTGCTTGGATGGTCACCCGGTGGTGATTTAGAAATTATGGACCGCTCAAAACTTATTGAACTCTTTTCCTTAGAACGTGTTAATAAAGCCAATGCCATCTTTGATATAAAGAAACTGGAATGGATGAACAGTATCTATATCAAAAATATGGAGAACGAAAAACTGAGTCAAGAACTTAAACCTTTCCTTGAAGAAATTAATGTTAATCCACCCCTAGATGCTCGTTTTATGAAAATCTTGGATTTAACCAAAGTCCGAGTCCGTACTTTAATTGAACTGCGCGATATGGTTGCAAGTTTCTATGTAGAAAAATTGACCTATGACCAGGATGCTTTAAACAAATATATTAATTCCCAAACCATTGAATATCTTAAATTATTTGCCGAACGATTAGAAAAAATAACCGATTTTTCAGCATCAAACTTAGAAAGTGAGTTAAGACAATTAGCTGAATCATTGAATCTTAAAGCTGCTGTTTTAGTGCATCCGACCCGAGTTGCTTTAACAGGTAAATCGGTCGGTCCGCCTTTATTTGATACGATTGAACTATTGGGTAAAAAGACAGTTTTAGATAGATTGCACTCAATAATTAATAAACAATCTGAAAATCAGTAAATTCGTCTGACGCCTTTTCCCATTTTAACTTTAGGTCATCAACCCGCGCATATTTTGGTCCAACTCTGACAATTTCAATTAGTTGTTTGAGTTTATCGGTGGTTCCTTCAGCTACAATTTCAACTTGACCAGTTGGTAAATTACGTACCCAGCCAGTGATACCTAAACTTCTTGCATTCTGACGAGTAAAATCCCGGAAAAACACGCCTTGCACTCGACCTGAAACAATAATTTGAAGTCTCTCTCTATCTTCCATTGCTGTCATCAACCATTATAAGTTACTATATTCATTTCGTTTATCTTAATTTATAATTTATCATTCTTCTACCGTCGGTAAGATCGCCAGGGTTGCCTTTCGGCAACGGCGCAATGACACTTTACCCTGCGTCTTTGCGAGGAGCGATAGCGACGAAGCAATCTTACATCCGGTAAAATAATTCTATGTCCTTTTCTGTCACTATTTCTCTGTGTTTTCTTTTCTCTTACGGTCGTTAAGATTGCCCACGCTCATTATATTCGCTCGCAATGACGAACTACTAATTCTACTTAGCTAATCAACGAGTACTCTTTTATAAGTATATTGCTTATTAACATCGCTCAGCAAAAGAAAATAACAGCCCTTATTTAGTCTTTCGGTAAGTTTAAATATACCATTATTACTATAACTTTGATATATTCTCTTACCTGAGATATCATAAATCCTTAAATACAAAATATCGCTGTTATTATTTAGTATCTTAATTTGATTTGACGACATTAACAGGATTGGTTTATCAGTAGGATTTGATATTTCTTCTGTGACTGCACTACTTACCACATTACAACTACTTACTAAATAATCATTAACAGGATTTACATCATTAGCCAATTTGGTTGAACATTTCACGACATAACTACCGATATTAGTTGCATTCCAAACTGAATCAAAAATGAACTCATACTCTAAACCTGCATTAAGACCTACTCTTTGACTTGCTTGCCAATTACCAATTCTAAAATCAACATCAAAATTCTCCCGCAGATTACCAAAGTTCTTAATCACAGCTCGGGGTTGAATTAACGAACCCTGGGTGATATTTCCGACTGGTGCAACAATTGAGATAACTCCAACATCTTTAACTCTTACAAAAGTACGGCCGGTAATAGAATCATTTGACCTTCGTTGGTCATTGGGGATATATACTTTACATTTATAGTTTTGATAAGAACGACTTAATAAGGTGCACGGTGTAAAATTAATAAGCATTGAATCATTGGCATTGAGATTGACATTAACAGTTTGCAGATAAAAATCACCAACACTTAAGGTAACAGGAAAAGATTCAAAACCCGTGCCATAGTTCTTAACGATTGCCTGCGGATTAATTACCGCACCCGAGTCAACCATTGTTACAAAACCACTCAATGAAACTACTCCAACATCATTATTAATATCGAGATAAGCGCTATAAGAAAATGGTAAAGCTCCCGTATTATATTCCCATTGACAAGCAGTTGGGATTAAAGCGAAATGGTCATGCTCACCCCAGGCAAGAGTATCACCACCATTACCATTAGTATTTAAAGGTATCTCATATACAGTGGAGAGTCCATTAGGACGATATCCGATAATATGGCACTTCCAACGATACACACTCTGAGCATTGAAATAGACCCTTAAATCACCACCGCCATTAGTAAATTGAATATAACTTGTCCCACCTGGATTTGAAACCGCTGAATTTCCTTGGTCGCCCGTTGCTGGATAACTATTATGATTTCTTAAAATACGGACTTGTGGCCAAAGATGTCCTTCTTTATAATAATGCAAAGTATCTGCCCGATTGCCTGTAAAATAACGCCAAACCGCATATTCTTTTAAAGCATTAACTAAATTAGAGCCATATTGATTTGTTAAAATATATTCCATACCTGAAATTGTATTCTGACCGGCAATAGTACCTTGATAATGCCACATTTGACGAACACAGTCGTTACCAAAGCGTTCGGTTAAGTACATAGGCCAAACACAACCAGCATACTGATACACATTATTAAAAGTATTAATTGGATACTCGGGTGTTGTAAATGGCCCTGGCGAAGTTGACAGAAATCCTAAATAATCATTATACTCATCATAAACAATCTCTTCGCTCCAAGTTGCACAATTCTCCATCCACCATGAACCTTCGTTACTGCTATAACGAAATTGAATTGCATGATGAAACTCATGGCAAGTTGTTGATTTTAAATAATTATAATCCATGTCAACACCAACTCGAAAATGCGAACAAACACCATCGGGATAGGGATTGGGATAACTATTTTCAGCATAAGTCACGCCGGCAATACCTGATGGTAATGCTTTAATATAAACATCATAGCGATTATCACCACCTTGATTATAGTCTGGTGGGGGTGGTGCCCATCCGAGTGTATCAACTAACTTTGCCCAACTATAACGCATTGCACTTGCAACCGTTTCAGCATAAGCAACAGAAACCGCATCAGTCCCTTGGGTTGTAAAATGAACTCGAAAATTAGTATCTTCAATATATTGGACTGGACCAGATAAAGTTGGTCGGGCTCTTCTCACGCCTAATCGCCATTCTTCTAAAGCAGGGATTGTTCCACACCAATCAGTCGCCGGTCGGCTATAAATAAAACTTATAACAATAAATAATAAAATAACAATTTTTTTCATACCTATTATTTTACAAGAAATAGTACTAAATGCAATAAAAATTTATGATTTACTTTTTTAGCATTACGAATGAGTTAAGTGATCAATATTATAAGATGCTGAAATAAGTTGACTTGGTTGCACTCTGTCATCGCTTCGCGACCAGCATGACACAGGAAACATAGAATAATGTCATTGCGAGGCGATTGCGAAGCAATCCCGAAGCAATCTTACCACCGGTAAAAATAACATTTTCTAAAAATAATTCATTACATCATTAAAAAATTCCTGCGCTATCCCTAATCATCTAAGTAACCTATCTGACCATTGTCAAGGTTATTTATTAAGCGATCCGATAACTCACTTATTGAGTAATGTAATAGCTAATATAAGAGATAACCTATTTGACAATCATATAAATGAAGATTTAGGTTGCTTAACAGGTGAGCCAGGGGGCTACCTAATAGGTAACCTCCAAGATAAGCCATAAGATAACCTACCCGATTACCAACCAACTTAGTCAGCGCCCTGAGATTTTCGTAAGCTCGCTACTATTTTCTTTGTAATGATAAAAGATACATAGTTCTTCAAGCAAGTAAAGTTATTAAGCAAATTCAGTAGCAAATAAAAAAGGGGGCGAATTAATCGCCCCCGGTTAGTTTTTATATTATTTACTGCACGATAATTTTCGCTTCTGCACTGTTTGTACCATCATTATACTTTAAGAAGTAGACGCCACTCGAAACTTTTGGTAACAATGTCGTATAATTACCTGCTTCAAGATACCCGTCATTTAGGGTTTGGATTAATCGACCTGAAGCATTGTAAAGTTTTATTGTAACTTTACCCGACATCGGTACTGTATAATTAACTGTTCGTGAGAACGGATTTGCAATAAAGTTAAAGGTTAACTCGTTGGTTGTATTATTAGTAGTGGAAACAATCGTAACTGGTTCTTTCTTGGTAAATTCAATTGGCGCAACTCCATAGTACCAGAACTCATCAAGTTTATTACCTTTAAGCAGATATACTTTGAAGTCCCAATACGCAAGTGCAGCACCGGTCTTTGGCACTGATTTTTTACCCATGGAGGTCCGTGGAATTGTGCACAAACCAGCCCAACTATTCGTAACCGGATCATACGCCCAGAAGTCTTGTTTACCAGCGCCCTTAATCGCATATAGATATGTGCCATCATTAGTTAAAGCACCGCCATCACCTACTTTTGTCTTTTTAGGTTTAGCGATCATCGTTGTATCATATGCTTGTGGAATTGTTTCTAAGAATGCCCAACCACCACTTTCAGTATATGCTAAGAATAGATTCCATTTATCTTTTCCTTTTAATGCATAAATAACACCATTCATTGCACTCAATGCAGAACCATCACCCCACTTCTTATTATGTGGTTCATGTGGTGCTGCGGTTAATGTTGACCAAGTACTCGTTGCAACATCATAAGCAAAGAAGTTCGGGGCATTTTGACTCTGTCCTGCGGCTAAGAGATAGACTTTACCATTATCATAAGTAATCGAAGAACCACCTTTTAGTTTTGCAGGTGGTACAAATGAATCAGGCATCCAGGTGTCTGATGAAATATCATATTTCCAGAATTCACGAGTGCCATTACCTTTAATCGCATAGATTGTGTTCGCACCATCCCAACATAACGAAGCACCTTTACCAGGATACTTTTTATTTTCAGAAGTAGTACCAGGTTTTACTGTAAATGGTATGCTGGCTTTATCAGTCCAAGTCGTACCATCAAAGAATTTGAATTCACCTGATTTAAAACCTTTGAACGCATAGATACCATTGTTAGTAGCAACCATCGCACCGCCGTCTTTCACATATTTAGGTGGGTCATTAGTTGGTATTGACACAGATTGATTCCAAGTTGCAGGACCAGGTGGCGGTGTACGCGTAACGACAAAATCATCAATCAACCACCAATAAGCATCAAATGCATAATAACGGAATGCAATCTTAACATTATCACAACCACTAACCAATTCCGTAATATCATAGGTCTTATAGCCAGAATCCACAACGACCAAATCCGAGCCACCAGCAAACATATCAACCAGAGTCCATTCGGTGCCACCATCAGTACTCAATAATACATAACCAGTGTCAGGTTCTGTAGAATATCCACGATACCAATGCCAGAAACTCAAAGTATAAGTTCCAGCACCACTGCAATTTAATCGTGGCGAAATTAACCATTCGTCTTGTAATTCGGGTGGATTATTTTCAATATCATAACGAGCAGCAGCAACACTACGGGACGGATTTGCTAAACTACCATGGAACCAATCATTAAAGTTCCATGCTGGAGTAGGTTCATTACCATAATCTTGAATTATCCAACCGCAGAATGGTGGATTATCACCAAAGGTACCCCACTGTTCGTTAAAGTCTTTTGTATATGTTGGTGTATGTCCTGCAGGAGAACAAACTGCAACTTGAATTGTTGCTGTGTCATTATTTAGATATTCATCAGTCGCTAATTTAGTATAAGCTCTGAAATTAAATAATGAGTTGACCGTATTACAATTCCATTGAGTTGTAAATTCGTATTCAACCTCTTCGCCTAATGCTAAACTCCCTGTCCAGGTTTCATTCACTTCACTACCGTGTCCAGGATAAAAAGCAACGGGAATTGAAGTTTGAGTATTTAAGCCATAGTTCTTTATCTTAACTTTAACAGTTCTTGTTTCACCAACCCAGATCGGTCGTGGTCCGGGAATTGTTATTTCTGTAATGCCGACATCATTCATATTTGCTTCCCATGATACGAAGGAACCAATAAACAATTCACCATAGGTCCATGCAGTCCATCCTTCTGCAGTTGGTGTACCATAAAAACTATGTCCATCTGGGTCGTTATCGGCACAAGAAGAAGGCATACTATCAACTCGCGGTGCCAACGCAACATAATAACCACCACTACCAACAGTTACTGGTGGAACAACTGGATGCGTAACAATAATTTCACCCCATTGACTGGTTGGAATTACTCTAATTGTGTCAGATTCATAAAGTAATGTCGAACCATCACCAGCATAAATTTTGAATTTAAAAGTTGAATCAGTCCAAGGACGATTACCCCAAACAAACGCTGCTTTGACAGTATCAATTGTTACAGGATAGGCAACACCAAAATCAGGTGGGGTAAAATATGTTGCTCGTTCTGGACCACCCCAAGTATAATAAGCAAAATTATCCCAATCTGCATAAGTTAGCCAATTAGTAACTTCAATCGTCTTGGTAATAGTATCATTCCCAGGAATTTGATCGCCTGCTAATTCGGTCCAGACTTTTAGAGTATAAGTGCCTAAGCCATATGGTGCTTGCCAATTAGGACTAAAGACGATCGTAGTCGTATCACCTTGATTGAGTGTAACTGAAGTAACTTCGTTTAAGTCTTCATATACATATCCACCTGGACCAGTGATACGCATTTTTACAGGTAGTCCTGCAGATACTGCATTTAAACCCATATTTTGCACTATTGCGGTGATTGGATAAGTTCGGTATGGAGCAGTTGTTTTCGGAGCATCTACAAAAGCAGTTTTCATATCCCAATTAACGGGAGTAAAAGAAATATAGGCACCAAAGAAAAATTCACCATTAGTCCAAGGTGTCCAACTACCTGGCGAACCACTAAAACTTCTTCCGTCAGAAACACCATCTGCTAAAGTTGAAGGATGACCACTCGCATCACGCGGTCGTACTGCTAAATAAAAATTACCTGAAGTAATTACTACTGGCGGATTAACGTTTGTTGAACATGACGATGCAGTTGGATATGGTACTGCCTGTAAAGTATCAGAAACCCATAAAAGAGTTATCCCATCATCTCCATAAATTTTAAACACATATTGGTTATCTGGCCAAGGATAATTTGGATGTTCATAAAAAGTCGCTCTAACTTTGCTAATTGTACAAGGATAACTGATACCAAACTCAATCGGAATAAATTGAGTTGCCCGTTCCGGTCCTGCCCAAGTAAACCAGTACGGTGCATTATCACCATAAGTATACCAGTTAGAATAAAAATCTTCAACGCCTTCCATCTTTGGTAGTTCAATTCGTAATGAATTCCCATTTCCGTTTTCAGTATTATCGTAAGGTTGCGTAATCATAGGGCCTTGATTTTTCGTAATCTTACTAAAATCAGAACCTAACCAGACACCTTCTGCAAATACCATTGCGACTAATACTAACAAGGTCGGTATTACTTTTTTCATATATTTACCTCCATTTTTATTATTCTTGGCAAGTCTTATGTGTCAGAGACACAAATCTAAACCGTTTGACCAATGAAGAACAAACCCGCTTGCCAATATTAGTTGTTAGTTGTTTGCTATTATTTATTATTCTACAATCTAACAACCTACAATTATAAACTAATAAAGTTTGTTCTTTCATTGACGGATTGATATGATAGTTATATTATCTAATAAATTAACGCAATTATTTTTTCTTGCGTTAATTAATACTCTTAAAAACTGATACCGTCTATTCTCCATTTTCTTCCACCAAATTACTCATATTCTAATATAGTTCGCATAATTGTCAAGAGCATATTTATTGTGTTCAATGAGTAACAACTTTTCTAACTCTTTATCAATCAATAAAAACAATCAAAGCTATCTTATTTTTTCTGAATATTATAAAAATCCTATTTAAGGGGGTAAAAAATTATTATTGTTTTATAAAAGGAAATAGCAATGAGATGCTGAAATAAGTTGACTTGGTTGCACTCCGTCATCACTTCGCGACCAGCATGACACAGGAAACATAGAATAATATCTTTGCGAGGAGCGACAGCGACGAAGCAATCTTACAGCCGGTAAAGATAACTTTAAAAAATCTCTAGCAAGATTGCTATGTTTTTGACTGTAATGACAAAAAACAATCTGTCATTAAAGTCTCTTCATTCTCTTTATACTTATAAAGATAAAACTATTAAATTTATAATTGACAATCTAAAATCCCCTCTTATAATAACTCTATGTCAAATACAGATAATCTACATGATGAGCGGACTTTTCGTTTAGAAAAATTAAAGAAAATAAATGCAGAATGGGGTCTACCCTATCGATTTGAACGTACTCATACCAATCAAGAGATTATTGATAATTTTGATGTGTTAAGTAATAGTAAACAGACAGTTCGAGTTGCAGGCCGTTTAATCGCTAAACGAGAACATGGTAAGACCAAATTTGGTCATCTTCAAGACCAAAGCAATAAAATCCAAATCTATTTTCGTAAAGATATTTTACTAGATCTATTTGATAAACTTGAGTTAATTGATATCGGTGATATTCTTGGAATTGAAGGCGAAGTATTTAAAACCCATACCAATGAAATTACCATCGTTGTTAAAAACTATCAGATCTTAAATAAATCACTACATCCATTACCAGAAAAATGGCATGGCTTAAAAGATATTGAATTAAAATATCGTCAACGCTATCTTGACTTAATTGCTAACCCCCTATCTAAACAAGTTCTGCTTAGTCGTAGCCAAATCTTAAAACTCTTACGCGCTTTTTTTGATGCGCAGGGTTTTGTTGAATTCGAAACTCCAATTCTTCAACCCATTTATGGCGGCGCCGCAGCAAAACCTTTTGAAACCTATTACAATGTATTAGAAGAAAAAATGTTCTTGCGTATTTCTGATGAACTCTATCTTAAACGACTTATTATCGGAGGTATTGAAAAAGTTTACGAGATTGGTAAAGACTTTCGTAACGAAGGCTTAGATAGATTTCATAATCCTGAATTCACTCAATTAGAATGCTATGAAGCATATAAAGACTATCACGATATGATGGATTTAGTTGAAAAACTGATGTGCTATCTAACGGAAAAGTTATATGGCACAACGAAAATAAAATTCCAACAATATGAATTAGATTTCAGCAAAAAGTGGCAACGCATAAAATTTTGCGATGTGCTCGAGTCAAAACTCAATCTTGATATCTTAACGACTGAGCATAAAATCATTGAAGAAAAAGCAATTGAATTGGGTGTCTTGGATAAGAATACCTATCCCCGTCCAACTTTAGCCAAACTCTTAGATAAGCTCTTTTCCCATCTCATCCAAAAAGAAATCATCCAACCCACTTTTGTCATTGACTATCCTAAAATTACTACGCCCTTAGCTCGTAATCATCGAGATAATCCATTATTAGTAGAACGGTTTGAACCAATTATCTGTGGTATTGAAATTGGCAATGCTTTCTCAGAACTTAATGACCCAATTGAGCAACGCAAACGATTTGAAGAACAACTCCAACGCCAAGAAGAATTTGCCACCTTAGATGAAGACTTTATCAAAGCATTAGAATATGGTATGCCACCAACCGCGGGTTTAGGTTTAGGCATTGACCGCATCACTATGATTTTAACTAATTCTGATTCAATTCGTGATGTCATTCCTTTTCCACAATTAAAGAAGTTAGATACTATCTAAATGTTTGAATTATTTATCGCCCGGCGTTATCTTCGCGCTAAGGGCAAACGATTTTTCTCGGCAAGCGCTTTTTCTGCAATTATGGGTATCTTTGTCGGAGTAGCCGCTATTATCATCGTGTTATCAGTAATGAATGGGTTCCATCAAGAACTAAAAGACCGTATTTTAGGACTCACCCCCCATATCATTATTACTAAATATAATTATGACAATATCAGTAATTATGATTCCTTGCTTAAGATTGTCCGTAGTTTTCCTGGTGTGATTGCGGCAGAACCATTTATTTACACTAAAACCATAATTCGTCGAGAAAATGTTTCGGATGGTATTGTCGTACGGGGTATCATTAATGACCCGAATGGCGAAATTATCGACTTACGCAAAGACATTGTTGAAGGTAGTTTTGATTTGTCTGAAAACAATATTATTTTAGGTCTTGATTTAGCTCGCAGTATTGGAGCGCGAGTTGGTGATGCTGTTACTTTGGTTGCTCCTTTTGCGGGTGAAGCGACCCCGTTCGGTAATCTGCCCAAAATTAAAAATTTCCATGTCAGCGCCATCTTTGATGCTGGCATGTATGACTATAACACCAGTTTTGTCTATTTAAGCTTAAAAAGCCTGCAAGATTTTTTAGGCATGACTGATGTTGTTTCGGGTATTGAGTTAAAAGTAAAAAATATTAATGCCACACCGAAGATGGTAAAACAACTCCGTATCCAATTAGGCTATCCTTATCGAATTATTGATTGGATGACGATGAACCGAAATATTTTTACTGCCTTAAGATTAGAAAAAGTTGTTACTTTTATTGTGTTAGTTTTAATAGTTTTAGTTGCGGCACTGGGAATTATTGGTCTTTTAGTGATGATGGTAATCAGAAAAACCAAAGAAATCGGTATTCTCACTGCCATGGGGACTAAAAAGAAAAGCATTATTAAAATATTCATCTTCACCGGTTTCTTGATTGGTCTGATCGGTACGATTGGTGGCGCAATTTTTGGAATTGTCGTATCTGTTTTATTAGACAAATACCGAATTATCAATCTGCCTGGCGATGTCTATTTTATTAAAAATCTACCGGTGCAAGTTAGTCTAACTGATATTGTATTAGTAACAGTTGTCGCTTTAGCGATATCTTTTCTGTCCACTATCTATCCCGCTTATAAAGCAGCAAACTTAACACCCGTTGAAGCAATTCGTAATGAATAATTATATCTTTTTAGAGTTATCCAAGTCTAATATATTGACGGAAATAATGAGAAGATTTATAATTATTGTATAGTAATTACCAATGAATAATACAATATTAAAAGCAGAAAATATTAGCAAGACTTTTATTTCAGGTAATGAAACATTGCCTGTCCTGCAAGATATTAATTTAGAAGTAAAAACATCGGATTGGGTCTGCATTTTAGGTCCCTCAGGCAGTGGTAAAAGTACTTTATTGCATATTTTGGGTGGCCTTGATTTTCCTGATCAGGGTAAGGTTACAATTAATAATACCCCATTAGAACATAAAAATTATGAAGAACTTGCAAAAATTCGTAATCAGTATATTGGCTTTGTCTTCCAATTTCATCATCTCTTGCCCGAATTCAATGTTTTAGAAAATGTAGCCATGCCTTTATTGATTAACGGTCTTAGTAAAGAAGCAGCTTTTGCTCAAGCTGAACAGACTCTTCAAGAAATCAATTTTTGGGAACGACGAATGGCACGTCCGACTGAGTTATCAGGTGGAGAAAAACAAAAAGTTGCCGTAGCCCGAGCCTTGGTCACTAACCCTGTCATTATCTTAGCCGACGAACCCACTGGTAATCTTGACGCTGCCAACAGCGAAGCTTTACTTACCCTTCTTAAAACACTTAATCAAACTAAACATATCACCATTTTAAGTGTTACTCATAATCAAAATGTTGTGAATTATGCAACTCGTAAATTATGGTTGAAAAATGGCAAATTAATTGAAAGCACTTTATAATTATGAAACATTGTAGTCTTTGTCAAAAACCCGAAGTTACTATTATCATTACGACCATTGATAAAGATGGAAAAGTTTGTGAGCTTGCTTTGTGTAAGGAATGCGCCGAAAAAAAGGGTGTCGGTGAAATAAAAAAATCTTTTCTCCCCCCTCAAGTTATCTTATCTGAACTCCAAGAAAAAATCACTAATGATGATTATCAATTAACTTGTCCTGCTTGTGGTATCTCCTATGCTGATTTTCGTAAACATGGTCGTTTAGGTTGTGAAAATTGTTATCTCGCATTTAGTGAAAAATTGGAAGTACTTATTAAACGATTGCACGGCACAACCAGTCATATTGGTAAATCGGTCACACCCAGTAAAAAACTAGTTGCCGATCGTTTTGAAATAAAAAAATTACAGTTGAGTCTCAAAAAAGCAATCCAAGAAGAAGATTATGAAAGAGCTGCTGCGATTCGTGATCAAATTCGTCAAATTCGGCAAAACACAACATAATGATGCGTAACGAAGCTTTAACTCTAATAAATAAAACGGTCCCGCCTTGGCTTGACCAAGAAAGTCAAAATTCTTCGATTGTCATTTCAAGTCGTGTTCGGTATGCGCGAAATTTAGCTGGTATTCCTTTTCCCAACCGCGCATCTAACTATGAATTAAACCAAGTATATAATATGATAAGCGAAAGTATTAAAAAAGATTCTGATCTGAAAACAATTTTTCCTGTTCACAATCCTATTGCGTTAGATAGAATTACGCGACTGCAAGCAGAATTTCTCTTAGAACGACACCTTATCTCTCCTGATTTTGCTCAGAAATGTATACCCCGCAAAGATATAAAAAATAATCATCATCTCAAAGCATATGGTGTTGCCGTTAGTGAAGATGAAACTGTCAGTTTAATGATTAATGAAGAAGATCATATGCGTCTTCAAGTGATTATGAGCGGATTGAATTTTGAACAAGGTTTTAATCGTCTAAATTATATTGATAATAAATTTGAATCTTTACTTCGCTATGCTTACTCACCTCGCTATGGTTATCTTACCGCTTGTCCAAGTAATATTGGTACTGCATTGCGGGCATCCATCTTAATACATCTCCCGGCTTTGGTGATTACCAAAGAAATTGAAAAGACCCTTCGTGCAATTTGGCAAATTAATTATATGGTTCGTGGTCTTTATGGCGAAGGCACAGAAACTAAAGGCTATCTTTTCCAAATATCCAATACTAGTAGTTTGGGACAATCTGAAGCTGATATCATAACCAATATTACCAAAATCGCTCAGGAATTAGTTAATTATGAAGAACAATCACGTGAATATTTACTTAAAAATATGAAATTAGAAATTGAAGATAAGATTTATCGCGCTTATGGTTTATTAACGAGTGCTCGTCTCTTAAGCAGTGAAGAAGCATTAAATCTTTTAGCAACGGTACGACTTGGCGTCGCAACCCAAATTTTAACTAATGTTTCATTAAGCACTTTAAATAAAATTATGATTCTTTTAAAACCTGCTAATTTACAATTATTCTATAATCAGAAAATGACACCTCAGGAAAGAGATGAAAAACGTGCTTCCCTTATTCGTCAAATTTTATCCGAACAAAAAAATTAAAGTATCTTTCTTCTTGACAAATCTCGTTTTTTTTACTAATCTAGCTAATTCGAAAATATTCGTATCCATATTAATGAATTTATAAGTATGCATTTTGATTTTGCGAACGCATCTTATCAAGAAGCAGATTATATTATTGTTGGCATTCCTTATGACCGAAGTAGTTCTTTTGTCCCCGGCAACCGCTTTGGACCTGCTTTTGCTCGGATCGCTTCTATGAATGTTGAAAGTTATAGTCCTTATTTTCAAAAAGATTTAAATAGTTTAAATATCCATGATGCTGGTGATCTTAACTTACTCTTTAGCTCAACCAAACAAACCTTTACGCAAATTCAACGCTCGATTCGAAAACATTTACTCAAAAATAAACGAGTCCTCGTAGTTGGTGGAGAACATACAATTACAATACCGATCGTACACGAATTATCAAGACATTATCCGAATTTATACTTAATTCAACTTGATGCTCATTCGGATACTCGCGATGAATTATTAGGCGATAAATATTCCCATGCTACCGTTATTAAACGTATTCGCGAATTCCTGCCCGAAAAACGCATTTATCAATTGGGTCTTCGCTCCACAACTTCTCCTCAAGAAAACCCTCAACAATATCTATTCTCGGTTCAAAAATATCTCGATAATATTCAAAAACACATTGGCCGTAATCCTTGTTATCTAACTTTAGATATCGATGTCTTAGATTGCGGTATTTTCCCCGCAGTACAAACACCAGTACCCAATGGCATAAGTTATCAAGAGCTTTTTAATTCAATTATCAAATTAAGCAAATCAAATATTATTGGTTGTGACATTGTCGAATACAACCCAATGATTTCTAACAGTCTAACTTATGCATCAGTGATTGCAGAAATCATTCGAGAATTAATTCTGATGATGTCTCAATCACAGTTTAAATATGCACCCAAATAAAAACCATCTTCTTGAATCTTTATTAACTTTATTTAAGTTATATCCTCAAGAAGATAACCTATTAAGAGGAGGATTTTAAAGTATGTGTTGTCGCGCTTGTTCGGGCTATGATATCTGTCAGAGTAAAGCCCAACTTAGAGATGATTGTTGCACTCAATGTAAATATTTTACTTCTTGTATGGATTTACCGGAAGAAGAACGAGAAAAACCAAAACCCAATGCGTCGAAAAAAAGATTTAATCGTTAATGATTATTCTTTATAATTTAAAAGGACTAAAGTAAAAAGGAGGGAAAATGTGTTGCGAAGTATGTCCTTATTATGATGAATGTCGCGATATGGAAACGCTCAATGAAAATTGTTGTCCTGAATGTCCTGATTATGAAGAATGCCAAGCGAATGAAAAATACGACGAAGAAGATACAGATTTTATCGCGGATGACGAATACTAATTAACCACCGCAAATTTTAAAATTAACTTCTCTTTTGGTGTTGTTACGAGCGCTAAATAAATACCCGTAGCAATATTAATTGGTCTCCACCTTACACCGCAATAAATAGGATTGGTCAATAATTCACAAATATAATTTCCCTGTAAGTCAAATATTTTAATTTTTGCAGATTGTGGCAAACTATCAAAAGTTATCACTGAATGAATGGTTTTACTAAACGGATTAGGATATATTCTTACCCGATTGAGAGTAGTTGTTGATGTTATCTGAAAATTATATTGACTAATCCCTTCTTTTGTCGCAATAAGTAAAAAACCATTTTCTTCATCAACATATAACCATTGGTAAAATTTTTCGTCATTATCTTCATTCGCGATTATGCCACAATTAGAAGCTGTATAGTGTGACCACCGATTAGAAAATATATCATAAGAAGATAGACCTTGCGGATGTAACATCCACACCCTACCCCATTTATCTGATTTAATTCGAACGACTTTATCATTGAGAATCTGTGAATTGGTAGTATTATAGGTACGAAAAGTATCTTTTTCTAAAATAACCGCTCCTTGATTTGTCGCACACCAAACTCGATTATTAAGATCAACTGTTAGCGACATAATTTCTAAATAGGAATAGATTTTTGAAACAATATCAGATAAATTATTATCATTATATTTTATTCGCAATAAACCGCCTGACCAACCTAACCAGCCTGTATTTTCTCTATCAAAAACTAATTCATACCCATGTTTTTCAGGTCTCGATAGCCCTGGTATTGTAAATTCATAAACTGAATCGTCCGTAAGGGCGATCAAAGTATTAGCTTGGTTATGAAACCATTTAACTTGATTATTATCAATCCCTAAGGCACCAACAACTCCTTTAAGTCCAGACCAACTTTTTACTAACCATGAGTCATTAATTGGATCATATCGAGTCAATCCTCCATTAAGTATCCAATGACCAAACCAAATATAATTGTCATTATCTATAACTGCAATATAACTATTTGCAATCGAATCCAATAAAATTTGCCAATTGTTATTTGACTTCTTTAAACTGATTATTTGATTACCAACCGGATAGTGCATTGCATAAATATTGCCCTCGCGATCAGAAATTGCACTTGAAACAATATTCATTGCTAATCCATTATTTTTAAACTCCTGCCAACTGTTATTTTGTTGTAATTGTAGACCTCCCCCCAGATAAACATAACCACCCACTCCAAGCCAAAGTCCATTGGAAAATAAAATTGAACGAGTATCTTCGTTAAAAATAAAAGATAAATTATTACCATTGTATTGTAATAGACCATTGCGGGTTGCCACATAAAATTTATTATCATAATAAGCTAGATCAAAAATTGTATATCGCTCGGGAAATAATACTACCATCTCAAACCCCGTTCCATTAAAACGAGCAATGCCTTGTTCTGTGGCAATGTGCAAAGTATCATTGACAACAAGCATTGCTTTGACAGAATCACCAAACGGATGTAAAATGATATTGTAATTTTGGAGATTACGGTTTAACCTAATAAGTCCAGGACACGCACTAATCCAAAAATCATTATGCACGCCTATCGCAAATACTTGGCACGAAACTTGACTTGGTAAGATTCGAGCCATGACTACATCGTCATCTATTGATGCCGTACCTCGGGTATCAATCACAATAAGACCATTTTGAGTGCCTGCTAAAATTGTATCTCCGCTCCGTGCTAAACAATTAATTGTATTCTGTTCTATTGAACCTAAATCGCGATAACAGTTTATTTGTTTTGTGGTGGGGTCAAAGATTGCAATACCACGATTTGTCCCGAGCCACAATTTTTGATTGCTATCAAATAACAGACAATTTA
Organism: Caldifarciminota bacterium; assembly: GCA_965649215.1. Taxonomy (GTDB): domain Bacteria; phylum Hydrothermota; class Tepidihabitantia; order Tepidihabitantales; family CAIPLT01; genus JAGXRL01. The sequence continues at coordinate 25,869 of CBFGJZ010000015.1, forward strand.
TCCGATTTGAAGGTATGCCATCAACATTAGTATAAACTCGTATAAAACTACTTTCACTTTTGGAAAAAACTGTGAAACCACCGCGTGTTGCGCAGTAGAGATAATCATTGTCTGCAGTTATATCGTTAATAAAATTAGTATTCGTATATGTCTTCCATGCGTTGCCGATTGCAACATTGATGAGGATAACAGTTGTAAAAAATATCTGTTTTATTGTAATTAGTATGCTCCTTGGCTATTAAATAAAACTTTTATTGTTTTTATCATAATCACTGCATCTAACCAAATTGTCCAATTCTTAACATAATACTCATCAAGACGCATGCGTTCTTCAAAGGTTAACTGACTTCGACCAGAAACTTGCCATAAACCAGTAATACCAGGCCGCACTTTCGTAATAAGACTTATTTCCTTTCGTCTATTTTCAACTTCGTTTGGCAAATAAGGACGAGGTCCGACTAAACTCATCTCGCCTTTTATAACATTAAATAATTGTGGTAGTTCATCAAGACTGCTTCTTCTTAAGAATTTACCAATCTTTGTAACCCGTGGGTCATTGGTTATTTTTAAATATCTTTCCCATTCAACTTTTGTATGGGGGTTTTGCTCAAACAATTTTTCTAATCGTCGCTGCGCATCTAAATACATAGTTCGAAATTTATAACATCTAAATAATTTATTATCTTTGCCGACACGTTGTTGGATATGGAAAATCGGTCCGGAACTTGATAATTTAATTAAAATTGAAATTATGATAAACAATGGAATACAAATTAGGATCATCAAAAAAGCAATCAATAAATCAAAGACTCTTTTACTAATTCTACTTTCTGTGCGTAACAAATTATAATGATATTTCATGAGCAAGATATCTTCTAATTGTTCAATCTCAACTCCGCTGATTTGTAATTGAGATAAAGCCGGAATCACAAAAAAATCTTCCACTTTGCCTTCTGCTTTTTCGTACACTTCTTTCAAAAGATTCTCCGTCATAACTTCAGCATCTACAATAATACCGTTTATCTTATTGTTAACCAAAATATCGTTTAATTTTTCTTGATGCTTTATTAATGTTTGACTATCAAGATAAGCTACAACTTGATATCCTAAATTAATCTGTTTACGAAAACGATGGGCAATTTTCTCTCTAATTTTCTCTGTGCCAATCACTAAAATATTCTTTTGCCAAATCTTTGTTTTATATAAAACACTTTTAGTTATTTTGCGTTGAATTGGCAATAATAGTAAATTTAACATAAAAGCTAAAATAACAATTGCTCGCGAAACGATAAAACTCTGAGTCATATAAAGAATAATCATAATCAGCGCCGTTGCAACGAAATTACTTTTCCAAATCAGACGCATCTCTTCCCAAAACTCATATCGTTTATGATATAGACCTTCGTAACCGATAATTAAAATGAAGACAAATACAATATAAAATCTTGAAATAAATATTTGGAATGGTAACGATTCAATAATTTCAGAAAAAAATAGCGAGAGAACTGGTTTTCGGATAAAATAAGCAACGAGATAAGAAATTGTGACGGTTATTGCATCTGCTAATACTAAGACAATCAATGATATTATTTTTTTATAATTCATAACTAACCTTGAATAAAATCCAAGGGTTACTTTATTACTAACTTGTGATTGTCTTAATCAACTTTTTTTGGTGATTGAAGATATCGATCGTTAATTTGAGCGTGCCTAAACTATGTGAAGCACATCCAAAACATGGGTCATAAGCTCTGAAAAACATCTCCACCATATTCAAGACACCTTCATCCCATTGTGTCTTGTTTTGATTTGGTCTTATTAATTCTTTAGCAGCATTACGAATTGACATATTTATAACCCCATTGTTATTGGTTGTGGCAACAATCATATTTACTTTTTTAATTAATCGATCATCAGTTAATTCATAATGATGGAACAAGGTACCCCGCGCCGCTTCAACAACGCCAATGCCGCTCTCTTGAAAATGAAAATCTAAATTCCGAATCTTAGTGCCGGTAATTTCTGAATCCGTAATTAATTCAATAGCTCGTTCAGTTGCATATAATAACTCAATCAATCGTGCCCAGTGAAATGCTAAAGTACTAGTCACGGGTTTGGTATGAAAAGTCTCATACATTATTTTGTATTCTTCGTTGGCTTTTGGTGTTGCCATACCGTCAGCCGCATTCAAACGACCTAAAGGACCAACTCGATATAATCCTGAATCAGAACCTTCAGTTAATCCCTTGAAACCAATATCTTTTAAGTATGGTATTTTTACATAAGACCATTCAACAACTGCTTCACCTAAATATTTTAGGTAATCTTGGGCTTGAAATTTTATGAATTCTTTTCCGTTTGGGTCAGTAACACGAATTAAACCATCATAAAAATTAACATTATTATTTTTATCAACCATACCCATATTATAAACATTTAAACCTAATGCTGGATTAGTTATTAAACTCATATACTGGGGATTTTCAAGCACGATCTTATGGAATAAGTTTAATGTTTTAAGGGCAAAATCATAACACGAACGAGCCATTTTTTCAATTTCAGCTCGTTCTTCTGCATTAAGACCTTTGCTAACACCGCCGGGTAGACCGCAAACTGGATGCGTTGCTTTGCCACCTAATATCTCGGTAATTTTTTGTCCATATGCGCGATGTTTAATAACCTCACCAGCCAGTTCTAAACCGACTTTTTCAATAACCCCTAATATATTTCTTTTCTCCTTCGGAGCAGTAGGACCAACTATAAAATCAGGTCCAGCTAAAAAATAAAAATGTAAGATATGATCGTAAATAATATAACCACAATAAGTCAATTCTCTTAACTCTTTAGCTAAAGTTGGCACTTCCACTCCAAATGCCATATCTAAAGCTTTCGTTGCTGCAAAATGATGTGCTACTGGACAGACACCACAAATGCGTGATGTCAATTGCGGCATATCTTCAGCTTTACGACCTTCACAAAACTTTTCAAAACCTCTCAATTCGGGAACTTGTAGATAGCTTTCCTTTACTTCTCCTTTTTCATCTAAGAAAATCTCGATTTTACCATGTCCTTCTAATCTTGTAATTGGATCAATAGTAATTCTTTTTATATTTGACATATGCTTATCTCTTTTTCTTATTAATAATTGCGGCAGCTAAGCCATACATGTAAAAAGTCCCAACTGGGTCTTTAATCTTAGCCGTTAATTTTAAAACATCTTCTTCACTTAATTTCTTTTCTTCATCAATCTTAAGAATCGAACCGATAGCGCTAATCATCTTTGCGCCTTGATCTAATACTTCAGGAATCGGTCCTAGGCAACCTGTACAAGGCCAATTGCCATTAATACAACGGGTTTGACAGCCACTTCTAGTTGCAGGTCCCATACAGATAATGCCTTGTTCTAAAAAACATTTTTTATTGTCGGCTTCGATTTCATATATTCGTTTTATATCCGGCATTCTTTTATGTTCACTGGTATTACGAACACACTCATCACAAAGTGCTTTAATCGGAGCTAATACCGTTCCTTTCTCGGGCAATTTATTATTAGCAATCACGTCAATTGCATTAGTTATCAATTGTACTGGAGGTGGACACCCTGGCAAGTAATAATCAACATCAACAACTCGATTCAAGGGTCGCACTTCATCATAAAATTCCGGAATTGTCAATTCACCTTCTATAACTTGTGATTTCACTTTCGGCATTTTATTATCAGTATTAACTGTGGAAGCTGTATCTTGATAAACAGTTTTTAAGATTGCTTCTTTACTATGTAAATTAGCCAAACCGGGAATACAACCATGATGCGCACACGAACCAAATGCAATTAAAACTTTTGCTTTTTTACGCAGTAATTTAGCTAAATGTTCTTGTTCAGAATTACGTACCGAGCCGTTAAAAAAGCACACATCCATATAATTGTCAGGAAAATTTTCCACATCGTTGTATTTTACATCCATTGCCACAGGCCAGAAAACAATATCAGCAAGATTTATCACATCCAAGATTTTTTCGTTTAAATCAAGGACTGCGATCTCGCAACCTCCACAAGATGCTGCCCAATAAAAACCAAATTTTAATTTATTATTTGATTGTTTACTCGTCATAAGATTAAAATATTATCAGAAATATCTAAAAGTGTCAATATGACTTAATTACCTAATTTTTTCTTAAGTAAGATGAATCCCTATCTCCTTTAAAGTTCTAACCCAAATATCTCTTTGCTCGTGCTCTCCTATTTGACATTGTAATTCTATACTCATAAGCTTAAACTTTATCTGCCCACTTAGCAAATTAACTCTCTTCTAATTTTCTATCCGATTAAAATTGATAATTAACTATCTTCATTTGAATTATAGAATGAAACATAGAAGTTTCAGAACTGAAAAACCTATAAGGTGGAGGGGATACCTCCCCTTAGAAGCAAATTTATAAATACAGTTTCGTAATTAACCGTTGATAATCAAAGACTTATTTTCTAAATCAAAATAATATTCAACTTCAAAATTTTGTTACAAGGTTGTAACATTTTAGCTTATTTGATAATACCCAACCAATCTCTTAATAAGAATGTTAAACGTCCAATGAGTAAGGAAATACGTGCCATTACCGTATAGCCAAACGAAGCACCAAATCCGAGCATAATGAAAATTATACCTGTATAAGACAATGGTTTAAAAATACCTTTACGCTCTTTTGAGAAGAAGAAATAACTAATGGTTGCAATTACACCTATTAATATTACTACCGCCCAGATTCCGTTATAGAGATAAAGAAAACTTCCCCTGGTCACAATTGTTGCTCGTACTTGTTCAACGATTGAAGCGTCAATCGCTCGAGGAATTGAAGCACCTGCTCCATAACCCATTACAACTGCAATCGGAATTCGAACCAGCCAGGAAATTTTTGGAATAAAACGAGTAAAATACAAAGCGCCAATAATCGCAATTGCAATCAACCACAAACGTTGTCCATGGGCAATCGGATCAATCAAAGCTGGAACTAAAACCCGATGCCACACAAAAGTAATTGAATAGCCGTTAGAGATACCGACGAATAAATGTTCGCAAATCCGATAGAATGGATTTTCTTTATATAAGAATGAAAAAATTCCTAAAGTTAAAATCGCACTTATCCAAATCCAAGGGTTAGTTGAAACGGTCATTTTTTCCTCCTGCGCATAACAAAATAACCAATATTACCAATAATAATTGTCACCATAATCCAGATATGAGCAGCAGTTTGAGATGACATTGCATCCGTTGCCTTTCTCCGACCATAGACATGACAACGCTCTTCCACCAATTGTTCATATTCGGCACCGCCTTTCATTCCCGACATCATTCCTGTCACTTGTCCGGAATTAAGATACGGATAAAAATCTGCAGCTTGCACAGCTGTAGAACCAGCCCCAATTTTTACACCAAACGAAGTTTGAGCATAAGTAATATAATAAAATGGAATTGCACTTCCCGCAATTGAAACTAAAATTGCGACATCATTATAATTCTTAATCGTCTTCATCACAGGCAAAGTATCGGTTTTATTGCCATAGTAATCAACTGGAAAAACTTTAGCGATATTTTCACCCATCCCCATAATAGGCACTAAAACCGGTGTCTGCCAACCCCAGAACACATAATCACGACCATAAATGATACTATCTTCATAGGTTAAGGCTCGGCTATTAAACTCGTTAGTCACCGTCGTAATCGCATCTTGTGCTAATCCCAACCCCAGTAAAGAAATACATAAAATCCCCACTTTCACCCGTCGCGCAAACGCATGCCTTAGTAAAGCAATCGACATCGGATGCAATTCAGGCTCTGTATCTGGTGTGTAATCAACAGAAATCACTAAACACTTATCATCAGGAATCGTATCAATATAGTTAAACAATTTTTCTACGGGGGGCATTGCTTTGGGTCTTAACTTAAATGGAAAAATCAACGGAATCACCACCACTAACAATAAAAGTAAATAAATGACCCTTCGATCTATTTTCGCTAATCGTTCCCAACCAGTCATTTTTATATTTTTATCGTTATCCGTCATTTTGTCCCTCCTAACCAACCACGTTCAATACCCAGAATAATCTTGAGCGAAGTCGCTAACGAACCAAGCGCAATACCAAATCCCATTCCCCGTTTAGCTGCGGTGTTGGGTACCGTTAAAATCCATTCTGCAAATCCTGGTAATTTTGGTAAAAGATAACTACTTAAAGGCACGGAACCCAACATCATAATAAACGCTGCAACTAAAAGCAAAGTTGCTTCAAAGTTGCGAGCTCGAAATGCTCGATATGCTGCTGAAGCCATAAAAAATGATAGCATTGCAAACATTGTTGCACCCAACGGAATTGCCATATACATATAGATGGTCTGAATATCAAAATGAAAATTACCGATTCTTGTTGGTAACCGGCCGGTTCCTTCAATGCCTCCAAATAAGCCAATTATTGAAGTAGCAACTAAACTAATTAAAAGAATCCAACTATACTCCCAATTTTCCCGCTTATGCTGGATTTTATACAGATGATGACGAATGATACTACCAACACCTAATACCAATGAAAATGCCGCAATAATTCGTAATACTGAATTCCGAAACTCATTATCAAAATTTTGAGCAATACTATGAGGAATAATAAAAGGTAAAGCGCCTAAAATACCCGTAACTAAAACTAAAAAAAGTGGTAATCTAATCTTCATATAACTCCTTAATTAAAAGATATTTAAAACTTGTAAATTTGTTAATAAGCCGATTAAAGTCGCAATAATTAAAATACCCACGATAATTGCTTTTCCCCAATCCTGACCGATTAAACCCCCTAATAATAATGGTTCTCGGGATAGATAAGCTGATGCTGCATATAACTCTTCACCCATTAAAGTATAATCGCAAGCTACAATGAAAAATGGCAATTGCATCACGGAATCGGTTCCGGCAATTTGTACTGCACCCGTTGATGCGCCGGTTTCTGCCAAAATTAATGCTTCAGCATAGAAATAACCCATAAAGAAATTAGTGGCTGGTCGTTCGCGCGTCATTATACCATCAACTGCTGCTGCATATGCAAATTGACTATCGGTCACAAAATAGACAGAATCCGCTTTAAATGCATCAGGACGACCTGCTTGAGTATATGCTTCTTTAACAACTTCTTGAGCTACGGTATAAACAATTGGATCAGTATTGGGCACAATTAACTGCGAATCATAAGTAGCAATTTTTTTGGCAACTTCACCTAAAATATTCATCGCTGCTATTGTTGCAACATCACTAATACCTGTCAAACCTGGCACATAAAGAATTGGTTTTCCCATTTCAGTTGCACGACCAACTGCTTCATCAACGGCTAAAAGACCCGCGATTTTCCGTACAAAAAGATTTGCACCTTTTTTTGCGCGATTAATGTAATATATAATAAGAAAAGTAAATATCAGCGTGAATATTACGACATTAAATCTTTCTGTATGAAACCACTGTTGTTTTGAAGATACGAAGTCTGACCATTCTGATGCTGCTGATTCTAAATCCTGCACTGCTAATATCTGATAAGCATATTTTACACCGTCAATCGTGTTTTCATCAATAAATTGATTACGACCAGAACCAATAAACCCGACCTGAGTTATGCTTGAAGTGATAATTTTTAATACAACTCGACGATTTCGCCAATATTCTAAAGAATCTTGTGTTACTAAATTTTTCTCACCATAACTAATAATACTTATATTAGATGTATCTAATCCTGCGCGTTTAAAATAATTTTGAACTGATTTTGCACGCTTTAGACCAAGAGCAACATTATAATCTGAATTACCAATTGGGCAGGTATATCCTTCTAGTAGACATTTATAGTCTTCAGTAATTTTTAAATCTTGTATAATAGCACTAAGCATATTTACATCAGATGGTTGAATATCAAAACTATTAAAATCAAAATATATCGTTTTCGATATTACTGAAGAAGAATCTTTTACTTTTCTTAGTATTTTATAACCTTCTAAAAATTGATCGGATACGGATAACTGCCAGTTAATGATTATTTTACCACCTGCATCATTTGGTGCATCTTTAGCAATTACTTTTGTCGGTGGTTCAATATTGTTAGCAAATATCGGTATTACATTTATCAATATGAATATAACGAATAGTGATATTTTAAACTTCATAAATATTTCCTTTCGTTACCTATTTCCTTTATACTTAATTCGTTCTTTTTCTAATTTTATAATTTCGTTCTTTTTAAGACCCGTTGGATATTCACCAGTAAAGCAGGCGGTGCAAAACTTTTGCCCTTTTTTATTTCCTGCTATTGCTTGACACATATCTTCTAACGACTGATAAATTAACGCATCCGCACCAATCATCTTTTTTATTTGAGCGATGGAACAATTTTTGGCGATAAATTCTCCTCTGGTCATCATATCAATGCCATAAACACATGGATATCGCAAAGGTGGACAAGTTACCGCATAATAAACTGCTTTTGCTCCTGCTTTACGCACCAAAGCCACGATCTCTTTAGCGGTTGTCCCACGCACAATACTATCATCAACTAACAGTACTCTTTTATCTTTAATAACACTTTTAACTGGATTCAGTTTCTGCCGCACTGAATTTTTCCTTAATCGTTGGTTGGCCATAATAAAAGTACGACCAATATAATAATTTTTAATCAAACCCTCCTTTTGTTCCACTTTCAAAATTTTAGCAATCGCTGTTGCTGCTCCCCTTCCTGAATCAGGAATCGGAATTATCACATCAGGTTTGATTTTAGCTTTTAGACACGCTCGTCCCAGCCTTTCTCCTAATCTTAATCTAGCTTCGTAAACCTCAATATCATCTAAAACAGAATCTGGTCGAGCAAAATAAACATATTCAAAAATGCACGGGTGAGCTGGTTTGCAATCGATAACTTTGGTGTGTAGTTTTCGTTTTGTATCGATATAGACAACTTCGCCAGCTTTAATATCACGAACAAAATTATAATCCAAAAGATCCAACACCACACTTTCAGATGCAACAATATAGTTATTACCTTTTTTACCTAAACATAAAGGTTTAATACCATAACGATCACGAAATGCAAAAAGCCCATAATTTGCAATCATTCCGACAACTGAATAACTACCTTCAACTCGTTCAAAGACACCCGCCACTGCTTTTATCAAAGTGTCAAACGAAAAATTGTGTAACGATTGTAATGATAACTCATCAGCAAAAACATTGAGAATTACTTCTACATCAGAATAAGAAATCAATTGTCGGAAACACTTTTTTGTTAATTCTTCTCGTAATTCAGCATAGTTTGTAATATTCCCATTATGAGCCATCGCGATTCCAAACGGAGCATTAATAATAAAGGGTTGCGCATCTTCAAGTTGTCCGGGACCAACTGTTGGATAACGAGTATGGCCAATTCCTATATGTCCCCGCAAACGGGCAAGATTTTTCTCGTTAAAAACTTTATTAACCAAACCATTGCCCTTTTTTAAATGAAAGGTATTATTATAAGTGACAATTCCCGCTGAATCTTGACCCCGATGTTGAAGAGCAATTAATCCTGCATAAAGTTCTTGCACCACATTTTTGTTTGCATAAATACCAATAATTCCGCACATAATAAAAAATTATTTTACAAAAAATTAAACTATTTTCAAGAATAAATTTTGTCTTACCACAAATATCGGTTGGCGTTTATGGTGAGATTGTTTCCGCCGGTATCATTTGATAATTATCTTGCAGATATTTTTTAAGATATCGCTCATCTTTACTTTTGTTAATTTTTGCTTGAATAAGTTCAGCTTTAATTTTTAACTGTTCAATATCTTTGTGTAGACACTGTTTTTGATAGTATTTATAAATAACTCTCGCTAAACCATTAGGGCCAGGAATGAAAAAAGCAACGACTAAAAAAAATATCGACAGATAAATAATTAATTTCTTCTTTCTGTCTTTCGGTCTTTCCCCGATTCGTTTATATGGATATTTATACATTTAACAATTCAGTTCTTGCTCGATTCTTAACAATCTATTATATTTACCGATTCGTTCACCTCGACACGGTGCACCTGTTTTTATTTGACCCGCATTTGTTGCAACAGCCAAATCAGCAATAAAAGTATCCTCGGTTTCACCAGAGCGATGAGAAATCACTACTTTATACCCATTAGTTTTAGCTAATTCAATACAAGCCAATGTTTCACTCACCGTACCAATTTGATTTAATTTAATTAGAATTGCATTACCAATTCCATCCTCAATGCCTTTTTTAAATCGTTTGACATTGGTAACAAAAATATCATCTCCGACTATTTGAATTTTATCACCTAAAACTCGGGTAAAATTTTGCCAACCCTGCCAATCATCTTGTGCCAATCCATCTTCAATTGAGATGATCGGGTAATTTTCAATCCATTGTTGATACTTATCAATTAACTCTTCGCTGTTCATAGTGTAATTATCTAATTGCCAATAATACTTACCATTATTAAAAAATTCACTTGCTGCTGGATCTAATGCTAAAAATATATCTTTGCCTGCTTCGAAACCAGCTTGTTCAATACTTTCTAGAATGATTTGGAGCGGTTCCTCATTGGAACTAAAATCTGCTGCAAATCCCCCTTCATCACCAACGGCTGTGCTATATCCCTTTGAACTTAAATACTTCTTTAGTGATTGATAAACTTCACTGCCAATACGTAACATTTCTGCAAAGGCATATTTGTTCGATGGTACAATCATATATTCTTGAATATCTAAATTATTCGGAGCGTGGACTCCGCCATTAATAACATTAAACATTGGGGTTGGTAGTACTTTCCCATTAACACCACCTAAATAATGATATAAAGGAAGTCGCAAATAGTTTGCACCTGCTCGTGCCACTGCCATCGAAACTCCAAGTAACGCATTGGCACCTAACTTTGCTTTATTTTCTGTTCCATCGAGTTCAATCAAAAGCTTATCAATCTGCTGTTGATGTAGTGCTTCTTTACCAATTAATGCTAAATTGAGAGTTTCATTAACATTTTTAAGTGCTTTGAGGACTCCTTTTCCATTAAAGCGCTTTTTATCACCGTCTCGTAACTCTAAAGCTTCATAAATACCTGTTGATGCACCAGAAGGCACTGCTGCTCTACCGACAATTCCATTTTCTAAAATACAATCAACTTCAAGGGTTGGATTACCGCGTGAGTCTAAAATTTCTCGAGCCACCAACTGCTTTATCTTACTGCTACTGTAATGAATCATAAATTTTTCTCCGTTCATGGTATAATGGAAAGGTTTCAGTTAATTCTTTAACCTCAGCTTTAACTTCGCTATATACTTTTGAGTCATTTATATTGGTTAATACTTTATCGATTAAACGAGCAATCTTTTTCATTTCTAACTCTTTCATACCTCGCGTTGTCAGTGCTGGTGTTCCTAATCTAATACCTGAAGTGATAAACGGTTTTTGCGGGTCAAACGGAATTGTATTTCGATTAACTGTAATATCTGCTTTTCCGAGCGCATTTTCAGCATCGCGGCCCGTAATATTTTTATTCCGCAAATCAACTAAAATTAAATGAGTATCTGTTCCGCCTGCTACTAATCGATAACCAAGTACTGATAATTCCTCAGCTAATGCTTTTGCATTACGAATAACTTGTTTCTGATAATTTTTAAACTCATCTGATAAAGCCTCTTTAAACGCCACTGCTTTGGCCGCAATAACATGTTCCAATGGTCCGCCTTGCATTCCTGGAAAAGTTGTCTTATCAATTAACTCCGCATATTTTGCTTTACACATAATAATTGCCCCACGGGGACCTCGTAATGTCTTATGAGTTGTCGTTGTCACAACATCTGCATAAGGAATAGGTGTTGGATGAAGACCAGCGGCAATTAAACCTGCGGTGTGCGCAATATCTGCGACTTGATATGCTCCTACTTCCTCACATATCTCTTGAATCTTATCAAAATAGATAAAACGGGGATGTGCTGAAGCACCACTGACAATAATTTTGGGTTTATGTTCTAATGCCAATTTATGTAATGCGTCATAGTCAATAACTTCAGTTTCGGGATGTACACCATAATGATATACTTGAAAATATTTACCTGAAAAATTAATGGGATGCCCATGAGAGAGATGACCACCATGAGCCAAGTTCAATCCTAAAATAATATCGCCAGGATTTGCTAAAGCGAAATAAGCTGTCATATTAGCTTGTGTGCCGGAATGCGGTTGTACATTCGCATGTTCCGCGCCAAAAAGAGTTTTAGCTCGTTCAATTGCTAAAGTCTCACCAATATCAACGAATTCACATCCGCCATAATATCGTTTTTTGGGTAGTCCTTCAGCATACTTATTGGTTAAAACTGAACCCAAAGCAGATAAGACTGCTTCAGAACAAAAATTTTCTGAGGCAATCAATTCCAAAGTAGAATGTTCACGATTCGTTTCATTTTTAATAACTTCAAAAATTTCTGGGTCTCTTTGTTTTAA
>CBFGJZ010000016.1:0-37979 GCA_965649215.1 Caldifarciminota bacterium
CAGTAAATTCGTCTCGGATGGTGATTATTTAGGTACTGAACTGTATGGTACGGTTCGGGCACCAATGTCAATTACTCGAGAAATTATTCGACAAGGCAAGAAACATCTGCGCTTAGCCGGCCAAGGTATTCACGAAATCGATTTGCTGCTCGCAGCTGATTTAGTTGATACCATCGATATTACTTATGTGGCTTGGGAAGTATATGGCATTTCAAATATTTTAAGACGCGCAGTCGAGAGTGGTCGCGTCAAGACTGCGGATTGGTCGAATGGAGCTATCACTTGGCGATTTAAAGCAGCTGCGATGGGAATTCCATTTATCCCGACATTATCTATGTTGGGTACAGATACTTTGAGATATAGTGCAGCAAAGGTTGTGAAATGTCCGTTTACGGGACAAAAAGTAACCCTACTGCCCGCCTTATTTTTAGATGTCGGATTAATCCATGTCCATCGAGCCGATAAATATGGCAATTGTCAAATCGATGGTATTTCGGGTTTTGCCTTTGAATTGGCACGGGCTAGTAAGAAATTAATTATCAGCGCTGAAGAGATAATTGATACAGAAGAAATCCGTAAGTATCCGGAACATACAATTATTCCTTATTTCTTAGTTGACGCAGTGGTGCATGCTCCTTATGGTTCGCATCCCGGTGAAATGTGCTATAAATATTGGCGAGATGAAGAACACCTAAAAGCATTTTTAGAAGATTCTAAAGATGTCGCTAAAACTAAAGCTTATCTGGATAAGTATGTTTATGGTGTCAAAAATCACAATGAATATATTGACCTTATTGGACGTGATCATCTTAAAAAACTTGAAACAATGATTGGAGGTCGATAATGCCTGAATATAATGAAACTGAATTTTTAATTTGTGTTGCATCGCGCTTAATGGCCGATCGCACTGTTGCTTTTGTCGGTACCGGTATTCCTATGCTTGCTGCGTCTTTAGCCAAAAAGATGCACGCACCAGATTTAATCGTTGCCTTTGAATTTGGTGGTATTGGTGCGAGTTTAGAGAAATTACCATTAGGGGTCGGAGATTCAAGAACTTTTCATAAAGCAGTAATTGCCAGCGGGATTTGTGATGCGATGGAAACGGCTCAACGAGGATTTATTGAATATGGCTTTTTGGGTGGTGCCCAGATTGATATGTATGGCAATTTAAATACAACCGTGATTGGAAAATATTGGCCACCCAAAGTAAGACTCCCTGGTTCAGGAGGAGCTAATGATGTTGGTTCGCATTGTTGGAAGACAATTGCGATTATGCGACAACATGATGTTAAGCGATTTGTTAAAAAACTGGATTTTCTAACTACCCCTGGTTATTTAACAGGACCCGGTGCTCGAGAAGAAGCAGGTTTACCACCAAACACCGGTCCCTATCGGGTCGTTAGTAATCTTGGTTTGATGGGTTATGATGAAAAAACTAAACGTATGATGTTACTTAAGACTAATCCAGGGGTGAGCGTTACTCAGGTTATAGAAAATACGGAATTTGAAATGTTAGTGGCTGACCAAGTTGGTGTTAATGAACCTCCAACTGAAGAAGAATTACGAATACTTCGCAACGAAGTCGATCCGGATCGATTATATATTTAAAAAGCAGAAGGGGAAAAAATGGCGTTTCAAGTTGACGGTCCACGATTAGCAAAAAAATACGAAGATTTTCGTGTTGAAGTAGCTGAGTTTGCTCAAAATAACATTTTACCTTGTGCGTCTGATATTTACAAGCAGGAACGATTTCCGATTGAAATAATAAAAAAATTAGCAGAAAAAGGTTACTTAGGCATTCCTTATCCTAAAGAATATGGGGGATTAGGTTTAGATTATTTAAGTTATGCTATTGCGGCTGAAGAGATATCACGGGTGTGTGCTTCTACGGGCTTAACAGTTTGTGCTCATACTTCATTAGGTACTTATCCGATATATCGATTTGGTAGTAATGAACAAAAGAAGAAATATCTAACGCAATTAGCGTCTGGAAAAATACTGGGCGCATTTGGTCTTACAGAACCGAATGCAGGTTCAGATGCAGCGTCCATTGAAACAACTGCCAAAGAAGTCACTGATGGATTTGTTATAAATGGCACCAAAAGATTTATTACTTCGGCAGAGTATGCAGGGACAGTAATAGTTGCAGCAACGCATGACAAGAAATTAGGCATAAATGGAATAAGTTGTTTTATTGTAGAAACGAATTTTCAAGGATTTTCAGTTGGTCAAAGGGAACATAAACTTGGTCTTTTAGCATCAAATACGGTGGAATTGATATTTGAAGATTGTTTTGTGCCTAAAGAAAATCTTTTAGGTGAGCAGTATAATGGTTATAAAATCTTTATGGAAACTTTAGATGGTGGTCGAATAAGTATCGGCGGCCATGCTTTAGGAATCGCGCAAGGTGCGTTTGATGTGGGACTTAGTTGGTTACAAAAACATCCGATTAAATCCCAACAAATATCAAAAATTATTGCAGATGTAACAACTCATATTTATGCTGCACGCCTGATGGTATATGATGCCGCAATGAAAAAAGATGCTGGGTTACGGGCCGACCAAGAAGCGGCGATGGCTAAGTTATATGCTTCTGAAGTTGGCACTTGGGTTAGTGGCGAGATGATTCGTATGATTGGCTATGAAGCCTTAACCAGTGATTTAGCCGCAGAGCGATTTTATCGAGATGCTAAATTATCTGAAATTGGTGAAGGTACTTCTGAGGTGATGCGTTTGATTATTGCAAGAGAGATGCTAAGAAAGTTTAAAGGTGAAGAAAAACCAGATGTCTTTAGAAAATAAAAAGTTGCCACAGAGTAAAAAAAGACACAGCAAGATGAAATCTTCAGAGATTAAAAATTGTGTTCTTTGTTTCTCGGTGGTGTATGTAGAGGAGATAATATGAATTTTGATTTAACTGAAAATCAAAAATTAATTCAAGATATGATGCGTAAATTTGCCAAAGAAGAATTAGAACCGAAAGCAGCTGAAATTGATAAAAGCGGTGAGTATCCCATTGAAAATATAAAAAAATTAGCTGAACTGGGTATTATGGGAATGATTGTACCGGAAGAATATGGCGGTGCTGGATTTGATTTTATTAGTTTAGCAGTTGCGATTGAAGAGATCTCTAAAGCCTGTGGTTCTACAGGGGTTATTACAGCAGTTCATAATTCATTAGTCTGTTATCCCATTTTAACTTATGGTACCGAAGAACAGAAAAAGAAATATCTACCAAAACTAACAAGCGGGGAAATTATAGGTGCTTTTGCGTTGACCGAGCCTAATGCTGGTTCAGATCCAGCAAGTTTAGAAACCAGTGCTCGCAGAGATGGCGATTATTATATTCTTAATGGTTCAAAACGATTTATCACCTCAGGTGGTAAGGCCGGTATCTTCATTGTAATGGCAACGATTGATAAATCTAAAGGACATAAAGGAATTTGCGCTTTTATTGTAGAGAGAAACAGTCCTGGTTTTTCAGTCGGTAAACATGAAGATTTGATGGGCCTTAGAGCAACGGATAATTGCGAACTGATCTTTGAAGATTGTCGAATCCCAAAAGAGAATTTGTTAGGTACAGAAGGACAAGGATTTAAAATTGCCTTAAGCCTTTTAGATGTGTCTCGAATTGATATTGGTGCACAGGCCATCGGTATTGCCCAGGGTGCTTTAGAAAAATCAATTCAATATGCGAAAGAACGAAAACAATTTGGTCGTCCCATTGCAGAATTTGAGTTGATTCAAGCAAAACTTGCCGAAATGGCAATGAAAATTCAAGCTGCTCGTCTCTTAACCTATTACGCTGCTTTCCTAAAAGATAAAGGAGTAGCAAGATTTTCTCAAGAGTCTTCATTTGCTAAATTATTTTCAGCAACAATTGCAGTAGAAGTTAGTAGAGAAGCTGTGCAGATTTTCGGTGGTTATGGTTATTCAAAAGATTATCCCGTAGAGAGATATTATCGTGAAGCAAAATGTCTTGAAATTTATGAAGGAACTTCTGAAATCCAAAAAATAGTTATCGCCCGCAATCTCTTGAGCTAAAGTAAAAAAAAGATATTATTAAATATTACGCATCAAGATTAGCTTTGAGAAGTAACAGCAACAAAAAAAATATTAGTGCCTAAAATGTCGAATGCCAGTAAAGAGGAGAGCGATGTCATTTTCATTTGCCGCTTGAATAACTTCTTTGTCACCAATTGACCCGCCAGGTTCAACAATTGCTTTAACACCGTTTTGAGCAGCTAAATCAATTGAGTCACGAAAGGGGAAAAATCCATCTGATGCCATAACTGCGCCATTTAATTTTCCTTGGGCTTTTTTAATTGCAATTTCAACGGAGTCTACTCGTGAAGTTTGACCACCACCAATACCAACGGTTGTTTTGTTTTTACTTAAGACAATAGCGTTCGACTTTACAAATTTCGCCACCTTCCAAGCAAATTCAAGTTCAGTCAATTCGTCCTGCGTTGGTTTACGATTAGAAACTACTTTCCAGTCATTAATGTTTTCTTTGATAATATCTTTTTCTTGTACTAATAGACCGCCAAGACAATTCCGAAGTTGTATTTTAGTGCTTTCTCCTGAATATTCTAAAACTCGCAAATTTTTCTTATTTTTAAGGACGGTTAGTGCTTGAGATGAAAACGATGGTGCAATAATAACTTCTAAGAAAATTTTGGTCATTTCTAGAGCTGTTTGGTCATCAACAGGTTGATTAAAAGCGACAATACCTCCAAAAGCAGATTTTCTATCAGCTTCAAATGCTTTCAGATAAGCATCTTTAACAGTGTTTGCGCAAGCAACCCCACATGGGCTATTATGTTTAACTATGGCACAAGTAATTTCGTTGAAATCTTGGATGATCGATAAGACTGCTTCTAAGTCTAACAAATTATTATAAGAAATTTCTTTACCTTGTAGTTGTCGCATCGTAAAATTAGAAAATGGATCTTGATAATAAAATGCTTTTTGATGAGGATTTTCACCATAACGAAGGGGCAAAGTTTTAATATAAGTTTTAGTAAAATATTCCGCAAAATCAACTGCGCTAAATTGTAAAGAAAAATATTCAGCAATTATGGTATCATAATGAGCAACTATTTCAAAAGTTTTATGAGCTAATAATTGACGAGTTTCAATCGTAATTGTATGGTGATCGTTGAGTTCTTTGATAATCATGGGGTAGAATTTTTTATCCGGCACAACGGTAACAAATTGATGGTTTTTAGCACCAGCACGTAATAAAGTAACACCTCCGATATCAATCAATTCAATCATTTCAGACAGAGTTAGATTTTTTTTCAGAGATTCTTCAAAAGGATAGAGATTACAGACTACAATATCAATTGGTTCAATAGTATTGTCCTTGCGATAGGAAAGAATGCCACCAGCAATTTTGGGATGAAGTGTTTTAACTCGACCACCTAAAATCTCTTCTGCTTTGGTAAATTGTGAAACTTCAACGATTGGAATATTGGCTTGTTTTAATATTTCGGCGGTTTTAGCAGTAGCGAGAATTTCGATATTGTGTTCGGAAAATACTTTTGCTAAATCAATAATTCCTTCTTTGTCATAGACACTGATAATTGCTCTGATTGGTTTCATTTATGCTCCGTATTTCTTTAATTTTAAACTATGGGCTAATAATAATGACATTACTTGAGTTTGATAAAATTGACCAAGACTGCCTTGAGCACAATTTTTTTCTGAAAATTTATTTATATAGTCAGGACGACCGAATGGCGAATAAAGTAAAAATGGGTTGGGATGCCAAGAATGTCCCTTGAGCAATGCAGGGGTTGAATGGTCCGAAGTGATAGCAAGAACATCAAAATTAAGTGAAATTATTTGGAGTAATAAATTATCAAATTGTTCAATTAGCTTTACTTTACCTGCAAAATCGCCGTCTTCGCCTTTCATATCTACTTCTTTAAAATGAAGATAAAAGAAGTTGTAATCAGAAAAATGTTGATGAAGCGCGTCGAGTTCGTCTTGCCAAGTTTCTTGGCAAGCTAAGATATCCATACCGACCAACCGAGCAATGCCTTTATACATTGGATAAGTAGCAATTGCAGCAGGTTTAATTTTATAAAGTTCTGACATCGGAGTCAAATTGGGAAGTTGAGCAAATCCTCGCAGCAAAAGATAATTTGCGTGGGGTTCGTTGTTGATTATTTGAGCGACTTGATCAATAAATTCATTAACAATTTGTGCGGTTTTGGTTGCTTGTTCTGTTAAAGGTTTAATTCTATAAGGTGGTCGATTTTCTTTTTGGGGATCAGATTCCGTAACTTGGGCGGATAGATTTTTACCCCGAAAGACAACTACAAAGCGATGTTCTTTGCCAGCTTTAATAATAATTTCAGTATTATTGATTTCTTTAATTCTGTCCGACAAGATTTCACATAATTGTTGGTTTTTTTCGGTTGTAATACGTCCTGCACGACGGTCAATTATAATGCCATTTTGGATGGTAGCAAAATTAGCCCGCACACATAAATCATCAGGACCAACCTCTAAACCAACCCCTAATGCTTCAAGAACACCACGACCAATTTGGTATTTTATAGGATCATAGCCAAAAAGGGCAAGATGTGCAGGTCCACTACCAGGTGTGATACCTAAATCGATTGGAATAGAGAGCCCCAATGTGCTTTTAGATGTTAAATGATCAAGATTAGGGGTGTACGCAGTTTCTAATTCGGTTTTATTATTAAGAGGTAGACCTCCCAAACCATCAATAACGATAAGACAAATCTTTCTTTCATTTTCTGTAATAAGAGATTTGATTATTTCCATTGCATCATTGTGTCAATAATTTCTTAAAAAGTCAAGAATATCATCACGGTATAGATAAATTCACTCACTAATCAAATTAAGTAGTGTTGACATTCTATTATTTATCAGTAAAATCAATATGTGCAAACATTTTTTATTTTTGTTATAAAGGATAATATAGAGAAGAATATATTATTTTTAGTGAGGAGGAGTTAATGCCTTTACCAAAACGAAGACATTCAAAACAACGGGGACGAAAACGAAGAACACATTGGAAACTTTCAGAACCGACTTTAATTGAATGTCCCCATTGTCATAAAATGAAATTACCACATCGAATTTGTCCCAGTTGTGGTTATTATGATGGCGAAGAAGTTTTAGTGATTAAGAAAAAAGAAAAATAGCTGTTTAGTGATATAATATTATCTTAGTGAATATAAAATGAGAATTGCTTTAGATGCAATGGGGAGTGACAAAGCACCACAACCAGAATTAAAGGGAATGCAAGATGCTTTAGCCGAATTTGCTGATTTAGAGATAAGTTTAATTGGCAAAAAAGAGTTAATTAATAACAATGATTTAACTCAATCAGCCCAATGTCAAATCGTTCACAGCGAAGAAGTAGTCGGTATGCACGAGTCGGCATCCGAAGCATTGCGCTTAAAAAGAAATTCTTCAATTGCAGTTGCGGTCAATATGTTAAGAGAAAAAAAAGCTGATGCAATGGTGAGTGCTGGAAATACTGGGGCAGTGATGGCTTTTGCAATGTCATTTTTAGGTACTATTAAAGGAATTGAACGGCCTGCACTGGCAGCAGTTTTCCCAAATCCCAAAGGAAGTTCGTTAGTAATAGATATTGGCGCAAATGTTAATGTTAAACCAATAAACTTGTATCAATTTGCAATTATGGGTGCGATCACAGCCAGTTATTTGTTTAAAAAAGCGAATCCCACAGTAGGGTTGTTAAATGTTGGGCAAGAAGAGAAAAAAGGACCCGAAGTTATTCAAACTGCTTATCGACTTTTACAGGAAAGCGATCTTAATTTTATTGGTAATGTCGAAGGATATGATTTATTAAAAGGAAGTTGTGATGTTATTGTCTGTGATGGATTTGTGGGAAATGTTGTATTAAAGTTTGGAGAAGGGATGGCAGAAGTGTTTAGTGAAATATTAGCTGATTATTTAGCATCTGAATCTAAGTATCGACTGCGACGATGGATTTCCAAACCAGTATTAAGTGAGTTTATTTCTAAAATGAGTTATGAAGAATATGGTGGTGCGTTATTATTAGGTGTTGACGGAGTTATCGTGATTGGCCATGGCCGTTCATCAGCCAAAGCAATTAAGAACGCCATTAAAACTGCAATATTTGCGGTGCAAGGTAAGACGATTGAACATATCAAGGAGAAATTTGATGTTAATACAAAATAGATTGATCGCGATTACTATTCTGGGAATTGTTTTGATAATAGGAATTTCTTGCGATAAAGATCCCATAGGTTATGATGAATTAGAACGAAATATCGCAGATGCTACTTTCATCGAACTGAGAGTAACGGAACGGGAATGTTATGGTAGATATGTGCCATTAGGTTATTCTAAATATTTAGTGCTTGGGAAAAATGCAAATTACGAATCACGGATTTTATTACAATTTCCACTCAGCGATACTCTATTAGATTCAATACAAGCTGTTAAATTAGTTTTGTATCCAAATATGCATAAGGCCATTAGATTTAAGATTCACCCGATTGCTAATGAATGGAAACAGAGTTATGCAACATGGCTTAGAATGGATGAAAATGTTCCTTGGGATAATCCCCAGGGTGGGGGAGATTTTTATCAAACGATACTTGCTGAAACGACTTTAACTTCAGATAGTTGTATTATTGAATTGAAAAGAAATAAATTGGATACTTTGGTAAATCATGCTTTTGGTATCATTTTAATACCGGATACATCGGTAAGTGATTTTGCGACAATATTAGCTAAAGAGTTTGGTAGTAAAATACCAAGAATAGTATATGAGTTTAGAAATTATACTGAAGTCTATTATGCCAATCAAGATTGTCATATTATTGATACAACTAATCTTAATTTAGGTCTGTTTGACTATTGGTTAGGAAGTGGTTTTGTGTATCGTACTTTATTGAGATTCCCGATTAAAGAATCCATTCCGAATAATGTGACGATCGCCTATGCGGAATTGTTGGTTCCCATTAGCCAAACATTTAGTATCACGGACACAGTGATGGTTGCTGTCCGTAAGATTTTAGATTCACTACCATTAGGAGTAAGTACTCGTTTTGCTGACTATGTCTTGGCAAGAGATACTTTTATTCTGTCACAAGATAGTATGCTGGTTTTTGATGTGCGAAATGTTATTCAATTTTGGAATCAATTTAATGGATTAAACAATCAGCCTGATTCGGTGTTCGGATTGGTTTTATCAGGATACCCTGAAGAGAGTGGTTTAAGTCGACTTTCGATATTAACAAGTGGTCGAGGTGTTCGTCTGAAAATTGGTTACTTAACACCACCACCCCGAAGATTCTAAAATACTTATGAGAAAACTTTATTATCAGTTATCCGAGAATAGTCCAAAAATATTATGGTTGGCGATTTTGGGAATATTATTTTTAGGTAAGTTGAATTTGAATTATGCTCAGTCATTTTTCTCCATGAAAGGATTTGGGGAAGAGGTTTTATGTAATGATGTGAAGGCAATAAGCCTTGGTCGGTTAGTTAATATCAGTCAAGAAAACCCTGCTTATCCGTTGATTTTGAATAAGACTGAATTCCATGCGAGTATTGCGAGTAATTTTGTTTTTGCTCAAGAAGCAAATTATCAGCGTCTAATTTATCATATTCGGCCAACTTTAGTTAGATTCAATTTTCCATTGCCAGCTCGTTTTAATGTTGGTATCAAATTAAGTGAATATTTTAATCAGAATTTTGATATTTATTCAGAATCCATTCCAGTTGCTAATTATTGGACAAGAAGACGTATTATTGGTAAAGGTGGTATCAATGGTCTTGGTGTTTGTCTTGGTAATCGATTATTCGCGGATAAGTTATCATTGGGCATGGCATATAATAAGTTATTAGGAGAAGAATTAGAAATATGGAATTTTGAAGTGTTTCAAGGTTCATATCAAACATCAGATACAGTAAGAATAAGTTATTCTACCCATCAATTAAAATTAGGGATGCTTCTTGATATTTCAGGAATATCAGTTGGAGTCACTTTGGAAGAATTCTTAACAGGTGCGATTAACCAAAAAGTAATAAGCCATAATAGCATTGTTGATACGATTCATGGTGTTCGGTTTAATTTGCCGAAAAGTTATGGGTTGGGTTGCGGTGTTAATATAATTCCTAATCTGAAACTTTTTTCTGATTTCTTTGTCCGTCAATGGCAAAAAGCCACAATTAATGATACTTTCTTTAATCATTTTAATAGTAGCATGCAAGTTTCAATTGGAGGAGAGTATTATATCCAAGAAAATTTACCAATACGAATTGGTCTTAGATATTATCAATCTTATCTGCAAGACCGTACAAATAATAAAATTACAGAATTTGGGTTGTCAGGTGGTAGCCACATTAAAATCGCTAATTTTGGGGGATTTAATTATGCGGTGGAGATAGTTCAAAGGCAAAGTCAATTTATTAAAGAATGGATTGCTCGAATAAATTTTGGATTAGCCTACGAAGAAGCGTGGCGAAAACGAACCCGACGATGGGGTTATTAAGAAATTCATTCTAAAATTGTGATAATGTTATTTATAAATTACATTATTTTGACAGCGATTTTTTAGTTAATATCTTGAATTTCATAAAGTTAGATTAATATTATCGTAAGCAAGGGGTATAATGGGGAGGATTGCCTTTTGTGTATATTAATAGTTTATTAATTAATAGATAAATTATTTGAGATTTATAATCACAAAAATCATTTGGTAGTTTGTTTAATCGTGGTCTTATCAATCTAATTGTATCATAAAAAGCATAGTAATTTAGTAAGAAAAGAGAGCTAGCAGGATGATAACGATAATGATTTAGTTATTTTTTCTATCTAAGATATAGAATTTTACCTGTTTTAATTTCTTGTTCAGTGACGATGCGATAAAGGTAAGTACCATAACTTATTTTTTGATTTTCTTCGTTTTGAAAGTTCCAAGATAAATTATAATTACCACTTGTTAAGTAGCTATTGACTAAGGTTTTTATTTTCTGACCGAGCGGATTATAAATTTCCACTTTTACTTGACCGGCTTTATCAATGTTAATTATAAAATTAGCAGTGCGATGAGTGGGATTGGGATAGATTTTATATGAAGCCAGGATATACTTTTTATTTTCTTGGGTTACGGCCGGAGATGAGGTAATAATGAATGAATAGGTATAGGGCTGGTAATTAGGAGAACGGCGTGTTAAACCTTGACTATTACTGACTGAAAACCAATATCTAACAGTATCACCATAAGAATGAGCAGGTATATAGCCGATGTAAACACCCTGAGTATCAGGCAGTTGATTTAAAGGTACTGTGATTAGTTGAGAATCATTTGTTAAGTAATAAAGATTAGCATTAGTAATACTGCTGGAAGAGATAATTTGAGCCCTGATGCGATACGGGTTAGTTGTATCATTGGTATTGGCTAATTGAAGATGTCTGATATGGATATATTGTGATTTAGGAATTTGCATCGTGATACAATGAATTGCACCACCTGAACCTGACATAGCTGCGCAGTTAATACCAACAATTTCATGATTGGGGAGAGCATTTTGATAAATTGCTAAAGCAGTATCATCTTCAGGTAAACTCCAAGTTGGTACTAATACTTTATTGTTTACAAATAATGAATTTAAATATGACGGGGGAGCACTAGATGTAGAATAAGGCATCGGAATGCGGACAATGCGATAGTTGATACCTTCTCGGTTTTTTGTATTAGCAAAAGTTAGAGCGTGTTGATTTAATAAAGCATAATTAGAATGACCTGGTGCATATTCACCAACCATAATTAATGTGTCATTCAGGATTTTAGTCCAAAGGTCA
This sequence comes from Caldifarciminota bacterium, assembly GCA_965649215.1. Classification (GTDB taxonomy): domain Bacteria; phylum Hydrothermota; class Tepidihabitantia; order Tepidihabitantales; family CAIPLT01; genus JAGXRL01. The sequence continues at coordinate 11,849 of CBFGJZ010000016.1, forward strand.
ATATGACCGGTATATTCAATATTAATGCGTTGGACAATAACAAATTGGTCTAAGCCACTATAAAGTTGCATTAACGAATCAATTTGACGACGAGTAAAAGATGAATTTTCAGTTTGAATAAGATTGGAAGCAAAGCCAGTGCCAATCCCATCAACCATAAAATTACCGCCGGGATGGGTAAGCGGTGAATTATAACAAGGGATTAACCAATTTCGACTTATCAATCGCGAGATGGTATCATCCGCAGGGCGGGGACGATTATAAATAAAATCAACCATTGCTTCACTATTATTATGGCGACGGATAAACCACGGACCATAATCTCTAATCCAAATGGAATTATAAGGCCAAGTGTAAAAAATAATTGAATCAAAGGGTACTCCACCACTGCTAAGATAATTTTTAATATTTATCGTATCGGATGCACTAGCAATAATATAACATTTGCAAACTTCTGCAACTTCGCGAACAATTTCTCGAAAGATGGGGCGATAACTGCTTTGCGAATAAATCCAGGTGATAAAAACACCGCGTAACGGTTCAAATTCGGCGGGCGTTTCAACCCAACCATCGGGCGGTTGTAAAGGAATATAATATTTACCAATTTCATCAAGACGAAGTTGTTCTTGCGGTGTAAGCCATTGTGGTAAAAAATTTTCTTCACTAAATCCAAATAATAAAGTTACACAGATAAGTATGGTCATAATTTTTATCTTAATTAATTATTTATGATGGGTCAAGATTTTATTAAAACTGCTAAATTGTTCTAGCGGTTGACAATGATTTTTTTAGTCTCACTATACTGTAGAGTTTGTAAAGTACAAAAATAGATTCCTGCGGATATTAAATGATTCTTTTCATTACGACTATCCCAGTGAATTAGATATTCTCCCGCTAACAATTTTTCGTTTATTAATGTTTTAATAATGCGTCCATATGTATCATAGATTGTTAGCGTAACAGGTGATGCAATATCAAGAGCAAATTTAATTGTCACATTATTAGTAATTGGATTTGGTTGAATTGCCTGTAGAAATAAAAGATTTTTTTTCGGACTTTGTATTTGTTCTTCAATCGCGCTGATAATATTAGTAATCCGGATTTTTTGGTCATTTAAATTGTTTTCGTCATTTACGAGATGAGTTTTGAACTTTACGGTACAGAGTTGAGTGGTTGTTGGTAACCAACTACTAAAAGTAACTATTAATGATTCATTGGGTACTAAGGAATTTATTGTTTGAGTATTGGTGTATAAGACAAAACCAGTTGAGCTAATAATTGAACAGGTGACAGGAATATTATTTTGAGCTACGACGCCGTAGTTTTTAACTCTTGCTTTTGGTCGCATGATACTATCAAGATTATGATTCGGATCAGGACTGAGAATTGAACTAATGCCAACATCATTTGAAATATTCACAATAATGTTAACTATTGCAGTATCATTAGCTCGAAATTGATCATTGGTTAAATCAGTATAAGCGATAACAGGATAATTTCCAGCTTGAGATAACCAAGTAGGAAACGAGACTGTAATTGTATCATTGGGTGATAAAATAATATTATTAATTGTTTCGGAATAAACATTGCCAATCCGCATCACAACCATAAAAGTATCTAATGAGCTTCCATAATTTTTTACTTTTACCTTGGGAATAATTAAATTTTGTGAATTAATAGTACCTATTGGTTCGACAATCGATAGAATGCCAACGTCGTGCGTCAGAAAACCGTATTGAACGCTCACATTCTTTTCATAAGGAATAAAATTATGAGCGCTGACAGTTACAGACATTGTGCCAACTTGGGATGGTGAGATAAAGAAACTTATTTGCCCACTACTATTAGTATAGCCATATTGATATATTAGAGTGTCAAACATAATACAAGCTAACGCATTGGCTACAGGTTGGTTATTTAGCCTATTACGCACAGTTATTGTAAAATATTGAGGAATGGTTTGGATTACTGTGTCGTGCATGACAGTTAAGGATTGAGGTTTTGTAGTCCATAGGTTTAATTCTGGATCACCAAAAAGATTCCATTCTCGATAACGATCCGTTGTATAATAAGGAGGAGAAAAAGCTGCTAATTGATTTTTTGCCCACATAAATGCATCGCCTAATCTATAGATACGTCGTGTGAAAACTGCTTCGAACAACATTTGACTGACCGTGCCTCGTAATCTTGCTAAACCATTGCCACTGGTTGCAATTGTTGTGCCAACAAAAGCAACTGCGCCTTTGGGATTTTGGACCGTACCAGCAGTCATAAAACGATTACCTAAATAATCAGTGTAATAAAAAGACATTGTAGCACAGGTAGATGAAATGATAATTGGTAATTTGAATCCGTTCGTAAGATTAGTGGGGTTAACGGATTGAAATGGGTTATACCAATTAGCGGTTGCCGTGCCACGATATAAAACATAAGCACGACCATTATTGATGGCATTCATAACTGTGGTTGAGTTGCCGCCACGAAGACGCGATTGAGAATCGATTAATGCAAAGCCGGCATTCATCCATATCGTATGTGCATGACGGGCATCGTTCCAATAAACAGTGTCGGGATGGGTAGTACCATCTTCTCGAACAATAGTTGTTGCTTTAAGATACCAAGTTGTATCCGCTAAATATGGAGTGCGTTCGTAAGCAAGAGTTTTTGCTACCATAACACTACATTGAGAAGCAGTTCCAACGGGAAAACGCCCCACCGATAATTCCATCCGATAGTCACCAGCGACATTGGCATAATAATCATCAAACTCATCATTTTCTGCTCTAATATAATTTCCATTTCCAACTAAAAGGATATATTCTGGACGAGGATTCCAACTGTTATAAGCATTAATTATGTAGTTTTTGATTAATGTGATATTGGTCGGGGTTGCGCCGATTTCAGATAGTTTAACAACTTTAGTAGGAATCCCCTTTTTTTGCTTCCATTTTGCTAATGGTTGAATGGCATTGTAGAAGTTATCATGGGTAATAATGAGATAAGTTGCGCCTTCACCAAAACAAAATGTCATAAGGGATAATAATAATAGAATATTTTTAGTTTTCATTAAATACTCCTCACTAAATCATCAGTCTTTATTTTATAACTATAGTCAAGTATTGTCAATATAAGATATTTTTGCAAATTTTATGCCACACATAATCTCACCATTTTTATTGATTTATTTAATAGTTTAGTGCAAAAAAATTCACTTTGTGCAAATATATCTCCAATTTGTATTATATTACATAGTATTGACAAAAGGCGTTTTTCCAATAGAATAGTGAATTAACATGAAGAGATTATCAGTGAATATAGATCATATCGGAACTTTAAGACAGGCCCGTCAGGAAAAGATGCCGGATCCTGTCTATGCGGCAGTGTTAGCTGAATTAGCTGGCGCTGATGGTATTACCTGTCATTTAAGGGGCGATCGTCGTCATATTCAAGAACGAGATTTAGATTTATTAAGAAAAATAATAAAAACAGAATTAAATTTAGAAATGGCAGCAACTCCAGAAATGCTTAAAATTGCACTGAAGGTCCAACCCGATATTGTTACTTTAGTTCCAGAAAGAGCTGATGAATTGACTACTGAAGGTGGTTTAGATTTAATAAAGAATTATTCGAGAATAAAATCAATCGCCGAATCAATAAAACAAAATAAAATTAAACTTAGTGTTTTTATAGAAGCAGATGAAAAACAAGTTGATTATGCTAAAAAACTTAATGCCGATCAAATTGAGTTAAATACCAATTCATATTGTCAAAAAGTAGCGCAAAGAAAAGAGATTTTAAGGAAAATAAAAACAATTGCCGCTTATGCTCAGCGTAAGAACTTAATAGTTCATTGTGGACATGGGCTTGATTATAATAATATTAAACCAATCTTAACGGTAAAAGAAATTAGTGGTTTTAGTATCGGATTTTCGATTATTGCCCGTGCTGTATTAATAGGTTTAGGGAAAGCAGTATCGGAAATGAAAGATATTATTACTAATATTGATGGAGGAGTCATAAATGAGATATGGTAAGTTAAAAGCAGGTATCATCCTTATCTTAATCATATTAGGGATATATACTCTATATCCTACATTTGTGTTATATAATCAAATTCCTAAAGAAAAAAAACGCTTACAGAATTTACTATCAAATGCAATGACGCGCGACGAAAGTTTGCGGGTTGCTTTACTTGTTAATGATCTAAACGAAAAAGAAGCACGGTTACATAAACGAGCATTGCATTTAGGATTAGATTTGGTTGGTGGTATGCATTTGGTTTTGGAAGTAGATAAGACAAAACTTTCTAAAGAAGAAGCGCGGGATGCGACCGATCGTGCTTTAGCAGTTATTCAAAATCGTATTGATCAATTCGGCGTTTACGAACCGATAATTCAAAAAGTTGGGCAAGATCGTATCTTAGTGCAATTACCAGGTGTTGATCGAGAACGAGCCAAAGGTTTAATCGGTCAAGTTGCTTTGTTAGAATTTCGTTTAGTGGCTGATGAACAAAAAACTCAGGATGTTTTGAAAATAATTGACGATTATTACCGACGTGTTAACTTAGAAGATACGACCTCAAAAGATCAGGGTACTTTTTTAAACTACATTATCACTATCAATCGAACTGATATTGGCGTGGAAGAAATTGATTATCCCGAATTTAGCAGATTATTAGAAAATGCTCGTCATATTATACCAGATGAATATGAGTTTTTATTTGGATTACCCGAAGTTGAACAGAATCGTCGGGTACGTCGATTATATCTCTTAAAAAAAGAACCTGAGTTAACCGGGGCTAGTATTAGTGATGCTAATCCAAATCCCTATCAAGGAAGCGATCCGAATTTGAGCAATACTTGGATTGTGAGTCTGAAATTAGCACGCAAGGATGCAACTAAATTTGCGGCTATTACGGGAAGAAATGTCAATAAGCGATTAGCAATTGTTTTGGATAATATTGTAAGGTTTGCGCCCGTTATTCGAGAAAGAATACCCACCGGTGAAGCGATGATTACGACGGGCGATGTTAATCCTGACCGAGCTAGAGATTTGGCTATCATATTACGTTCTGGAGCACTACCAGCACCAGTGATAATTTCAGAAGAACGATCAGTAGGACCTGCTTTAGGAAAAGACTCAATTGATAAAGGAATTCGGGCGGGTCTGATTGGAGCAGTCATTATCGTTTTATTTATGTTGATTTATTATAGTGTAGCAGGAGTTATTGCTAATATTGCATTGTTACTTAATATCTTTTTTATTTTAGTAGTCCTAGCCAGTTTAAGAGCAACTTTAACTTTACCAGGTATTGCGGGTATGGTGCTCACCATCGGGATGGCGGTTGATGCAAATATCTTAATTTTTGAACGCATTCGGGAAGAATTAAAAATTGGCAAAAAACCAAGAGCTGCAATAGAAGCAGGCTATAAACGTGCCGCAATCACAATTATTGATGCTAACATTACAACTATTTTAACAACTATTGCTTTGTATTTTTTAGGCACTGGTCCAATTCGAGGCTTTGCGATTACTCTAATTGTTGGTTTAATCATTAATGTGATTACATCAGTTTATTTTAGTCGGTATATTTTTGAATGGATTGTCAATCAATTTGTTAAAGAAAGGTTGAGCATATAGTATGTTACAAATTTTTAAGTCAGCAGATTATAATATCACAAATAAAAGATATTTTGCATTTGGATTTTCTGCCTTATTGATTGTGATTGCTATTTTTTCGATATTTTTCCATCGTGGAGTAAAATATGGAGTTGATTTTTCGGGTGGAACTTTATTAGAAGTGAAGTTTCAAAAACCAATTTCAACTGAAACTTTACGTAATATTTTCCGTAATTTCGCAACGGGAAATGCTTCGATTCAACAATTTGGAGAAGGTTATGATTTTATTATAAGATTCGAAGCATCAGGCATTGAAACTAGCGAAGAGAGTACTTCGGTGAAAGTTGTTGAATTTCTTAATCAAGCATTAGTTGACAATCCACCGGAAGTCGTTAGAGTTGAAATTGTTGGACCGCGGATCGGTAAAGAGTTACAACGAAATGCAGTATTGGCAATTCTAATTGGTATTATTGGAATTTTAATATATGTAAGTATTCGTTTTGATTTTCGTTTTGGTACTGCAGCAGTGATTGCTTTAATTCAAGATGTTTTAACTTCTATCGGGTTCATTTCTATTACCAACACCGAGGTTTCAATTCCCATAATTGCTGCTTTGTTAACAATTGTTGGATATTCAGTCAATAATTCAATTGTTGTATCGGATCGTATTCGTGAAAACCTTCGTAAGATGCACAAAGTTAGTTTTGAAGCAATAGTGAATAGAAGTATTAACGAGACCTTAGCGAGAACCATTTTGACTTCTTCAACAACTTTAATTATTGCTTTAATGCTTTGGATATTTGGGGCAGCATCAATTAAAGATTTTGCTCGTGTCATTTCTTTTGGTGTAATTATTGGAACTTATTCATCTATTTTTATAGCCGCACCGTTAGTAGTAGAATGGGAAAAGCACTTTCCATCACGAATTCGTCGATAATTTACATCCGCGTTAGATAAAGAATGATTTTTTCTTTTCCAAACATATCTCTTAGAAACATAAAGATAATTTTATTAAGAGATATTTTAAGTTAAAGTGTAGATTCTAAATAAATGTAATAAATACACGGATATGATGATTGCAAATTGATTTTATGAGACCAAATTTTCTAATTACATTAATTGGAACGACTTTTTTTACAGGTTACATTCCTATCGCACCTGGCACCTTTGCAAGTATCCTTGCACTGCCCTTTGTTATTTTACTTTATAAAAATACAATTATCTTTTTATTAATATGCTTAGTGTTACTGATTGTTGGAGTTTTATGTGCTAATTATTTAGCTAAATATTATAGAAAAAAGGATGATCAACGAGTTACGATTGATGAGTTTTTAGGAATATTGATAAGTTTTATGTTATTACCTAAACTTAATTGGTATCTCATTATTATCGGTTTTATTTTGTTTCGTGCTTTTGACATTTTAAAAATATTTGGTATTCGTCAGGTTGAATCTATGAGCGGAGGATGGGGAGTGATGCTCGATGATGTATTAAGTGGTATTTATACCAATTTAATTTTGAGATTAATTTTACTGATAGTTTAATAACAATGCCTAATGCTTATCTAATTATAATAGGTGATGAAATTTTATCTGGACGAACGCAGGATACAAATTCATATTATTTAGCTCAACGCCTAAACGAGATTGGGATTTCAGTTTGTTGTATTGTTACAATTGGTGATAATCGATTGACTATTGAAGAAACGTTAAAGAATGCTTTGGAAATGTGTGATATAGTGATAACGAGCGGTGGTTTAGGTCCAACCCCAGATGATCATACTATTATTAGTGTAGCTAATGTTTTGAAACGAAAACTAATCTTAGAAGAATCGATTCTGAAAAAGGTCGAAAGATATTTTCAACAACAAAATCAGATAATGAGTGAATTAGCCACAAAACAAGCACTAATTCCGCAGGGATCAATTATATTAGATAATCCGGCTGGACAAGCACCCGGTTTAATACTGAAAATGAATAAAAAAACTTTGATATTATTACCAGGCGTTTCTGAAGAATTGCAGAAAATATTTGAAACGGGGGTAATCCCTTATCTAAGCGAAAATTATGATTTACAACCACCCATAAGTCTTATTATAAGAACAACCAATTTGTCAGAAATGATAATTGTTGATAAAATCAGCGATATTCTTAAAAACTATCGAGGACTTTCGGTATCTTATTTACCATCAATAATAGGAGTAGATATCAGAATTACAAATATTAAAGATAAGAAAACAACAAATAATATTCAAAAAGAAATTTATACCATACTTAAACCTTATGTTTATGGTTTTAATAAAGATAAAATCGAAGAGGTTATTGGTAATTTATGTCGCAAAAAACAATTAACTTTAAGTATTGCTGAATCTTGTACTGGTGGCTTAATTTCAGATAAAATTACAAATATTGCTGGCAGTTCAGAATATTTTATTGGTGGCGCAGTTCTTTATAGTAATAAATTAAAGACTTTAATTGCTGAAGTTAAAAGAGAAACTCTCCGTAAATTTGGTGCAGTCAGTCAAGAAACTGTTTTGGAAATGGCGGTCGGCATTCGGCAAAAATTCGGTACTGATATTGGTCTGAGTGTTTCGGGTATTGCGGGACCGAGTGGTGCAACTAAAGAGAAGCCTGTTGGTTTAGTTTATATTGGAATTGCATCCCCCAAAAGAATGAAAGCCGAGAAATATATCTTTTCTGGCAATCGTCAAATGATTAAGATAAAAGCTGCCATGTCGGCTTTAGACCTTTTAAGAAGGACATTAGAAGAATTATAAATATGAATAATAGAAATAAGATTCGAAGTTTTATTGCTATTGAGATACCTTCTGAGATCCGTATGGATATATCCAATCAAGTAAAATTATTAAGCAAAGATGATTTCTCGGTACGATGGGTTGAAAAAGATAATTTACATATAACTTTACTTTTTTTAGGAGATGTTGATTATGATTTTATCAACAAAGGCACGGAGATACTTTCGACGATAACTAAATCTCAGCAAAAGTTCAAAATCTCTTTACAAAATTTTGGTGCCTTTCCAAGCGTAAAACAACCACGGATAATCTGGATCGGTATTAAAGATGGTGCAACTGAATTAATTACCTTACAGAGTAGAATTGAAAACAATTTTGTGAAGATTGGTTATAAAAGTGAATTAAAAAAATTCCACCCCCATCTTACAATCGGACGAGTTAAATTTCGCTTCACAAATCAGAAAATATTTGAAACTGAATATCAAAGTGAAAGTTTTGAAGTATCTTCTCTTAGTTTATTTAAAAGCGATTTAACTCCAAACGGTCCAATTTATAGTAAAATTAATGAATTTATTTTTTACGAGTAAGAATAAATATAAATTAGGAATTTTTAGCAATAAACATAAGGGCACGAGATAGTATCGTAATTTTCTGTTCGAGACTAATATTTTTATTAATAATTAAATAATATTGATTTTTAGCCTTACAAAGTCCACCATCACTTTTTAAATTATCATAAATAATGCGAACAGATTTACTTTTGAGTGTTTCTTCTAATGTTTTCAATCGATCGTTTCTGTTTATAGCCATTTATTTTCAAGATACCATTGATAAGTTTCTTCAATTCCTTCTTTTAGAGAATACTTGGGTTGATATCCTAACTCGGAAACAGTCTTTTGAATTAGACAAGCCCAACAAGGTCGCTTGAGTTCTTTAATTTTATCAGGACCAAATACACTTTTGGCCGGAGCAATAAGCGCATTAATTTTTGCAACAATGTTTAAAAAATTAAGGGGCAATTTTATCTTAATTGCTTTTTTATGCATAACTGATTGGATAGTATTGGCAATTTCTTCAATTGTATAGCAATTGCCATCAGAAATATTATAAATAGATCCTGATAACGTGTTTCTTTCAATCGAGTTAATAGCAGCACAAACAACATCTTTTATATAGCAAAAAGCTACCTTATTTTCCCAGATTGGACAAATTCCCTTTTTAATAAATTTGAAATATAAAAGCGATTCTCTATCACGAGGACCATATACTACACTAAGTCTTAGAATTAATACTGGAATTTTATCCTTCTGTTCAATGACTAATTCTTCAGCGATCTTTTTGGTAATACCATAATAACTGATTGGTTGGCATTTAATCTGTTCGTCGAATATTCTATCACTACCACCTGTTACTGCTAAAGTAGAAAAATGTATGAATTTTTTTAGATTCGGTCTGTGTTGTAAGCATAATTGTATTAGATTTTTTGTCCCCTCAACATTAGCAATCATATAATCTTGGAAATTCCGGCCTTTAGTAGCACCCGCAACATGCATAACATATTCAACGTCGTCAAGGGCTTGTTTGATTGAGTCAAAATTTGATATCGAACCATAAAAAAATTCAATCGGTAAATTGCTAATCCATTGTAAATTAGAATGTTTTCTAATTAAGGCACGCACTTGATAACCGTGTTTTATAAGAGCTTCAACCAAATGACTACCGATAAAACCATTAGCACCAGTTACTAATACTTTTCCCATGCAATTTATCTATAATATATTATTCGTTAAGAATGTCAAGATAAAATGCTGAGAATGTTTATTGTATCACTTTATCTGACAAAAAATATAGTTGATTTATTACTTTTGACATTTAAGCAAATAATTATTATAATTAATCATGTTAATTGATTTGATACGTCCGAAAGCAACAATTAAAAATTTAAATAAAGTTGAATTAAGAAATTTAGCAAGTAAAGACGAAATTACCACAGAATTTGGCAGTGCATCTTATATTACTCACATCCGTTCGCGTAGTGCTAAATTTACTGAGGTTATATTTGACGTTCCTACACCACAGCAGAATGAGATAATCAAACATGTTTTAGAATACATTGCTCGTAAAACCATGATAATGATTGAACGAACAATGTGTCAATCTGATAAAATACAATTGCTCTGTCGGTTTTTCGTAACCAAAGATTTTGCTCGTAATGCGTATATGTGGCATCAAATGTTATTTGAGCCGGTTCAAAAACCTAAGCCAGATTTAACAGTTGTTTCTATTCCTGAATGGCCAGAACGAAAGATTCTGGTTTTATTAAAAGAAAATTTGACAATTATTTTAGGTACTGATTATACTGGCGAGGTAAAAAAAGCATTTTTAAGAATGGCAATGTACACAGTAAAAAAAATTGGATGGTTAGGTTTACATGCTGGAAGTAAAATAATTAAAGTTAAAGATAAAACTCAAAAATCAGTACAAAAAGGAATTCTATTATTTGGATTATCTGGTACTGGAAAGACGACATTAACTTGTCATCATCATTTTTTAACCGATGAGGAAGGTGTGATCATTAAACAAGATGATGTAGTGTTTTTACTTCCCGATGGTTCTGCCATAGGGACCGAGAAAAATTTTTATGCCAAAACAGAAGGTTTAAGTACGAGATCCGACCCTTTGTTGTATCGCGCAGCAACCAGTCATAATGCTATATTAGAAAATGTTTTTGTGGAAGAAAATGGCACTGTTGATTTTCAAAATTGTCTTTTAACATCTAATGGACGTGCATTAGTGATGCGAAATGAATTACAATATACCGATGATGATATAAATTTACCTTATGTGAATATCATAATATTCATTTGTCGCCGTAATGATATTATGCCTCCCGTTATCAAATTAACAGCAGAACAAGGTGCAGCATTTTTTATGTTGGGTGAATCTGTGGAGACTTCTGCGGGTGACCCAACTCAAGCTGGTAAATCAAAGAGAGTAGTTGGTACAAATCCATTAATTATTGGACCTGAAGTTGAAGAGGGTAATCATTTTTATGAAATTCTAAAATCACATCCCGATATGGAATCATATGTAATTAACACTGGCCGAGTAGGTGGCGAGAGTGGAGAGAAGATTACGGTTCAAGAGTCAGTTGAGATTATTACTCAAATTGCTAAAGGAACGATTACTTGGCAAGTTGATCCTGATTGGAATTATCTTATACCATTTCAAATTCCGAAAATCGATCTAAAATTATATAATCCGCTTAACTATTATTCACTTGAAGAATATCAAGAACGGGTTAATTTATTAAAAAAGGAACGAAAAGATTGGCTTTCTAAATATAGTGGTTTATCAAGAGAGGTTGTTGAATCGTTGAATTTATCATAATATTTGATTTGTAAATATTCACTAAACATACTTGACAGTCTTATATAAAAACTATTATAATGCCTATGTTATGAGGTATTGGTATTTAATAATCATTTTATTAATTTCGATAAATTTTTCTGAATGTTTAGCAAGTGAACGTAAATTAGGTATTATCTTCGATGCCAGCCCTGTAATACATTCTTCTGATGAAGTTCTTCAAATTGGTGATACTTTTTATAAAGGATTTCAATTTTTCAGTAGCATTTTAGATACAATTCGTAATCATGACAATCTAAGCGGAGGTATTTATTATCTTCCCTATGATTCAATTTATTTTGCAACTCGATTAACTATCCCCAATCAGGTCGCGTCATTATGCACGTTAAAAAGAATTAGATTATTAGTCAGATATCCTAATCCCACACCTTCTGCGCTATGCAGTATATTTATTTGGCGAGATACTATTATTAATAATCTTCATAGACCGGGCGCAATTATCAGACGAGATACTATAAATTTGTCCCATAATCTTCAACCCGGTTATTTGTGGCGTAGTGTTATTTATCCAATGCCAATAGTGTTTAATAGAAATGAGAATTTTTGGATTGGTGTGATGAATTTAAATACTAATTTTAATTTTGTTTCCGACGCTACAGACAATCCAGATTCAACGAGAAATTTAACTAATCTTGGTAGTGGGTGGCAGTCGTATGCATATGACTTTATATTTGAAGCAGTGGTTAGTTATGAACCAAGAGATAATAATATTGGTACAATTGAGATTTTGAATATACCGAAAGTAATAAAAGGTAATACTATCACATCGGTAAAAGCTACTGTTAAGAATTTTGGTCGCAACACTCTTGACCCCGGGATACCGGTAATTATGAACATCGCTGGCCCATCATTTTCATTAGTGGATACTGAATATACTACAAATTCTTTAGCACAAAATAATATTGATACGATAACTTTTTCTGAAGACTGGCAGGTTCCACCGATCACAGGTGATTATGAAGTGTCAGTTTGGACAGCTTTCAATTTAGATTCAATTTATAACAATGATACGACAAAAATGTCAGTTTTTGTTTATAACTCTGGAGTTCGAGAGACTTTTAGCCAATATGATTTTCCACCATCGGGCTGGTTAATTTTTGATTTTAATAACGATAATTACTGGCGTCGAGATTCATATCCAAGTGGATATTATACTTCACCGGCTGGTGCGATTATTACTTATGATGAATATCCTTATAGTCCAAACAATGACTGGTTAGTTTCACCAAAAATTTTAGCTAACACATCCGATTCCATTATTTTCTTTTACCGAGCTGCGTCATCTGGTAGAATGGAAACTTTACTAGTAAGAATGAATACAAATCCAATAACTACCGATACAGGGAATTATCAGATTATTCAGATAATCACCACTAATAATTTTAATTGGCAAAAAAACGTAATTGCTTTAGATAATTATTTAACAGGTCCAGAAACCATATCTATAGCATTCCACTATCCTTGTTATAACAAATTTTATCTTGCGCTAGATGATATTATAATGCCTGAACCAATAAGAAGTGTTGATGTTTTTACTGCTAATATTGAAGCTCCTTTATTACCCATAATTGTAGATTCAACATATATCCCTAAAGCAAAGTTTCGAAATAATAGTTATGATAATTCGACAGAGTTTCTTACGGTTAATATGTATTATCAAATAGTGGGGGAGAGCACTTTTTATTTTGATTCGATAATCGGAGAACCAATATATCACGGTAATTATGAGATATTTAATTTTGCTTCATTTAATCCGATTGTTTCAGAAACTGTCTCTATAAAAGTATGGATTTATAATAGCGAAGATGAAAATAATTCCAATGATACTTTAATTAAGAGGATATTTATCGCACCTAAATATCAAACTGTCCCTTATACGGCTAATTTCAATGAAAACTGGGGTAAATATGGTGATAATCCACCACTGGGAGGATGGCGTATTATCGATGGTGGAAATGAACGGAATCCGATGTGGAATACTAATGATTGGCATAAAGATACGATAAGAAGTGGGGGAATTTTAAGAGAGGTAGTAAAAGTTTCTTATAGTCCAATCGAAAATTCATTTGAATGGTTGATATCCCCACGTCTTAATTGCAGTATGCCAGGTAATTATTCTCTTTCTTATTGGCATTGGTATCGTGATTACTCCGTGCTTACTCCGGATTCAGGTGTTGTTTTAATTAGCAATAATGGCGGTCAGAGTTGGCAACGGCTTATAAAATATTCAAATGTTTCTGATGTTGGAGTTCGACTTCATGATATTAGTGGAATTGTTTCAGGACATAACGATGTCAGAATTTGTTTTCTATATGGTGCAAGAGATGAATGGTTTTGGTGCGTTGATGATTTCACTGTTACTTGGTTAATGGGAACTCCAAACTTAGTATTCCCACCTAATGGACTTGATACTATTGCAGAAGCAATTGATTTGATCTGGCGAAAAGTGCTAGGTGCTAATAAATATGTTCTGCAAATTGCCTATGATTCGACTTTCCTCTTTCCAATTATTTCCGAAACTTTATATAATGACACAACTTATCGTTGTTCCTTACCTCCATATCGTTACTATTGGAAGGTTAAAGCCGGTGATCCTTATGGTATGTGGTCCGAAATATGGCATTTTACTTTAATTGAACCACCACCGCCATTTTATGGTTGGGAACGACTGGATTCAATTATAACAATGCCTTATGGTAAAGCAGTGAAAGATGGGGGAGCACTTACATTCTGTCTTACCGATTCAAGCATCTATGCATTGAAAGGAAATAATACTCGTGATTTTTGTGCTTTCAATATAAATCAAAAAAGATGGCGGTTAGAACGGCCGATAGGGTTAGACTCATTGAAAATTCGTTATGTCAAAAAAGGTTCAGCCTTATGTGCAGGAGATACATTTGTTTATGCTGTGAAAGGCAATTCAAATGAATTTTGGGCTTACCACATTTATCAAGATACCTGGATTAGAAAAAAATCTATTCCTCAACAGAAAATAAAGGGTGGCAGCGCAATAGTTTATGTAAAAAAGCAGAAAGATTATGAAGAACAAATTAATGATCCAATCGGTGGGTACGATGTAAAAGGACCCGGTAATAAAAAAGATAATAGATTTGAGAGTGATATGATATTTCTACTTAAAGGTGGAAATAAAGATTGTGAATTTTATGCTTATTTAGTGGATGCTGATTCTTGGATTAGAAAAAGAAATGCACCGACAGCAATGTATAACAAAATCTTTAAAGATGGTTCAGCGTTAGTGTATGATGGTGGTAACAAGATCTATGCAATAAAAGGTGGTTCCAAAGTAAATGAGTTTTATTATTATGATATCTTTGCGGATACATGGTATGTATTAGAAAATGAATCAATACCCCTAAAATATTCTAATGAAAGTAAAAAAAGAAAAATTAAAATTGGTGGCAGTTTAGCAAGAATAGATTCTCGAATTTTTGCAATCAAAGGCGGCGGATGCAATGAATTTTGGTGTTTTGATACTACAAGTCGAATTTGGACTGCTTTAGAAACAATACCGTGGAATAATAATCCAAAGAGTGTACCGAAAAGTGGAGCTGCAATAACCGCGGCGATTGATAAGGTCTATTTGTTAAAAGGTAATAATACTAATGAGTTTTGGTCGATTTTACCTGTTCCCCCTAAAATATCAAAAGACAATCTTAGCGATGTTAACTATGTGAGTAATGTTATATCTCACATCGCTTCTTCTGAAAAAAATAATCATATTTTGTCACACCTTAAAATCATCGTTATCAATAACAATATACAAAGACAACTTAATATTCAATATGAAATTAGTAAGCCATGTTTGCTAGGTTTCAAAATTACTGATTTAACAGGTCGAGTAATAAAAAATTCTATACTAGAATATATAAAAGACGGTAGATATAATACAAACATTGACACTAAAGATATGAAACGCGGTATTTATTTTATTGTTTTTGAAAATAATGGAAAAATTATTGTAAATAAAAAGTTTATTATTGAATAGTTTTATTGTATCCCAAATAATTATACCGCAAAACAAAAGGAAGGTTAAGAAAGGTCTTTATGAAATTAAAATGTAGTTGAAAATTAAATCAATAGGTTATTCATAAATTTCTAAGAATAGTAAAGCAACTTGATAAATTCTTAATATTTATCCATAAAGCTGACAACTTGAATAATCCCGATAATATTTATATAATTAAATAATGGAATTATATAAAATTTTAAATAATTTAAGGAAAAAAATAGTCGTTAATCAAATATTATTTTCAATATTATTGTTTTGTACAGTTATTCTTTTTTTGTTATTAATAACAATCAGCTTATTTGTCACACGTTGGTTCTTTTTAGTATTAATACCAATTAGTGTCTATATTGTTTATAAAGGAAATTTTGGGATTTCGATAAAGGATATCGGTCGCAAAATTGAACAACACTTTCCATCGGTTCATAATAAATTAATTCCAGTGGTGGAGCTCATCTTGGAACACATTGTAAATAATTTTGTTAATAAAGGAAGTAGACAAAAATCTTTTCGAAAAGAACAATATTCTGAGGATTTGATATGTGCATCTATTGATCAAATGCAACAACAGATTGCAAATTTAGATTTGACTCAGATTATAAATTATACAAAGACTAAACTTGTTGGAATTATATTTATAATTTTATTATTAGCAGTATTTTTTTTACGAATTATTACCCCACAGCATTTTTCTTTTGGTTGGCAACTAATTTTTAATCCACCCCAAAAATTAATATCTTTAATTGTTACCCCTGGTGATATTTTCGTGGATAAAGATAGTGTTGTTAAAATTCATTATCAGATTAAGGCGCCGATATCTTCTTTGCCTTCTGAGCTTAGTTTTCAAAGCAAAAAGTATTTCACAAAAGATTATATATACGAAACAGAAATCCTGGCAAATCAAAATATCAATTATCAAATTCGTATAAAATCTCCAATTGGCTTAACGATCATGAAAAGTCCACTTTATAGAATTGAATTGTTTAAACCAATTGAAATTAAAGAAATAGTATTCAAATATAATTATCCCGCTTATACTAAATTATCAACATCAAACAATTATGGTTCTGAAATTTACGCATTAAAAGGAACTAAAGTGGAATTCGTTGGTACCACTAATATTCCTTTAAAGAATGCTTTAAGAATTGGAAGGTATGAGCTTGATAGTTTAGAAACTCGCAAAAATGAATTTAAAGGTAGTTTTACGATCAATGTGGATGATTCATTCCGATTTATCCTACATGGAGCTGATAATCGACAAGGAAAGTCAAATTGGTATCGGATTCGAGTTGCAAATGATGAACTACCGTTTATAAAAATGTTACTTCCCGCTCGGGATATCGATTTGCCAGTTAGTATGAAGTTATTAATTGGAATGTATGCAGTCGATGATTTTGGTTTATCTCGTTTTGAATTAAAATATACCAATCCCCGTAATAATGAAACAACAAACATTCGCTTAAAGACAATTATTAATAAATCCGAAGATTCTCTATTCTATCTTTGGGATTTATCTAAAGTAAATTTGTTGCCAGGTGAGAAGATTAGCTATTATGGGGTTGTTTATGATAATGATGCTGTTTCGGGATATAAAAGTGCTCAAACTGAAATTTATTCAATTAGGTTTCCAACATTAGCTGAGATTTATGATAAAACAACTGAGACAAATCAAACAGCTATTGATCGTTTATCACCACTGACTGTAAAACAAGAGCAACTTTCCAATGAGTTAGAACGATTATCTGAACATATAAAAAAGTTTCGAGAAATGGGCTGGGAAGAAAAGTCAAAATTACAAGAAATTATTAACCGTCAAGAGGAATTAATGGCAAATATTAGAGCGCTCCAACAAGAAATTAATAATGTGATGACTGATTTATCACAAGGTTTAATACTCGATAAAGAGACGATGGAGCAACTTGAAAAAATCAGTAATATATTAAATGAGATTCTACCAGAAGAAATTAAACAAAACTTAGAGAAATTAAAACAAGCAATACTTGAAAAGAATCCGGAATTAAGTAAAGCACTTGAAAATGTAAAATTGTCGTCAGAAGAAATGAAACAAGCTTTGCAACGAGCATTAGAACTACTAAAGAAAATTCAACAAGAAGAAGCGATTTCTAACTTGGCGCGTAAAGCAGAAGAAATTTATAAACAGCAATCCCAATTAAATGAAAGAATTATCCAAGAAAAATTACCCCCGCTTGTTGTTCCCCAAACTGCAATTGGGAAAGAAATTGCTCAATTACAAGAAGAAATGAAGATGATTGAAAAAAATATTGATGATAGTCTCATACAAAGAGAACTTATGAATATATTACAAGAACTAACCGAAATGCAATTACAAGATCAAATAAATAATATTAATAATAGTTTGAATAATAATAATCGGCAAGCAGCAAAAAATAATGCAGGTAATTTATTAAAAAATTTACAGACTCTAAAAGAAAATCTTAAAAATTTAGCAGATAAATATAAACAAAAACAACAGGAAATTGTAACAACAAAAATGATTCAAATCGCAGGTGAATTAAATGCGATTTCCCAAGAACAAGAGAAAATTAAGCCTTCCCAAAATCGAGAAGATTTTAGGGAACTGGTAATTAGACAACAACGAATTAGTGAGTCAGTAAGTTTAGTTGCCGAAACTTTAGCAAAATGGTCAGGACAATCCTTATTTATTTCACCAAAATGGGTTCAAGAAATTGCCCGCGCCATAATCAATATGGAAAATGCTGCTAAACTATTAGAAGAAGCAGTACATATGAATGTTGATACTAAAACAATCCATAATTTACAAAAAGATGCTATTTATTCTCTTGATATCGTTACTTTACAGATTTTAAGACAAGCAATGTTAGCGCAACAACCAGCTGGTATGAAAGGGGGTTTAGAAAGTCTCTTGGAAGCATTATCCCAAATGACTGCTGATCAAATGTCATTAGGTCAAGGAATAGCAAGTATTCCGATTCCTATAGCGGGAGGTTTAACTGCTGAACAACTTGAACAACTTAATCGCTTAATGTCACTACAAAGTCAATTACGGTCTCAATTAGAACAATTATTACAAGAAATTAACAGTGGTAATTATGGTGATTTGCCCGGTATGACGGGAAGTATGCAAGGTGCTTTAGAAGATATGAAAGGGATTGAAAAGGATTTATCAGAATTAAATGTTTCCCGCCAAACTATCGAACGACAGGAAAAAGTAATTGAAAGATTGTTAGATGCCCAAAGAAGTATTCGTCAAAAGGACTATTCAGAAAAACGAGAACGACAAATTGGTAAAAATTATACTGAACGACCAACGATAATTTTAGACCGTAGTTTGGGTGAATCAAACAAACAGTTACGAGAAGAACTTTTACGTTCACTACGAGAGGGCTATCCTAAAGAATATGAAGTTATGATTAAAAACTATTTCGAATTGATTATGCAGGAGTAGCATGTGAAAAGAATTAGTTTGCTGATTTTATTTCAATCTGTGTTTGTATTAATGTTATTTGCTCAAAATGATTTGTTGAAGTTAGCGGAAAATCAATTTCATAACAAAAATTATGAAGATGCCAAAAAGAGTTATCAATTGCTCACTAAACAGTTTGTTAATAATGAGGTAGCTTGGTTTGGTTTACAAAATACCTATATTAAATTGGGTGATTTAAAAACGGCTCAAAAAGCTATAAATATTGAATTAAGTGACCGTTTACTTTGGGGACAGATTAGAATTTTATTTTATTTAAAGCAATTTGATACAATTCCGCAAATGATATTTGATCTCGCTCGAAAATATCCCAAAAGTGAATATATCAATGATGCGTTGGATTTAGGCATTTTGTTAACCTCAGTAAAAAATGATTCAAATGCTTTGAAAAAATATAGTGACGCACTTTTCCAGTATGAAATGGATAATTATGATAAAGCAATCAATATTATTAAGCCATTATTGATTGAACCGAATATAGTTGCCGAATATAGTTATTTATTGCTGGCTAAGTTATACGTTACAAAAAAAGAAGTTAATCAAGCAATCGCTACGCTTAATGAGTTCTCCGTAAAATTTAATAAAAGTCGATTATTACCAAAGGTAAAATATGAAATGGGGATAATCTATTTTGAAATTCTTCAAGATACAATTAAAGCAAAGGATATTTGGGAAGACTTAATTAGTGATTTTCCTGAGTCACCGCAGAGTTTTTTTGCGCGCAGCCGTTTGGCAGTTTTGGGAAGGGGACAGCAACCAAAATGAAAGTAAATCATTTCCAATACGCCGAAGCTCTTTTTAATAAAATTAATAAATTAATTAAACGAGAAATAAAATTAATGGAAGTGTGTGGCACGCATACCAATGTTATTTCGGCGTCGGGTATTCGCTCTCGAATAGATGATAAACTGCGACTGTTATCAGGCCCGGGCTGTCCTGTGTGTGTGACTGCGCAAAAAGATATTGATTGGATTATTGAATTAGCCCGTACCAATAAAGTTGCAATTGCGACATTTGGTGATTTATTAAAAGTACCAGGTACCAAAAGTAGCTTAGCTAAAGAAAAAACAGCGGGTGCAGACATTCGAATTGTTTATTCTTGTTTAGATGCGCTAAAATATGCTTATAACGAAAATAAAACAGTTGTTTTTATCGGGGTCGGTTTTGAAACTACGGCGCCAACAATTGGAGCAACAATTATAAAGGCACATGAGAATAAAATAAAAAATTTCTTAGTGTTACCACTTTTTAAACTGATACCGCCGGCATTACGAGTAATTGCAAGTCATCCGCGCTTGAAAATTGATGGTTTTATTCTCCCGGGACATGTTTCTACAATTATTGGTCAAAAACCATATCAATTTTTGGTTGATGAATTTGATAAACCATGTGCGATAACAGGTTTTGAACCAATTGATATACTTGAAGGGATTTATCTGATTCTTGAGCAGATTAAAGACAATAAACCAAAGATTGCAATTCAGTATCAAAGAAGTGTTAATGAAAATGGTAATATTACTGCACAAAATATTATGCAGCGAGTATTTGAAGTTACAGACACAGAATGGCGGGGGCTTGGTCAAATTGAACAGTCAGGATTAGATTTTAGAAAGGAGTTTAAGCGTTACGATGTACGAGAATATTTTGATATTAAAGTGTCCCAAATCTCTAAAACATCATGTCGTTGTGGCGATGTGTTGTTAGGTGTAATAATTCCTAAACAATGTAATTTATTTGCGAAAGTATGCAATCCATCAAATCCAGTTGGACCTTGCATGGTTTCAACAGAAGGAGCATGTGCCGCATATTATAAATATGAGAGATAAAAAAATGCTGGATGCTCATATTACTCTTGATTATGGTTCCGGTGGCCGAAAAATGCACCGTTTAATTTCTGAGCTATTTATTAAATATTTTGATAATTCGATTTTAAGGAAATTTGAAGATGCCGCAGAACTTAAATTAGTAAAATCAAAGAGTGATTTTTGTCTAACCATTGACTCATTTGTAGTAAAACCACTTTTTTTCCCTGGTGGCGATATTGGTAAATTGTCAATTTGTGGAACAGTTAATGATTTGGCAGTTAAGGGGGCGCAACCATTATATATTGCAGTATCATTTGTAATTCAAGAGGGGATATCGTTAGTTACTTTAGATAAAATCTGTGCTTCATTAGCAAAAACAGCTCGTTTGTCAAATGTCATGATTGTTACAGGTGATACAAAAGTTATTGAACGACATAGCCAAGACGAAGAAATGGTTATAACAACATGCGGGATTGGTAAATTGTTGCCACATTTTCAGAATCCGACTTTAGGGGCAAAGAATATTAAAATCGGTGATAAGATTATCATCAACGGTTTCATTGGTGATCATGAAGCGTCGATTATTATGGCGCGTGGTCTTTTTAATTTCCGAGCAAAAATCGAGAGCGATTGTGCACCGCTTAACTCTTTGATTGAGCTATTAGCTAAGAAAAGATTTCAAATTAAAATGATGCGTGATCCGACTCGCGGTGGTTTAGCTACAACTCTGAATGAAATTGCTGATGCTAGTAAGCTCGGTATTAATCTTTATGAAGAAGCGATACCAATACAAAAAGCAGTAAAGGGTATAAGTGATATTTTAGGATTTGAGCCACTGTATATGGCCAATGAAGGTAAAGTTGTGATAATTGCGGATAAAAAAGATGCGAAAGAAATCGTAAGAACTATGCAACAACACAAGTTGGGTAAAAATAGTGCTATTATTGGTGAAGTTACCAAAAGAAAACATGGTTTAGGGGTTTGGCTTACGACTAAAATTGGAGGTCAGAGGCCTTTAATACAGCTCGAGGGATTTCAAGTTCCAAGAATTTGTTAACATTAGTACTTACCATAAACAAATAGGAGAAATTAGAGGATAGGGGGATACTGTACGAATGCCTGCCCATTGTGTGCGATTGTCAAGATAAAAATTTGCCTATATGCGGCGGATAGAGACGTATTAAGGTCGGCCCATTATTTTTTGTTTAAGGAGAATAATATGTTAAGACAGTTTAGACTATAAAGTTGGCTATTACTTAATTTATCAATACTAATGTCTGCTTGATAGTCATTTTTTGATTAAAGTTATAAGCTAAATATGGCTTAGTATACTTAGTTTAAAATAATTCTAAAATGTTTGTAACTTTTTAAATGTAAGCTAAAGTTTGTTTTTCCGCTACTATATATGGATTTTATTTCATGGCTTCTTTCTGACCAAATGAACGATTCAGAGCGAAATCATCTAAGGCAAGGGAACTTTTGCCATCAGCGATCATTTCTGCCATATATTTACCAAGAGCAGGTCCGAACATAAAACCATGACCACACATTCCTGCGGAGATATAAAAACCATCGACGGGTGTTTTATCAACAATTGGATTACCATCAGGTGTCATTTCATAGCTGCCGGCCCATTGTCGAATGACTTTTAATTCAGCTAATCGTGGTACTAAACGCGCCATCCGACGGGGCATTTCGGTGAGAAATTCGCTTGAGGCATTGATATGGTCACCAGGGTCGTTAGGGACAGGAGTGTAACATCCGATAAAATGACCTGTTCCATAATTCTGAATAAAATAACAGCCATCTGTCCGATAATCGACTAACATGGGGTCAAATAAACGTTCACAGGCTTCGGTAACTAGACTTTCATGTCGTTCAGGTTCAATAGGAACATCAAGGTTTACCATTTTAGCAATCTGTTTTGCCCAAGGGCCAGCTGCATTTAATACAATCGGACTATAATATTCATTTCCGTCATCTGTGATAACTGATTTAATTTTATTTTTTTCAAGGTTGATTTTTTTTACTTCGGTATCCATAACTAGTTCGCCCCGCATTTTTTTAGTCGCTTCTAGATAACCGTAAGTTACGGCAAAAGGATTTGCCTGACCATCAGTCGGACAGTAAGCACCACCTAAAAGGTTATCAGTGTTTAATCCTTTGACAAGTGCTGAGCAATCATCAGCACTGATAAATCGGACCGGTAAGTTAAATTGCTTCTGTATTTCGATAGCTTTTAGATAGGTTTGTTTTTTTTCTTCTGAATGCGCTAAAAATAAATAACCACCTTGATACCATTCAACATCTTTACCCAGTTCTTCTTTTAAGTTGGAAAATATTTTTACACTTTCTAGCATTACCTTAATTGATAAGGGATGCGTATATTGTTGTCGAATACCACCAATACATCGTCCGGTTGAGCCAAAACAGGGATATCTTTTTTCTAAAACAATTACTTTGAGTTTCTTTTTTGCTAAATAATAAGCCGTCGCAGCACCGATAATGCCAGCGCCAATAATAATTACATCAGCAGTTTTCTTCATGTTGATGATAATTAGCAAGAATTTTAATAGATGTTGGTTTCAATGGTGGTCGAGAGGTCGGATAAACAATCTTTTCAATTGGCTGGTTAGTCATTCGACTCAGAATACGAGCAATGAGCATCAAACAACTCCGACCCTGACAATGTCCCATGCCACATCGTAAGATTCGTTTAATTGCATCTAAATTAGTATAGCCTTGTTTAATAACTGCGATGATTTCAGATTCGGTTATTTCTTCACAACGGCAGATAACAATATCTTTCTTCATCGGATAATATCTAATAAAATTTTAATAACACGACTTGCAGTGTTTAGAAATCCTCTTTTAAGTTTTGGATAAGTAACAATTGTATATTCTTTAATATGGGCTTTTTCTTGAGCATAGTTGATTGCATTTATAAGATTACCCAAAGTGTCGGCTAATTTATTTTGTTGAGCTTGATTACCCGTCCAAATTCTCCCTTGTCCAATGGAGTCAACATACTCCAAGGTTAAATTGCGATATTGAGCAACTTTACTGATAAACTGATGATAGAAATTTTGGAGTTGATTTTGTAAAATAAGTCGTTCGGCATCATTAAATTTCCGATCCGTTGAAAAAGCATCTGCTCGATCACCGCGTTTTATGGTTTCAGTTGTGATGCCAAGTTTTCGATACATATCCCGAGTTACAATTTTTGCACTAAAGACACCGATTGAACCAGTAATCGTTGCGGGGGAGACGAAAATTTTATCAGCCATCATTGAAATATAATAACCACCCGATGCAGCTACTGAACCCATTGAAACAATCACTGGTTTAGTTTTTTGGGCAAGAGTTAACTCCCGAAAAATTAGATCTGATGCAAAGCCGTCACCGCCGGGCGAATCAACTCTTAAAATAATTGCTTTAGTATTGTTATCTTTACGAATTTTACGAATAGTTCTTACCATCGTATTTGCACCACAAGTATTACCACCCATAATAAAATCAGAGCTACTTTCACCTTGAGTAATCTCACCATTAGCATAAAGAAGGGCAATTTTAGGATCTGCAGACCAATTATAATTATATTCTTTGATTTCATTAAATCGCTTTGCGGTTATTTTGGAAGTTAGTTTATGATCTACTTTGATAAGGCTATCGAGTTCATCTTCGTAGCAAATACCATCAACAAGTTGGTTGGTTTGGGCTTCTTGCGCAGAATAAAAACCCACATTAATTTTTTGTTGGACATCTTCAATACTCAGATTTCTTGCTTTTGTGATACTACTGATTATCTGTTCATAAAGATCATCAAGGATTGAATTTAAAACTTCGCGGGTTGCAAGCGACATTGTATCTTGGGTGAACATTTCCGGTGCATTTTTATGTTTACCAATACGTTCATAATCATATTCTAATCCGAGTTTATCAAGTGTGCCTTTTAAAAACAAGGAACGAGTGGAGATACCGGGAATGTGCGTTTCTCCTAAAGGGTGGGTAATAATTTTATGACCACTGCACGCAAGATAGTAATCAAGCATGCCCATATTGGGCGCATAAACAATGAGTTTTTTATTTTGTTTTTTTAAGTCTTCTAAAGCTAATTTTATCTCTTGCACAACAGCAAAACTATATTGAGGATTTTCGATTTTCAAAACAATTCCATTAATCGTTTTGTCTTTTTTAGCTTTATTGATTATTTGTAAAATTTCGTAAGTAGTATGATTGGCAGAATTGCCGAAGAGGCTAAAATTACTTTTTTGATCAGCAATGCTTCCGCTTAATTTGATTTCTAAATAACGGGAGGGTAGTTTTGTTAGGGAATGCCGTTGTTCTTTGGATATTCGAAAATAACCAATTCTTTGACGAGCTGAATTATTCTGAATCGAAGTAACGAAGATGGAACCAATGCTAAGACGTTCGACATTTATTCCTATCTGGAGGGAGAAACTTGATAGGCTATCAAAAATAATTTTGCTTTTAAGTTCCAATCCATTTATTGGCTCAGTTTCTAAACCAATACGTGGCATGTTCCATTCATCGCTGTAAAAATCACAAGTTAGCGTCACTCGATTTGTGAGAGGTCTGATGCCAATACCGCTAATAAATTGATTGGTTGTTTTATGACCGATATTTTGAACGACTGCTCCTACTGAAAGATACTGCAAAGGGCGATAAAGAATACCAGCATCCCAGAAATTTTTACTATGGATACGCCGATAAGTTGTTCCGATTAAAAAGTTGTCTGTTAGTTTACTGCCAATACCGACGCGAAAATCAGTCATGTCAATATAAGAAATACCCAGATTATTAATTTGCAAGACAAAAGTTTGATTATGCCAAAAATCTCGTTTGGGAATTAAACTATCAGTAGAGCCAAAATCATATAGATAATAAAAATTAAAATCACGACCCACACCGAGTCCAGCAGGGTTAGCCAGCGTTGCCAATGCATCGTCTGTGGTACTTACTGATAAAGGGGTATTGACTATAAGAATACT
>CBFGJZ010000017.1:0-20943 GCA_965649215.1 Caldifarciminota bacterium
TTTACCAATTTGTTCAAAGATCTCACATAAATCGCATATTTTATCTTCTTTGTCATATGGAATTGTATTGCCACAGGATTGGCAAATATCTTTTTTCCCTTTAATTTTTTCTTTGGGCGATAAAATACTTTTTCTTTTTTCGTCTTGTTGTAATAAATTTTTTAGTTTCTGTTTTTTTAGAGCGTTTATTTTATTATCTACTCTTTTTAATACATCATCCCAATTTGTAAAGTCTAATGGAGAAACTTCGGTATCAGCAAAAATAAAACCCAATTTGCCATTTGTCCATATAAACATTAGCTCATTAATCTCGTCAAGAATTACGTTAAGTTTGTCTTTACATTCTTTTGTATTTGGTAACAAAATCTGAAATTCGCCACTACTACAATAAAGAATATTTACAAAAGAAAGTTCTAATTCATATACAATATATCTTGCAATAATATCAGTTAATAATGAAACACAACATGACCTTCCGCGTAAACGCTTAGAAGTTCCTGGTTCATTCGAAGGCGTGTAAACAAAATCCTGAATACCAAACATATCGGCAGAAAGCAATAAAACAAGAGGGATTTTTTGTAGTTCTTTAAATTTACCCGTTGCATTTTTTGCGGTTATCGCTTGATATAATTGAGCTAAATTAACTTTTAAATTGTCTAAAAGTCTATCTTTAACTTTAAAAATACAAGAAGCGATTGCCGCAACAACTTTAGTGTGATCGAATAATGAAATGTCTGGCATATCTTCTTTTCCGCCTGTCGAAGTTGCACCCCAAATATATTTATATAAAATAAAATATATGGAAATAATATTGTCTTGTTGTATTTTTTCAAACTCTCGTTTAAAACTGTTGTATAAATCTATGTAATTCTGTATATTAGGAAATTCTGACTTAGGAAATAAAATTTCTTTATCAATTGCTGTTAATGCCTGCGGTAAATAATTTATCGACTCAGATTTTAATATATGAGAACCAAGATTTACTTCATCAAATACAGATTGAAAAGGCACTTCTACGCGGTCTTTAATTTTCTGTTTTGTTCCGTCAAGACTTTTATTTATATCTTTGCCTTTTCGTTCTTTAGCAGATAATTTATCTGCAATGGAAACTATCCTCGCATTGTCTTGTTGTTTTGGAGTTCGGTTAGCAATATTTAAACATTCGGGTGCATTTGGGGCTTCCGGCTTACTATGATGTGCAACTATATCTATAATCTCTTCAGGATTTGTGAATTTTTTTTCTTCTTCTTGGATAAAAAATGCGCTTAAATTTTCATGTCGATTCTTTTCATCTTTTTTCTCTTCCTTGTTTAAAGTTAATGTCAAAAAAATTATCTTTCCAATGTCATGAAGTAATGCCCCTAAAACTATTGTCTTTAACTCTTTATCTTCGTTACAACTCATCACATCACCTCCATCTTATATTTTCCCATGCCAAATACTGTTCCTTTGCCAATATGAACCATTTCGCCTATTTTAAGGTAGGGAATAAAGTCTGTCAAGTCGCCTTGATAGGTGATTTCACCAATCATACCCGCACTTGGTATTCTACGATGTTGTCTTGTTGAGAATCGAAACTGGTCTTGTAATCTTAAGTCTGAATGTATTGTCTTAATCTTTTCTGCCTTGGCAATTAAATTGGTAAAATCTATGTCATATGGTTTTTCAGAATGAAAGTATGATAATAAGCCAAGCCGTCGTAAAAGACTTCTTATTAAAATATGAAAATCAAGACTTTGTGCAACTTTACCTTCATAAACAATTCTAAAAGGAGTGAGAAATTTTATTCTTATCGCATTTACAGGTTTTCGCGGTTTGTTTATTGCTAATTCTTTGATTTTAATCTGACCTTTAATTTTTTTGTGTTCACCATCATAAATTATTTGTTTGCCTTGTTTTACTGAAAGCAATTCTAATTTACCCCGATTTCTTCCCAAGCCATTTTTACCCATCTCATCCAACGCATAAATAAAATAAGGTAAGTAATCAATTGCTTTACCAATCAGGGTTAGGGCAAAGGTAAATTTTTCTCCTTGTTGATATTCTTGTTTATTTTTAACGGGCGGTTCAAAAATAAATGGTCTGGGAACAGTTTCGTATTTGCGCATAATTTGAGCGTCTTCAGGTCTTGGTGTCTCAAAGATATAAGCATAAACACATTTTGTTTTTAAGATACATTCTACACATTGTTTGTCTCTAATCGGACAGGTAGTTCTTCTAAATGCATAGCCAAACGCACCTCTTAATATGGCACCTTGAAAATTTGAGAGTTGTAATTTTTCTTTAAGGGTATATGTGATATTTAGATAAGCAATCAACACTTAATATAAAAGTATCTGAATTTATAAAAATGTCAAGGATTTAATATGTATTTGTATATTTACAAACCGTCTTTTTGTCTTTAAAATGACGAGAATAGAATATGCTCGATAAGTTTACAAAGCGAGTTGGTAATTTTACAATTGGTACTTTAATCAGCCGGATTACTGGTTTGGTACGAGAATCGGTCTTTGCTTATCTGTTTGGCGCAGGTTTTGCAACCGATGCATTTCAAGTGGCGTTCCGAATCCCGAATTTATTGCGAGATTTATTTGCAGAAAGTGCTTTGTCTGCTGCATTTGTGCCAACTTTTGTTGATAGTTTGGCACACCAAGAGCGTAAAACAGTCTGGCGATTCGCATCTAATGTCTTTAATACGATGTTTGTTTTTTTAGGTGTTTTAAGCATCTTGGGTATTGTGTTCGCACCGCAGATTGTAAAGTTAATTGCCTATGGTTTTGGCACTACCCCAGGCAAACAAGAACTGACCATTGCTTTAACTCGAATAATGTTTCCGTTTTTACTTTTCGTTGCTTTAGCGGCCTGGGCAATGGGTATTTTAAACTCATTTAAGCATTTTTTTATTCCTGCTTTAGCACCCGCTTTTTTTAATGTCTTTTCAATTGTGGTACCGGTTTTATCATATCAGTATTTTACCCGACACGGGATGGAACCGATTTTAGGTATGGCTTATGGGGTTACAATCGGTGCGATTTTTCAGTTTGCAGTGCAGTTGCCATTATTGTATAAAAGAGGTTTTCAATATCATTTTTATTTAAATCTTAAAGATAAGCAATTACAAAGAGTATTTTTCTTGTGGTTACCGACCGTGCTCGGTTTTGCATCGTATCAGATTAATTTTGCAGTAAATACTTTTTTAGTGACATTTTTAGCGGAACGTTCGATTACTTATCTGAATTATGCGTATCGGGTGATGCATTTGCCAGCTGGTCTTTTTGGAGTAGCGATTGGAAGTGTTGCAATTGCTGAATTTTCGTCTCAGGTAGCGTTTAATACTTTTGATATCTTAAAAGAGCGATTACGCCATGCTTTAAAACTGGTTTCGCTTTTGACAATGCCAATCGCAACTTTGTTTTTAGTTTTAGCCGTTCCGATATGTCGGGTGATTTATGAGCGCGGTAAATTTACTGCTGAAGACACTTTATTTACAGCGCAGGCTTTAATGCTATATGCCCCAGGGATTTTTGCTTCGGCAGGTGTGCGTAGCGTTGCAGCTTGTTTTTATGCCCTTAAAGATACAAAAACACCAGCTTTGGTTGGTCTGGCTACCGTCGTGATTAATTTTATTATCAATCGGAGTTTAATGTATCGGATTGGTTTTCTTACCTTTCCATTAGCAACTTCATTTTGTGCGTTTGTTAATTTTGGTGTCTTATTCTATCTCTGTCGTCGAAAAATCGGTCCTTTAGGTGGTAAGATAGTTCTTAAGACATCACTTTTGTCATTATTGTTTTCAATAATTAGTGGCGCAATTAGTTATTTAATCTTAAAATTGTTGATTATTAGATATGCGATCAGCAGTTTTGGTCAGTCATTAGTTGTTTTGGGTGTTGTCGGTATTATTGGATTGGGAATATTTTATGGGTTAGTTAAAATCTTTAAGGTGGCACGTAATTGAATTAATTTTTTACTCTTTTCCTTCTTGACAAATTATATTTTTTATTTACAATTTTTACCGACATAGGGATTTTAAAAACACAATATAATAGATGGAGGAGTTATGATAAAAAAAATAAGCACTGTACTTATGATTTTAGTGTTTATGAACTTACTCCAAGCACAGAGCCCAACTGATTTAATCCAACGGATTGGTGAGCAGGTTTTAACTGGTTATACTAGACCCTTAGTGAGCGCATTCGGTTCTGCATTGAATACAGGTCTTTTCCATACTGCTAATTCACATAAACCCGGTGGTTTTGATTTACAGTTAAAAGCGATGTATATACCAATTCCTGAAGATGGCAAAACCTTTCAATATCGCGTGCCGGGTTTATATGTTAACACATCGACCATGACTGTTGATACTTTCTGGTTTAGTGGTTCTGCTAGTACGGTTTTTGGTCCTGAAGATTCTACTATCGTTTATCAGGGCCAAGATACAGTCGCAATTCCATCGGTTCTGCCAGGAGGGACAGGGATTTCGTTCTTTCCATTTATAATGCCGCAATTGAGCGTGGGCGTATATTACGGCTCAGAAATTTTAATACGATTTATTCCCAGTTTTACAATTCCGGGTTTAGATGAAAAAGTTAGTTTTTGGGGAGTTGGAATAAAAGAAGATATAACTGAACTGCCGTTTGATTTTCTACAAAATCTACCGGTTGATATTGCCTTGCAAGGTGTTTACCAAAATCTTAAAGTTGGTGATATTATTACTTCTTCAGCATTGAATTTTAATCTCCAAGCAAGTAAGACTTTTTCAGTGATTACTCCTTATTTGGGTTTAGGTTGGGAAGATGCCAAGCTGAATTTTAATTATGATTTTACTTATGATGAATTACAGCCGAATGGCCAAGTCCAACCGCGAACAGTAAATATTA
Organism: Caldifarciminota bacterium; assembly: GCA_965649215.1. Classification (GTDB taxonomy): domain Bacteria; phylum Hydrothermota; class Tepidihabitantia; order Tepidihabitantales; family CAIPLT01; genus JAGXRL01. The sequence continues at coordinate 4,881 of CBFGJZ010000017.1, forward strand.
ATTTTGATGTGCCTGCCGATAATAAGATACGATTAGTAGCTGGTTTTAGTTTGAATTTAGGACCGGTTTTATTTAACGCAGCATATAATCTTTCAAAATATAGCGCAATTAGTGCCGGTCTGGGACTTTCGATAAGATAAAAGTAGGCTGTAAAGGTTAGATAGATAATCTTTAAGTTGTAATTGAGATATTGACAATTTATGAGGGTTGTTGTAAAATATAAATGTAAGATGAGATAATCTTATAACAATTTAGTTGGTCAATAAGTTTTTAGGAATTAGGGAAAGGTGTTCTCAGACACCCACCCTAAAAGCATCTTAACCTCCTTCATCGCTATTCAGACCCCGAATAGCGATGTAATGCAAACCTCCTTTCAAGCTGTCTGAGAACTTGACCCCACTTTCCCTAATTCCTTTTAAGTTTCAATGAGTTCTCAATTAGATAATTTTCTGTCTTGTCAGAATTGTTTAGTTGCTTTATTATTATGATGGGTTATGGCAATTAGATTTTTGGTTGATTTTATGCTGGGTAAATTGGCTCGGGAATTGCGAATGCTAGGTTTTGATACTGTCTACCTCAACAACGAAGATATTACGAATCAGTCAATCTTTTCCCTTCTTAATCGAGCAAAACAAGAAGGTCGAATATTATTGACTCGTAATCATAAATTGATCGGCTATGCTGAGATATTTTTTATTAAGAGCGAAAAGGTTAGTGCTCAAGTAAAAGAAGTTTTAGAAGGTTTTAAGTTATATTCAGCCCTAAAACCTTTTAGTAGGTGTTTACGATGTAATGAGTTGTTAATGGTCGTAAAAAAAACAGAAGTTAAAGGTAAAGTGCCGTTTTATATTTATCAAACCAAAGAAGAATTTGCTTACTGTTCAAAATGTGATAAGTTCTATTGGCGCGGTAGTCATTTAAAAAATATGCAAGAACGCTTGAAAGAGATTTTAGAGAATAGTTAATTAATATGTCTTTAGAACTGCTTTGAGTTCTTGCTGGGGGTTTAAATAAATTTTCTTACCATTAACTTCTTGCCATAATTCTAAATGGAGATGCGGGGCAGTTGACTTTCCTGAAATGCCGACATAACCAATGATATCACCCGCTTTGACCGTTTCGTTTGTTTGCTTAATAAATTTGTAGAGATGTCCATAAAAGGCTTTGTAATTATCTCCTAAATCTAAGATGATATAATTACCATAAAAGGTATCCGTGCCAACTTCACTAATTTTACCAGCACCAACTGCATAGACAGGCATTCCTAATTGAGTGGCTAAATCCAGCGCTTCATGATTTTTTGAATAACCCCGAGAAATTACATAACCCGTGGTTGGGGCAGCTTGAAAGCGACGATTACTCAGCAATATTTCTGGTTCTGAATAAGGGCGGTATTCGTCTTGTAAGTCTTGAAGCGAAAATGGAGGCGGATTTTTATCTGCTCCTAACATTAATGCAATTTTACTTTTCTCGGCTTCTAAATAATTGAGTCGGTTTTCTAATTCCGCAATTTTTTTATTTTCTTGTTCCAGTTGAAAATTTCGTTCCATCAAATAATGAAGAGTTAGATTTTGCTGATTGGTATAATGAAGCAAAAAAATTCCTAATCCACCTAATAAAATAAAGAAGATAAGGCCAATGATAATTAAACGAAATTGCCATAAGCTTAAACGCCGTTGGAAAGTTTTTGGTTTGTATAAAGCGGTGATGATAATTTCAATCTCTTTTTTCATAAATAGTTTGATTACCTAACTTAATTATAGAAGGCTATTTTTAATAATGAGTTTAATTAATCGATTAAGGTCATCATCAGAATAGAATTCAATGGTAATAACACCTTTTTGAGCATGTTTATTAATATTTACTTTGGTGCGCAAATAGTTTTGTAATTGTTCTTGCAAATCCATTAAATGAGCGTCAAGTTCAGTTGCTCTTGATATTGTTTTTATTGAGCGATTACGGGTTTTAAGATTAGGCATACAGAGTTTTTCAACATCCCGTACCGATAAATCCTCATTAATTATACGTAGACACATTTCTTCTTGTTGTTGACGAGTTGAAAGCGCGAGGAGTGCGCGCGCATGTCCTGCTGTAATCTTGTTCTGCATCAATGCATTACGCACAGATTCTGGGAGGGTTAATAATCTTAAGGCATTTGTGATGGTACTACGACTTTTCCCTACTCGATCAGCGATCATTTCATGGGTCATCGCAAAGTCTTCCATTAATTTTTTGTAAGCTAAAGCTTCTTCAATAATGTTAAGGTCCGAACGTTGAATGTTTTCAATAAGTGCCCATTCAATCATTTCAAGGTCAGTAAGGTCTTTAACAATCGCAGGAATCTTATCTAAACCAGCTTGTTGTGCCGCCCGAAATCGGCGTTCACCGACTACTAATTCATAATTTATTGTGTCGGTGTTAACTTCTTTGCGGGTTCGCACTAAAACCGGTTGTAAAATACCTTTTTCTTTAATCGAAGCGACTAAATCAGAGAGATCTTCTGCGGGATTGACTCGCGGTTGATAGGGATTAGGTTTAATAATTTTAATATCTAAATATTGGATTATATCAGGTTCAGTTTCAATCTTGTCCGGCGTTTGGGATAGTAAAGCATGAATTCCTTTACCTAATGCTTTTTTCGTCATAATTATTTCCTGTGTTTAAATTATTGTTTATAAAACTTGAAAGATTGTTTTGTTTGTTTAAAAATTCTTGTGCTAACGCACGATAGGCTACTGCGCCAGGTGAGTTCGGGTCGTGTTGAAAAATAGTTTTACCGAAACTGGGCGCTTCGGCTAAACGCACTGAGCGAGGAATGGTCGTTTCGTAGACTTTGTCATTGAAAAATTTTCGTACTTCGTCTGCAACTTGAAGAGAGAGATTAATGTGTTTTGAAAACATTGTTAAAACAATACCTTCAATTATTAAATTGGGATTGATGTGTTTTTTTACTAGTTCAATTGTATCCAGTAATCGAACAATTCCTTCTAAAGCATAATATTCGCATTGAATAGGGATAATAATGCTATGTGCAGCAACTAAACCATTAATGGTAATCAAACCCAAGGTTGGAGGGCAATCAATAAAAATATAAGAGTAATTTGCCGCGATTGTATTAATCGCTCTTTTTAAGCGATTTTCTCGATCTAAAAGAGATACTAATTCAACTTCAGCACCTGCCAAAGAGATATTGGAGGGCAATAAATCAAGATAGTCATTGATTTTAATATAGATATCTTTTGTTTTGTTCTGATCTAGAATTGCATCATAAATGGATTGCGTAACGGTTTGCTTTTGAATGCCAAGGCCTAATGTGGTATGGGCTTGGGGGTCGATATCGACAAGCAACACTTTAATGTTTTCTAATGAAATTGCGGCGGCCAGATTAATCGCAGTAGTAGTTTTACCAACCCCACCTTTTTGGTTGGTAATAGCAATAATTTTTGCCATTAGTTTATATTACAAATAAATAAAGATAGGGTCAAGTAGCAATTAATATCAAAATGTGACAATCTAAATAGTTGAATTAAGCGGATAATTATTTCGAAGATATTCATATCCCTGTTCTTTGGTTGTGATCTTACCTTCAAGTTGGAGTTCTTCTAATTCCTGTAAAATGGTTTTAAAAATGGGACCTGGTTTATATCCCCATGCGATTAAATCATCACCATTAATTAAACGAAGTACCTTTTTTTTGGCAGCATCAACTTGCTTTAATTTTAACATTCGATTAAAAGTGATCTCCAAATGTTTAGTCATTTTGGCGGTTGCGTAACCATCTGCATATGTTAATATCATTAGACCAAAATACTCATCATCAACATCGCGAAAGAATCTACGGATGGCGCGATCGGTCAGTTCTGGTGCAGTTGCTAAGAGATGTAAACGCATGTGATAGGCAACTAATTTCTTAAGCATTAGTGTTTGTTTGCGAGAAAGACGAAGATTTTCATAAGCGATACGACTTACCATTTTTGCCCCCAGATTATCATGGCCATAAAAATGAACCTCGCCAGTTGGAGTTTTAAATTCGGTGTGGGGTTTGGCAATATCGTGAAAAAGACCAGCAATTTTTAATAAAGCGCGACGAAATGGAAAATTGTTAAAGTATTTAGCAAATTCATCGGTGAATTGAGAAAAATAACTTTTTCGAGAAAGAAGTGATTCAATTTTTTTATAAGTGCGTAAAGAGTGGGCAAACAATGCTTTGTCATCAAATAATTTCTTGGCCAAGGGGAATAACTGCGCCAGGATATTAAGGTCATACAAAATTTTAAGAGAGTGATACGACTTAGCTGATTCACAGATGCGTAATAATTCATAACCAATGCGTTCTGGGGCCACTGAAGAGAGTTTAATGTTTTTAGCCAATTCGAAAACTTTATTGCTAACGGTAAAGTTTAATTCTAGAGCGATGCGAAAAGCACGAAGGATGCGGAGGGGATCTAAGATTAATGATTTATTGGTAGTTGGGAAGATTGTTTTTGATTTGAGATGTGTTAAACCGTGAAATTTATCGATGATTTTTGTTGGTTTGTGTAAATCTATGGCTAAAGCGTTTATCGTAAAATCTCGTCTTAACAAATCTTCGCGGATAGTCTTATCACCAAGACCATTAAAATCAAAAATAATGCCGTTGGGGAGAACAACTCTTGCTTCATCGTCTTTTTCAGACAAGAGAACAAAAGCCGACTTAGTTTTTAAGGCAAACTTTCGAGCAAATTCAATGCCTTTGCCACTAATCGCAAAATCAAAATCATTAGGAGTTCTTTCTAATAAATAATCACGCAGAGCACCACCTACTAAATATATTTTAGTTTTTGTACTATTTGTTAAGAGTTGAGATAGAATTGATTTTAATTCTTGGCTATAAAAGATATCATCCAAAAGAGAACGCTTTATCTTCATAAATCAATATAGATAATAACAAAACTATTAGAAATGTCAAAATAATTTGGGAGAAATCAGTGTTTTTTTATGAGATAATAGTAATAATCTTCAATCTGTTTTGTAATTTTGGGCCAAGCGTACTGTTGCGCTTGGAGATGTCCATTATTTGCTAAAGTTTTTCGTAAGTTATTATCTTTAATGAGTTGAGTTATTTTAGTAGCTAAATCATCAGCAGAATTGGGTGTAAAGAGCAAACCAGTTTTACCATCTTCAATTACTTCATCATAACCACCAATATTAGATGCAATAACTGGTGCCGCACATGCCATTGCTTCAAGTAAAACAATACCTTGAGCTTCGCCTCCTAAGGTTGGTGCGATATAGATATCACAGGTCCGATAAAAGCGAGGTACATCTTCTCGTGGAACATAACCAAAAAAAGTACAGCGATTTTCTAATCGATTTTCTTTAACATATTGACGCGCTTTTTCCAAAAGAGGTCCTTTGCCAACAATGTATAAGATAAGGTTGGGAAATGTGTCTTTGAGTTTTAAGAAAGCTTCAAGGAGCACCCAAATGCCTTTCTTTTGATCAAGTCGACTAACATAGAGGAGAATAAATTTGTCGGATTCGCGAGCGAATGGTTCTACGGAGAGAGAAAATCTTTCGGTATCAACACCATTAGGTATCACGCGATAATCGCCTGGATAATATGGTTCGTTCCAAATTCGCGCCAAGTTGGAAACATAGATACGGCCATGAATTTTTTTAATATATTTTCGAAAAAGTAATGAACCAATATTAAAAGCAATATTTCGTTTAAAACCAACAGTATGAGGCGTTAGGACATTAGTTGTGTGAGAAAAAATAAGGGTCCAAAAACCTAATTCCAACGGATAACAGCTATGCATATGAATAATATCATAATTTTTCTGAATGAGAATTTGTCTTACTTTAAAGGGTATTTCGAAACCAATTGAAAAAGGAGAAGTGCCTTGATTAATTGTAAGCATTAAGGCTCGACCAACGCGGATAGTTGGAATTTCGTTGGGTTCACAACTATGCGATAGGGTTGGATAATTGGTGGTCAGAATAGTGACATCATGACCTAATGATCTTAATCCTTTGCTAAGATAATAGACATGCTCAGAACCGCCACAGGGATGCGGCCAATAGGCAGTACTTACCAACAAGATCTTCATTTTACGACTGAGTATACTTTTGATAGTAAATAATGTCAATATTGTGAACTGGTAATATTTTAACGAGGTATACTTGTCAATAAACAATAAAATAGTATAATAACCATTAATGAACTATACAATTCTAATTGACGATGAATTTCCAAGAGATCTTAACCAGAAGATTGCTCAAGCGCAAAAGCGTATTTATGTTCAATTTATGACATTTGAGGGGGACAGCGCAGGTTGGCAATTAGCTCAACAGTTAATCACAGCAAAGAAACGAGGAATTGATGTAAAAGTTGTGATTGATTATTATACGAATTTTTTTGTCAGCACCCGTTACTATCGGTTTAAATCAGTACGAGCCGAAGCCCAACAAACCCAAGAGATGATAAAAATGATGCGTGACGCAGGTATTGAAGTTTATCGAACACGACCATATGGTCCATTTAATATTTTTTTCGCCAGCAGAAATCATAAAAAACTTGTTATTATTGATGATTACGGATATTTAGGTGGATTTAATATTAGCGACCATAATTACGCATGGCACGATATGATGATTAGATTTGAAGAACCGGCAATTTTAAGGACCTTATTAAAAGATTACGAAGCAACTTTAGCGGGTAAAAGAGTAAATTTAGATGAGAATTATATCATTAGCAATGAAGTTATTACTGAGCGATTTAACAAATTAATTCGTGAAGCGAAAGAAGAAATAATCATATCCTCTCCATATTTTATCAGTAAAGATATTATTGACCTCGCTAAGCAAAAAAAGATTACAATTAAATTTTTAACCGTTAAAAAGAATAATTATCAAATTGCTAATTTGATGGCTAAGATAATATATCCATTATTTATTAAGTATAATATTGAGATTTATTTTTATGAAAAATTCAGCCATGCTAAGTTTATTATTGTTGATCGAGAAAAGGTGCTTTTAGGTTCATCTAATTTCTGTATAAATAATTTGCCCTATGAGCAAGAAATTGGTATCTATATCGAAGATAAAAAGTTTGCTGAGGAAGTTTACAATAAATTAGTAACAAATCAGATGAGCAAGCTACAAAGATATCAAAGAAAATTCAGTTGTTTTCGAGGTTTAGTGTCAGCGCTTATCTTATTTTTGATTGTTCATCTTTCGTATCCGATTTTTTTCTTCTATGCCTTAATAACAAAGCTGTATATTCGGGAAATTAAGAAATAAATTATAAATATTAACTCTTGACAAATTTTAAATATTTTGTATAATGGAAATGGCAGTTCTTTGAATTCCTTAATTTGCTATAACAGTAAAGATACAGGATGGGTATCTTTACCGTTATACGCTGGAAATTCACTTGACAAATTTTATAAATTTATTATAATTATGGTTAGCCAAAGAATCCATTAATTTGGATCTGTGGTTAAAATAAATTGACAATAAGTGTTCTTTGAAAATTTGGAACATAGTTTTTATAATGGCAGGCTCATTCATAAGCTACTAAGAGCATATGGTGGATGCCTTGGCAACCACAGGCGATGAAGGACGTGGTAAGCTGCGATAAGCGTCGGTGAGGTGCACACAACCTTTGACCCGGCGATCTCCGAATGGGGCAACCCGTACCGAGTCATGTCGGTACATTCTGGGAGGTTTCTCCCGGAAAGCTAACCCACTGAAGTGAAACATCTCAGTAAGTGGAGGAAAAGAAAGAAATTCGATTTCCTGAGTAGTGGCGAGCGAAAAGGAAATAGCCTAAACCGACTTGAGCGTTAAAGCGTGTAGGCGTTGCTCAAGCGGGGTTGCGGGATTTAGTCGCAACAACTGCACTGAGTTGGAGGAGTGAGCAAGACTTTCTGATAGCCGAAAAGTTCTGGAAAGAACAGTCCATAGATGGTGATAGTCCAGTAGGCGAAATTAGAAAGTCCTCCTTAGATTAAATCCCAAGTACCACGGAACACGAGAAATTCTGTGGGAATCTGTCAGGACCATCTGATAAGGCTAAATACTCGTGGTTGACCGATAGTGAACAAGTACCGTGAGGGAAAGGCGAAAAGAACCCCTGGCGGGGAGTGAAATAGAACCTGAAACCATATGCTTACAATCAGTGGGAGCTGAATTTGCCTTTCCGCAAGGTTTGGCAAATTTAGTGACCGCGTGCCTTTTGCATAATGATCTGACGAGTTATCTTATCGAGCAAGGTTAATGTCAGTAATGACAGAAGCCGTAGCGAAAGCGAGTCCTAATTGGGCGCTAAGTTCGATGAGATAGACCCGAAGCCCGTGTGAGCTATCCATGGTCAGGATGAACTTCGGGTAACACCGGAGGGAGGTCCGAACCGGTGGGTCTTGCAATACCCTCGGATGAACTGTGGATGGGAGTGAAAGGCTTACCAAACCGGGTGATAGCTGGTTCTCCCCGAAATGTTTCTAGGAACAGTCTTTGGCGTTTGGTGGCGGTGGTAGAGCACTAAATGGGCGATCTCCAACTAAGTTGGAGAAAACCCGATTAAACTCCGAATGCCGTCATCTTAGAGCCAAGGAAAGAGGCAGTGGGGGCTAAGCTTCATTGCCGAGAGGGGAATAACCCAGACCACCGGCTAAGGTCCCTAAATTTTAGCTAAGTGGGAAAAGATGTGAGTTTACTAAGACAGCTGGGATGTTGGCTTAGAAGCAGCAATCATTTAAAGAGTGCGTAACAGCTCACCAGTCAAGTGGACTTGCGCTGAAAATTTACCGGGGCTTAAGCTAAATACCGAAGCCGTGGCAGCGTTGCGCAAGCAATGCTGGGTAGGGGAGCGTTCTGTTGTAGGTTGAAGATGCATCGCGAGATGCATTCGACGAAGCAGAAGTGATTATGTCAGAATGAGTAGCGATAATGCTTGTGAAAAACAAGCACGCCGAAAACCCAAGGGTTCCTGGGGAAGGTTAATCCGCCCAGGGTTAGTCGGTCCCTAAGCCGAGGCTGAAAAGCGTAGGTGATGGAAAAGCGGTTAATATTCCGCTACCAGTTTAAGTTCGTTACGAACGATGGGGGGACGCAAAAATAATACTCGAGCCGGGTGTTGGATGTCCCGGTCTAACCAAGTGAGATGGAGTGTAGGCAAATCCGCACTCGTAATTCTTGCTTGGGAATGGGATTCTGAGCAATCAGAAGAACTCGAGTTGCATTTTTGCCGAGAAAATCCTCTAAGTCAGAACTTAGGCTGACCGTACCGTAAACCGACACAGGTGGGTGAGGAGAATATCCAAAGGCGCTCGGGTGAGCCCTCGTTAAGGAACTCGGCAATCTAACCCCGTAACTTCGGGAGAAGGGGTGCCTGCTTCAAGCAGGCCGCAGAGAAGTGGCTCTACCGACTGTTTAACAAAAACACAGGTCTCTGCTAAGACGTAAGTCAATGTATAGGGACTGACACCTGCCCGGTGCTGGAAGGTTAAGGAAGGATGTCATCTGCGAGCAATCGCGGGGCAGCATCTGACCGAAGCCCCAGTAAACGGCGGCCGTAACTCTAACGGTCCTAAGGTAGCGAAATTCCTTGTCGGGTAAGTTCCGACCTGCACGAATGGTGTAACGAGTAGAGCGCTGTCTTGACGAGGAGCCCGGCGAAATTGTAGCGGCGGTGAAGATGCCGCCTGCCCGCGATTGGACAAAAAGACCCCGTGAACCTTTACTGTAACTTGTCATTGGATTTTGGCAAAGCATGTGTAGCATAGGTGGGAGACTGTGAAGCTCTGCCGCTAGGTGGAGCAGAGTCGCCAGTGAAATACCACCCTTGTTTTGTTGGAATTCTAACCTTAACAGTGAATCCTGTTAAGGGACAGTGGCAGGCGGGCAGTTTGACTGGGGCGGTCGCCTCCTAAACGGTAACGGAGGCGCCCAAAGGTCGGCTCAACACGGACGGTAACCGTGTGGTGAGTGTAAGGGCATAAGCCGGCTTAACTGCGAGAACTACAATTCAAGCAGAGACGAAAGTCGGGCCTAATGATCCGGTGGCACTGCATGGAAGGGCCATCGCTCAACGGATAAAAGGTACTCCGGGGATAACAGGCTGATCGGGCCCAAGAGTTCACATCGACGGCCCGGTTTGGCACCTCGATGTCGGCTCATCGCATCCTGGGGCTGAATAAGGTCCCAAGGGTTGGTCTGTTCGCCCATTAAAGCGGTACGTGAGCTGGGTTCAGAACGTCGTGAGACAGTTCGGACTCTATCCATCGTGGGCGTAGGAGACTTGAGGGAAGTCGTCCACAGTACGAGAGGACCTGGATGAACATACCTCTGATGCACGAGTTGTTCTGCCAAGAGCACAGCTCGGTAGTCAAGTATGGAAGGGATAACCGCTGAAAGCATCTAAGTGGGAAACCCCTCCCAAGATTAGGTCTCCCGTGTTTTAGTCCCGCAAGGGATTAAAACCCTGAAGGCTCATCGTAGACTACGATGTTGATAGGTCACAGGTGTAAGCACAGTAATGTGTTTAGCCGAGTGATACTAATCAGCCGTGCGGCTTATGATGCCTGCCATTTCTAATAGTGAATATGGTTAATTATACCCGGTGGCAATACCGGAGGGGCAACACCTCTTCCCATACCGAACAGAGTCGTTAAGCCCTCCAGGGCCAATGGTACTGTGCTGGTAACGGTACGGGAGAGTAGGTCGTCACCGGGTTTTTATTTTTACTAAAAAGTTTGCTTACCCCTACTCGAAAATTTTAAGATAACTCAATTATAAACTTAATTTTGTAAAGTAAAAATTAGATTAATTGAGCTAACTATATTGAAAAATAAATAAATAGCAAAGATAAAAATGAAAAGACAAAACAGCTTACAAATCCATAAAAGTCTTGACAAAAAGAATTTTATTGTTAAAATTTGGTAGTGAGTAAGGGTAGTGGATTTATGAAAATTTATAGTAAGAAAGTGTTATTCTATAAAAGAAAGGGGGTGAATTAAGAAATGAGAAACGAAAAAGGATTCACCTTAATCGAATTGTTAGTCGTGATTTTAATCATTGGTATCTTGTTAGCATTAATGATACCGAACTTCGTCTTGTTCCAAGAAAGAGCACGCCGAACCAGTGTTAAGAACAATATGCACATTGTCCAGACATCACTGGAAGCATATGCTACAGACCATTATGGTAACTTCCCTGGCGAAGATGTATCTTGGGAAGAAGGTGATGATACTGGTATTTGCTTATGGTTCCCTGGTGGTGATGCTATTGTTAATATGGATGGCGAAGTTACACCTGGTCGATTCCCAGTTAATCCATATTCATCCCGTCGTTACAATGATGCCGATCTGGGTAATTTGGATTTGGACTATGACACTCACTATGGCGCATTTGAATTCAAAGGTCAGAACGCAATCACCCGTGGTGCGGAAGATGATTGCTATTATTTAGACCAAGAATTTGAATTTGCCGGTGGTATCGCAATTGCAACCTGGTTAAACGCAAATAACCAAGACCTACCAGCAGAATATGGTATCTTTGGTTATGGTCGTGACCCAATCCAACCAATGTACGATATAGATCCGACCGCTGATGATCCAGCAGATCCGACATATTGGAATTTCTTTGTTCTCCACAACTAATACCTATTTTATTTACAAGGGGGCAGAAATGCCCCCTTTTTTATTTTGCTTTTATAAAATTGCAGGGCACAGTTTAACCTTATAAGTTATTAAATAGTTAACTTGGTAGGTCACCTTATAGGTTGCCTATTAGGTAGCCCCCCGGCTCACCTATTATATGAAGAATTGGGTCGTTATTCAGCTCACTAAATAGGTCATCTATTATATTATTTACTAAGTTAATTTGTAGGTTATATGGATTATTGGCTAATATATTGTCTTGATGGTGACTGACTGGGTTATTTAGATGGTTAAGTAGGGTCTGGAAAGTGTTTTATTATATATTAGTGATGTTTGTTAATGCTTTGGTTTTAACCAATAGATAATTTTTTTGAGATTGGTTTTTATTGGTCGGCTGGTATCAATTTCTAAGTAATTTTTTATATCTTTAACCGCTTCAAAGTTTTCCCGAATCCGATAGTATATTTCGGGAGTGGCATCAGAAAGCGAGAATTCTTGTTGGCGTTTCTTCATTCTCTGCAATACCAATCGTTCCGGACAAGTGCAATTAATAATATAGAAATCAGCGTTATTTTTAATTGCGAGTTCTTTTGCTTCGTTGCGGGATTGTTGATAAGAAAAAGTCGCATCTATAATGACCGCTTTACTTTGTGTTAAGTAATTTTCTGTTCGCTCATAGAGGGTTTGATAGGTCTGAGCAGAAATTTCTTTGGTATAGATACCTTTACCATAACCTTCAAAGCAATGTTTTTCAATCGGTGTATTAGTAATTTCTTTACGAATAATATCAGTCGAAAAGTGATAGGCACCGATTGCATCGGCTAAATGCTGGGCTAAATAGGTCTTGCCGACGCCTGGTAATCCCATAATCATGATTAAAGTTGGTTTTGAGTTAAGACAGTCAAGATATTTTTCTGCTAAAGCGAAATATTGACGGGCAATTTTTAAGGCACTGGCTTTTTCTTGCCTGGACATACCTCGGTCATTTAAGTTAAAACTGGTTACTTTACCGCGCACATAAGCACGATAACATTTATAAAAATCAAGGAGTTTTAAGAGTTCGTAGTCTTGGGTATAATGGAGATAACGGTTGATGAAAAAATCAGCCAAATGTTTATGGCGATAAAATTCTAAATCCATTACAAAAAAGGCAATTTCTGAGGCAACATCGGATACGGCAAAGCGAGGATTGAATTCAAGACAATCAAAGATATAGACTTGGTCTTGAATAAAAATATTACGAGAATGGAGATCACCGTGACATTGTTTGATTTTATGCTCAACAATTCGTTTTTGGAAAAGGTCTTGATGTGTATGATAAAATTGTTCAACCGCGGCTTTAATTTTCGCATAACTCTGCTTTTTAATGGTAATATCAATAAAAGGTTCGGTCTGAGCAAAGTTTTCATCCCAATTGTACTTGATAGTTTCTATACTGCCATATTTTTGATATTCGGCTTTAAATTTTGATGATTTGTGAAAATGAGCGATAATTTTAGCGATTTGATCAATAGTTGAATAATTGACTTGGCGTTTAAGTAAAAGATTGGTCATAATTGTCTGTTGGGGTAGTTCTTTCATTTTTATCGCATAATCAAGAATCGTATAATGAGATTTAGGCTTTTTATTAGTTAGGCGAGCAGTCTTAGATAACATTATTTGTTTGCCTTTTTTGACGATTGGTATAACTTGATAATAGATGTCAGGTGCTAAGGTTTGGTTGATGCGAAATTCTTCTTCACAGAAATGTTTACGAGCGGATAAGGTCGTATAATCTAAAAATCCAAAAAAGACAGGCTTTTTAATCTTATAAGCATATTTACCCGTTAAAAATACCCACGAAGTATGAGTTTGAATGAGATTGACTTTGTGACAGTACTTGCCCCAAAAAGATGGTTTTAGAAGTAATTGGAGATAGTTGAGAATTGAATTGTTTTCTGAGTTATTAACTTTCAATGGCGACGATTAGTAGCGATTGGTTTTACTAATATTGTTATGTTGGGTAACGATTTTAACATCGGTTTTGGGCAATTTCCACACCCAAGTCAAGGGCTTGGAGATTGTTTTCTAATGTTGCCGGTGGTACATGATGGCGAATTGCTTGTTTTAGCGATTCAACTGAAGTGATTTTGGTAATTTCTGCTAAACTGCCTAATAAAACAATATTCATAAATATTTCTCGACCAAAACGCTCTCGAGTTTTAAGAGCTAAAGGTAAACCATAACAATGTTTCGTGACACAACTGCGGACATAGAAATTGTCATAAATCATAATTCCGTTTGGTGCAATATCTGTGAGATAAGAATCAACTGCTTTTTGGGATAGACAAGCCAAGATATTAACTTTTCGTGCCTTGGGATACCAGATCTCGTGGTCAGAAATTATGATATCAGTCTTAGATGCCCCGCCCCGAGCTTCGGGTCCATAACTTTGCGTTTGAATAACTTTTTTACCTTCGTAAACACCAACCGCTTCGGCTAAAATTACCCCGGCTAAAATTAAACCCTGACCTCCGGTACCTGCTAATCTAATTTCGTTCCTCATTTTTGCTGCGCCAGTTGAATAATTTTTTGATAGGTTTGATAATATTCAGGCGCTTCGATATCGTGGAGAACTCCAATGACGATCTTACCAATCGCATCCGCGGGATTTTTTACCTGCGAAATAGGAATTGAATTTGCTTTGTAATATTCAAGCATCTTTACCGCATCGCCTAAACGATTGAGCCGCCCGTATAAAGTTGGACATTGGGCAATAACTTCGACAAAAGCAAAACCATTTTTCTTCATCGCTTGTTTGAGTATACCTTTTAAATGGGGTACATGATAAGTAGTGCTACGCGCAACAAAAACTGCGCCACTTCCCTTGGCCATTTCGCAAGCATCAAAGTCTCGTTCAACACATCCATAAGGTGCAGTTTTTGCACGTCTGCCTTGTGGCGTTGTGGGTGAAGCTTGGCCACCAGTCATGCCATAATTATAATTATTGATTAAAATTACAGTCATATCAAGATTCCGCCGAGCAGCATGAATAAAATGATTACCACCAATTGCTAATAGATCGCCATCACCAGCAATAACAATTACTTCTTTTTCAGGATGGGCGAGCTTGACGCCGATTGCAGAAGGAATCGCGCGACCATGAAGGGTATGGAAAGTGTCCGCATCAATATAACCAGGAACTCGCGAAGAGCAACCGATTCCCGAGACCACACAAATATCATCATTGGTCATACCCGATTCATCAATTGCCCGAATCATTGCATTCATCGCCGAACCAATGCCACAACCCGGACATAAAATATGAGGAAAGCGATCGTCTAAACGAAGAAATTTAACGATTCTTGGATTCATAAGACTGCTAAAACCTCTTCAGGAGTTATTAATTCTCCATCATAACGATTGACATTAGTAATTTCAACATCACGACGAAGCACCCGAGCAATTTCACGAGTCATCTGACCTTGATTCATTTCGACAACCACGACTCGCTTGGCATGTTGTAACAATTCAGCCATTTTTTGATAATGAAATGGCCAGATTGTGATTAATCTTAAAAAACCAATTTTATGGCCAGTTTTTTGTTCATATTCATATTTTGCTTCGATTGCAGT
The DNA here is from genome assembly GCA_965649215.1 of Caldifarciminota bacterium. Classification (GTDB taxonomy): domain Bacteria; phylum Hydrothermota; class Tepidihabitantia; order Tepidihabitantales; family CAIPLT01; genus JAGXRL01. The sequence continues at coordinate 20,140 of CBFGJZ010000017.1, forward strand.
CCGAGCCGAACTGCCATAGGATACCAAAATCGTATTGGCATCAAGATCCGAGTGTTCAACTAAATGTAGCCAATCTCGATTTAAATCGGTCTTATTACGCAAACGGTCCATTTTCCATTTGATAATTTCGGGGTCATTAGTAGGAAAACCATCTTGACGATGAGTTAGTCCTGAGATATGAATGCGATAACCATCGCCAAAATGAGCAATTGGTGCATCAAAATTGGTTTCATCGCCATAATGTAAATATTCATCTGGTGGTTTGTTAGGCTTTTTTCGTTCATAAATAGTGATATTTTTCGGAACATCAATAACTTCACGCATATGTCCAATAATTTCGTCAGAAAGAATGATTACCGGCAATCGTAACCGTTCGGAAAACTCAATAGCTTTGAGTGTAAGCGTAAATGATTCTAAAACACTCCATGGTGCCAAGGCGACAATAGGATGATCGCCGTGCGTACCCCAACGAGCAGCCATTACATCGCCTTGTGCTACTTTTGTTGGAAGACCAGTAGCTGGCCCACCTCGTTGGACATTTACGATCACACAGGGTACTTCAGTCATTATTGCATAACCAATGCCTTCTTGCATTAAAGAGAAACCCGGACCAGAAGTTGCGGTCATTGCTTTCATGCCCGCCGCCGAAGCACCAATAATAGCACAGATGCTGGCAATTTCATCTTCCATTTGAATGAAGATACCACCGACTTTCGGTAATTCTTCTGCCATTAATTCTGCGATTTCTGTGGAAGGGGTAATTGGATAGCCCGCAAAAAAACGAACTCCACCGATTAGGGCACC
>CBFGJZ010000017.1:21042-36663 GCA_965649215.1 Caldifarciminota bacterium
ATTTCATCTTCCATTTGAATGAAGATACCACCGACTTTCGGTAATTCTTCTGCCATTAATTCTGCGATTTCTGTGGAAGGGGTAATTGGATAGCCCGCAAAAAAACGAACTCCACCGATTAGGGCACCGATTGCAGTGGCTTCATTGCCAGATAATAATTGCATAATGTTTATTGTTCTTTTTTAAGTTTTTCAACAAAAATTGCAAAATCGGGACAACGCAATTCACACAACTTGTCACCGTTACATGCTTCAATTTTGGCGACATTTACCTTAAAATCATTTCCTAAAATAAGGACATCTTTGGGACAGAATTCAACACAAATACCACAACCTTTACAAAATTCTTTAATAATTTTAATTTCAACGCCTGATTGCGAAACAGTACATTCAGGTTTCGGATGACTTTTTCTCATAGTCTTAATTATTCACTATAATAAATTTATCTCGTTTCGTCAAGATAATTAAATAGTTAGCGCTATGTGGTATATTGACAAATAGGCAATACTTCTTATTATATGGTAGTGAGATTAAGAATTAAGAAGGGTTTAGATTTTAACAATCAATCAATAAAAATAAACTCATGAAGTTAAAAAAATCTTTAAATTTATTTGATGTTTTTGCGATTGCTTCGGGCGCAATGATCAGTTCGGGTTTGTTTATTTTACCAGGCGTTGCTTTTGGCCGAGCTGGACCAGCAGTTTTTATTTCATATTTATTAGCGGGCTTATTATCACTACCTGGTATGTTAAGTATTGCCGAAATGACAACAGCAATGCCCAAAGCCGGTGGCGATATTTTTACAATAATTCGAAGTATGGGACCGGGTATTGGGACTGTCACCGGTGCATTAAGTTGGTTTTCACTCTCGATGAAATCAGCATTTGCTTTAGTTGGTGTGGCCGTCTTCACATCTTTAATCCTGCCTATTGATCTGCGGCTAATTGCGATTGTGTTTTGTTTGATTTTTTTTATGCTTAATTATATTGGTATTAAAGAAGCCAGTTGGACACAGGTTATCTTAATAATATTTCTCATCTCTTTGTTATTAATTTATATTATTGGTGGTATTAAAGCAGTTAATCTGGTTCGCTTTACCCCATTAATGCCTTTTGGTTTCGGTTCAGTTTTTTCAACCGCAGGGTTTGTTTTCGTTTCTTATGTGGGTTTATTAAAAATTGCGAGTATTGCCGAAGAAATTAAAAATCCTGCTAAAAATATACCCAATGGTTTTTTGCTTTCTTTAATTGTAGTAACTTGTATTTATATGATGGTCGTTTTAGTAACAGTGGGTGTCTTAGATGCAGCTAAGCTAACTAATTCGACGACACCAATCTCAGATGGAGCGGATATTTTTCTGGGTCGATGGGGAAGGGTTGGTTTAACAATTGCGGCGATCCTTGCTTTTCTTACCACCGCCAATGCGGGAATCATGACTGCTTCCCGCTCTTTAGTTCCTTTAAGTCGCGATGGTCTCTTGCCGAGTTTTATCGGGAAAATCCATAGCAGATTTAACACCCCCCATAATGCCTTAATCATTACCTGCATATTTATAATTTTAACGCTATTTCTAAAAATTGAGATTTTAATCAAAGGAGCTTCGTTAGTTTATATTTTAACGAACTTGCTTTCTTGTATTTCAGTTATTATTTTGAGAGAAAGTCATCTTCAAAACTATCGACCCAGTTTTCGGGTCCCGTGGTATCCATGGTCATTGATATTAGGAATAGTGGGGTTGATTTTTTTGATTTTCGAAATGGGGAAAGATGCTTTATTGGTAAGCGCTGTATTAGTCCTCGGTGGATTTTTGATTTATTGGTTTTATGGCAAGACGCGGGGTTGGCGCGAATATGCATTTTTACATCTTATCGAAAGAATTACCAATCGACAGTTAGCAGATGGACACTTAGAATTAGAACTGAAAGAGATTATTCGAGAACGAGATGGTATCATCAAAGACCGTTTTGACCATCTGATTGAAGAAAGTCCAATTCTGGATATTGATAAAAAAATCTCGGTTGATGAATTTTTTAAAGAAGTAGCGGCAGTGTTGGCAGCTAAGTTTAATCAGAATCCAGAAATATTATGGCGCTCATTAATGGAAAAAGAAAGAGAATGTACCACTGTTATCCATAAACATATTGCGATTCCCCATATCATAATTGACGGCGAAAAGAAATTTGGTATTCTCATTGCCCGGTGTCGTGAAGGAGTTGTTTTTTCTGAAGATGCTTCAGAAATTCATGCCATATTTGTATTAGTCGGCACCAAAGATGAACGGAATTTTCATTTACGAGCACTAGCTGCTTTTGCCCAAATTTTTCAAGAGTCTCATTTTGAAAAGAAATGGCTTAAAGCAAAAAATATCGAAGCCCTACGCGATATTATTCTTTTAGGAAACAGAAGGCGGTTTGGTTAATAAATAACTATTGACTGATTAATTTTCTTGTTTATGATTAATTAATGGAGAAGACGAAACTCGGTGTCTTGGTTTCAGGCAGTGGTACGAATTTGCAGGCAATTATTGATGCCATAGAGAGAGGCGAAATTCCCGCAGAAATCGCAGTTGTAATCAGTAACAAAAAAGATGCCTACGCCTTAGAACGAGCTCGTCAACATAACATTCCAGCAATTTTTATAAATCATAAAGAATTTGCAAACCGAGAAGAGTTTGAAAAAAGATTGATTGAAGAATTGGAGCAACGCAAGGTTGATTTGGTATGTTTGGCGGGTTTTATGCGGGTTTTAACGCCATTTTTTGTTAATCATTACCCACATCGGATTTTAAATATTCATCCTGCTTTATTACCTGCCGCAAAAGGTTTATATGGTGAACATGTTCATCAGGCAATTTTAGATTCCGGTGCAAAATACTCTGGTTGCACCGTGCATTTTGTGACCGCAGATGTCGATGGCGGACCAATCATCGTTCAAAAAGTTGTCGCGGTCCAGGATGATGATACGGTTCAAACCTTACAAGCTCGTGTGTTAGAACAGGAACACATTGCATATCCAGAAGCAATAAAGTTATTCTGTGAAGGAAGGTTACAAGTTGTTGGCAATCGGGTAAAAATCTTACCTAAAAATGATTTGTGAAAATTAAACTAATAACTAATCAGCAATAATGAAATTTAAATATCAAGAGAGAATAATTTTGAGAAAGGATTCAAAATGAGTGATAAATTGAAAGTAGGGGTTGTGGGTTGTGGCATTCAATCTCAGATTGTCTATCTGCCCGCCCTTAAGAAAAACAAACAGGTCGAGATCATTGCGCTCTGTGATAGCGATATTAGAAAACTTAATCATCTCAAAGCACGCTATAATGTACCTTATCATTATGTTGATTTTGACAAGTTTGTCACGAATTCAGAAATACAAGCAGTCATTATTGCAACTCCTAACTATTTACACTGCCCGATGACATTAGGTGCGTTAGAATATGATAAACATGTTTTAGTTGAGATCCCAATGGCAATTAATAGCCAAGAAGCACGAAAGATGATTGATGTCGCCAATAAGAAAAAGAAGATTCTGATGCCCGCCGTATACCAGCGGATTCGTCAAGATGTCCAATTGATAAAGAGTTTTATTGATAATGCAGAGCTGGGAAGAATCTATTACAGCAAAGCTGGCTGGCTGCGCGGTCGAGCTGATTGGGCAATGACCGGCTGGTGGTCAGAACAAATGCGAGCGGGTGGCGGAGCATTTTTATCTTTAGGTAGTCAAATCTTAGATATTGCCGTTTATTTTGCCGAAACATTAAAACCAGTTTCAATTATTGGGGTTGCTCACAAAAGAAACGAGAAAAGTCAAGTTGAAGACTCAGCTTTTGCAATGATTCGGTTCCCCCAAAACCAGATCTTAACAATTGAGGTCAGTTTCAGCGTCTTACAAGAGAAAGATTTTTCTTATTACAATGTTTTTGGTGATAAAGGTGTTGCGTTATTGAATCCTGTTTCAATTAATCGAGAAATGCATGGTCACTTGGTTAATGTCACCCCGAAGAGCATTTTGGAACAAAAAGACTATGTACGTCAAGCATACAATCTGATGGTAGATGTTTTTGTTGATGGCTGCTTAAAAAATATTGAATTACCCATTAAACCGACAGATGGACTTTTAGTCTGTCAAATTATTGATGCTTTTTATAAATCCCATCAAACTCAAAAAGAAGTGATAATTAAAACATAAGATAAGGGAGTATTAGCTTGATTGTTATTCTTATTTTAATGGCGTTTGCATTAAGTTTTGCGTTTGCTCCGTTCCCAGTTCGTTTTGTAGCATATTTTGCATTAATACCACTTATCTCCATAATTCCTAAATATAATTATAAGAAATTATTTGGGTATGGTTTTATCTTTGGGGTAGTTTTTGCTTTTTTCCATTTATGGTGGTTATATTTTTTGTATGTGCCGCTTGAGTTAACCACAAAAATTTTATTATATGTCGGTGTGACAATTCTTTTTGGTTATTTAGCTTTATACACAGCTGTTTTTTCAGTCATAACTAAGTTTCTTGGTATTGGTTTTGCACCATTGGTGTGGATTGTTTTAGAATTTATTCGCACTAAATCAGAAATAGGTTTTCCCTGGGGGTTTTTAGGTTATACCCAAACTCCCTATATTCCAATTGTCCAACTGAGTTCAATCTTTGGAATCTATGGACTTTCCGCATGGATTATTTGGATTAACCTTTTGTGGTATTGGTTGTTTAAGAAGAAGCATAAGTTAACCTATTTAATCGTTTTAATCCTTTCGTTTACGATTCCGATAATTTATGGTTTAGTTAGAATTAAAAAACAACCTGATTTATTTAAAGTAGCGATTGTACAACCGAACATTCCCCCTGACGAAAAAGGAGATCGAGCAAGCCGAAATCAATTTTTAAACGAACTCCAAGCGTTAGTTAAGCAAGCAAGCCAAGAAAAAGTAGATATGATTGTCTTACCGGAGACCGCAACTTTAGTGGATATTACGAAAAGTGAAAATTTAAGTTTTTGGTTACAAGAGATTGCAGATTCGAACGATGTTTATATTTTTACCGGTACCCCAATTTATGATCGCGATAAACCCGCCTATTATAACGGCGCCGTGTTGTTTGTACCGCATAAAGGTTATTATGATTCAATTATTAATGAAGATTCTTCATATATAATTAGGAGATTGAGTTTTGATAAGATTTATCGGAAAATCCACTTAGTACCGTTTTCTGAACGAATACCACTACGAGATAAAATTTCCTTGATTAGAAGAATTGAGACCACAGATATGGGCAATTCAAGTGCAGGCCGAGAGTTTACGGTATTTGATATTTCTGATTCTAACAAAACGATTCCAAATTTTAGTGCCCTAATCTGTTTTGAAGCGATTTTCCCTGATTTAGCCCGAAGCTTTACAATTCGTGGTGCAAATATGTTTGTTAACATCACAAATGATGGTTGGTTTGGAAAGACCCCAGGACCGTATCAACATTGCGAATTAGCAATTTTACGGTCAGTCGAAAATGGGGTGCCGTTAGTGCGGTCTGCCAATAATGGTATTAGTTTGGTTACCGATGTCTATGCAAGAATTATCCGTCAGAGTAATTTGTTTACACAAGGTGTCTTGGTCTCTTCAGTCAGTGCACCTTTGCCTAGCACTTTTTATCGAAAGCATGGGGATATTTTAATATTTTTTGCTTTGGGTTTGATTTTTGTTGGTTTTCTAGTTAAGTTAGTGCGATCAGTGTTAAACAGAAGGTAACAATTGTTGTGTAAGATCAAAAGAAAGCATAAATAAGAGTTGACAAATATACTTAAAATTTTATACTGTTGATATGGTGGGCAATGCGAAAAGTGAAAGCCGTAATGGATTATGGTTGCGTTGCGATGGTTGCGGTGAAATATTATACCGCAAAACTTTAGAGCAAAATCTCTTTGTTTGTTCTCGTTGTAATTATCATTTTCGAATCAGTGCTCTTCAGTATATTGAGATTCTCTTGGATAAAGAATCGTTTGTAGAGTATGATGCAGATTTAATGGCAGGTAATCCGTTGAGTTTTCCGAATTATCAAGAAAAATACCAAGAAGCCCAAGAAAAGACAAAATATAAAGAAGGTTTTATTTACGGTCAAGGTTTAATTAACAAACAACCAATTATATTTGGATCGATGGATTTTAATTTTATGGGTGGGAGCATGGGGTCAGTGGTTGGTGAAAAGGTTGCCCGCGCGATTAGAAAAGCACGAGAAATGAGATTGCCATTAGTAATTGTGGCGACCTCGGGTGGTGCGAGAATGCAAGAAGGGATTTTTTCGTTAATGCAACTGGCTAAAACCTCGGCCGAATTAGCTTTACTTCACGAAGCGGGTATTCCTTATATTTCGGTTGTAACCAATCCAACGATGGCTGGTGTGATGGCATCATACGCTTCATTAGGTGATATTATTATCTCTGAGCCAAAAGCATTATTGGGTTTTGCCGGTGCTCGCGTCATTCAAGGAACCATCGGTGAAAAATTACCCGATGGTTTCCAAACTGCAGAATTTCTTTTAAAACATGGTTTTGTTGACATTGTATCTCAGAGAAAACACTTAAAAACAACCCTTGCCAAAATCATTGAGACAATTTGGACAAGAAGACAAGTCGTATCGGAAAAACTTGATACTTCTGCTTATGAAATACAATAAGCAAGATTGGTCTTTTTCTGTTTTAGAAAAATAAGTAGCCAAAATGAGTCGGGTTTATTTAGAAAATGTAACGAAAATATTTAATGGTAAAGTTACTGCTGTTGATAATATAACTTTAGAAATTGCAGATGGTGAATTTTTTGTTTTAGTCGGTCCGTCGGGTTGTGGCAAATCAACGGTGATGCGAATTATTGCGGGTTTAGAAGAAGTGAGTAGTGGTAAGGTTTATATTGGTGAGCGTTTGGTTAACGATGTAGCAGCTAAAGACCGCAATGTTGCAATGGTCTTTCAAAATTATGCGCTCTATCCGCATATGAATGTCTTTGATAATATGGCGTTTGGTTTGAAATTAAGAAAAGTTGCCAAAAATGAAATTAAAAATCGGGTTGAGCAGGCGGCTAAAATCTTAAACATTGACCATCTGTTGATGCGTAAACCAAAAGAGCTTTCGGGCGGCGAACGACAACGGGTTGCGGTTGGCCGAGCGATTGTCAGAAATCCATCAGTGTTTTTGTTCGATGAACCCCTTTCTAATATTGATGCGAAATTAAGGGTTCAAATGCGAGCTGAATTGACTCAATTGCATCGTCGTTTAAAAACCACTACTTTCTATGTGACGCACGATCAAACCGAAGCGATGACTTTAGGTGAACGAATCGGCGTTATGAAGAGTGGGAAGTTGCTTCAGATTGATAAAGCACTTAAACTTTATAATGAACCAGTTAATAAATTTGTCGCGGGTTTTATTGGGAGTCCACCAATCAATTTTATTGATGGTATTATCAAAAATGGTAATAATTTGCAATTCGTCAGTCAAAACATTACAATCAACTTACCCCCTATTTACAAAGATAAACTGAGTTCTTATTATAACCAAGAAATCTGCATTGGGATTCGTCCCGAAGATATTTTATATCAAGACCCACAAAAGCAATATCCGTCTTTTCGAGCCAGAGTGCAAGTGGTTGAACCGATGGGTAATGAAACTGTTGTTTATTTGGATATTGGTATTAATAAGTTGTTGGTTGCCCGTTTGCATAGTCAATTTGCCGGGATGGTGGATGAGACTTTAGATTTTTATATCAATACTGATAAGATTCATTTTTTTGATAAAACAACCGAAGCACGGATTTAATTAATACTCGCTATTCCAGCTTAATATAAATTTAAATATTAATAGAATGATTGTGTAATGGATAGTGATTATTTGTTAGAGGTTTTATTAATGGTTGTTATCGCTAAATATATCCCAAGGCAAATAATAATGCCACCAATAATTTCAATGATAGTTGGTGGTTGTTTTAAGATGAGCCAAGATAAGATAGAAGTGCCAATGGGTTCACCTAAGATTGCCATTGCGACAACTGGTGCGGTTAAATATCGTAATGCCCAGTTAAAACTGCTATGCCCAATTAACTGCGGACCAATGCCAAGCAGAGCAATAAAAAGATAATCTTGAGAACCATAGCCAGTAAATTTATTGCCGGTGATAAAGACAAGTGTGACTAATATGACTGCGGCGGTTGTATACATAATGTAGATATAAGATAGCAACGAAGTTTGGGCACGAACTTTTCTACCGACCATCAAATAACCACCAGCACAAAGTGCACCACCAAGAGCTAATAAGTTGCCTTTGGTTATTGCTAAAGAACTGATCCCCTGGCTGGCAATGATAAGAGTCCCGACAAGACCTAAGATAATGGCAATAATGATTTTTAAGGAAGCTTTTTCTTTTAAAAAGATTGGGGATAAAATTGCAACAAAGATTGGGTCAGTGGCAACTAAAACAACTGAACTGGGTATTGAAGTGTGGTTTAATGATTCAATCCATAAAATAAAATGGATGGCTAAAAAACTGCCAGCTAAAATTATCAGACGCCAGGTTGAGTTTTGAAGTTCAAACTTAAGTTCAGCAAAGCGTGCCCAAAAGATTGGCTGCAGGATTAATGCGGCGATTGTAAGACGGCCTGCAGCAATGACCAGACTTGGGGCGGAGGTGAGTTTAATTAAAATTGAAGCAAACGAGAGCATAATTAACCCAATCCCGAGATACAAGATAATTTTTAAACGGGACATAGTTTGATTATATTTTGCGAATAAGCGAAAATCAAGGATAACTTGACATAAGTTTAATTGCTTGGTTAAATTATAGTTATGAAAAAATTTCCCAAACCAAATGTTGTGGTTAGTAAGTGTCTTGGTTTTGCTAAATGCCGTTATAATGGCGATATTGTGTTGGATTATACCGTTGACCAGCTAAAACCATTTGTTAATTATATCACGGTCTGTCCAGAAGTTGAGATTGGCTTAGGCGTGCCCCGTGATCCGATTCGAGTGATCAGGGAAAAAGAAAAGTTATATCTTTATCAACCTGCTACTCAAAGAGATGTTACCAAAGAGATGGTATCGTTTGTTGATAAATATCTTAGTAATTTATCAGATATTGATGGCTTTATCTTAAAATATCGTTCGCCCTCGTGCGGTATTAATAGTGTGAAAGTTTATCATGGTTTTCATCCAGATGCCCGAGCAATTAGTGGCCAGGGAATTTTTGGTGGTGAAGTTATGAAGAGATTTGGTGGTTTAGCAATTGAAGACGAAGGTAGGTTAAAAAACTTTACAATTCGAGAGTATTTTTTAACTAAATTATTCACTTTAGCTGGTTTTCGTTTATGTAAACAAACTAAACAGATGAAGGAACTGGTTAGATTTCAGACCGTTAATAAATTATTATTTATGGCACACAGTCAAGTGAAATTAAGAGAATTGGGTAAGATTGTTGCCAATCAAGAGAAATTAAAAATCGATACGGTCTTTGCCGCCTATGAGAAAACGCTGCATGAATTATTCAAAAAACCACCAACTTTTTCAGCTTGGATTAACGTTTTAATGCATGCCTTTGGTGGGGTGAGTGAGCAATTAAACAAAGCTGAACGGCAATTCTTTTTAAACTTAATTGAAGAGTATCGGGATGAGCGAATTCCGTTAAGTGTCCTTACTAAAATGATTGAAGGTTGGGCAGTGCGGTTTAATAATGAGTATCTCTTAGAGCAGACTTTTTTAAATCCGTTTCCTAAAGAGTTAGTAGAAATTACTGATTCCGGCAAAGGTCGAAATCGTTGAGAGTTGGGTATCCTTGTATTAACCGCACGATTGGTTGCACCGCTAATCGTACTTTTCGATTGGCTTCGTATTCAGACAAGAATCTTATTGAGAAGGTAACCAATAATCTTAATTGTCTTGAGCAGATATTACAATATAATGTTAACCATAATCTTTTATTTTTTCGGATCAGTTCCGATTTAGTGCCATTTGCATCACATCCGATCTGCACTCTTAATTGGCAGAAATATTTTCAAGAGAGATTTAGACAAATCGGCAATTACATTAAAAAGCACAAGATGCGGATCTCCATGCATCCCGACCAGTTTGTTTTGATTAATTCACCAAATCAAGATGTTGTAAACAGAAGTATTAAGGAACTGATTTATCATTGTGAAGTATTGGATTTACTTGAATTGAATGCGACTGCCAAAGTGCAGATTCATATTGGTGGTGTTTATGGCGATAAAAGCCAAGCTATCCAGCGGTTTATTAATGTATATAAGAACTTACCATCCCTGATTAAAAAGCGACTGGTGATTGAGAATGACCATGTCTCATATAGTCTGAAAGATTGTCTTTTTGTATATAGGGAAATTGGTATTGCGGTGTTATTTGACTCATTCCATCACGAATGCTTAAATAATAAAGAGACTATTAAGCAAGCAATGTTATTAGCAAGCCAAACCTGGCACAAAAGAGATGGTATTTTAATGGTTGATTACAGTAGTCAAAAGCCAAAAACCAATAAAGGTACTCATAGCGAGCACATTAATATAAGACATTTTAAGAAGTTTGTGCAAACGACCAGAGGTATTAAATTTGATTTGATGCTTGAGATAAAGGATAAAGAGAAATCAGCATTATTAGCAAGAAAGATGCTTGATGAGTTTGGGCTTTAATTTTTATTTTTAAGGGACAAATTGTTATTTGTTTTTTGTAGCCTTGCTGATTTGACTAAAATAGGCTTTTTGGGTAACTTCAAGTACTTTATCTAAAACTTCACTATTTAGTTTGTTCATCAACCACCAATTCTTAATCTCGTTTAAGTGCTGTTTTAAGACCAGTCGATTCTTTAAATGATATTTTTTAATGCTTTATTGTTGGCAACTTATGACGATGAACAACACCTTATGATCTTTTAATAGTATTGGTTTTTACTTGACAGCAGGGTTATTTTTGTTATACTTATTCTGTTAGTTGTAAAGATGTTTTTATAAAGAAACCCGTATTTTAAGATGTATTGTATTAAAACTGGGTTTCAAGGATTTTGTATTTTTACGGGCGATTAGCTCAGTCGGCGAGAGCGCTTCCCTTACAAGGAAGAGGTCACCTGTTCAATTCAGGTATCGCCCATATTTTAACCACGAATGATTCGAATCAAATCATCTCTACGAATGATTATTAAGATTCGTAAGATAGCCTGATTCGTTTTCAAAGTGGTCTAATTAAGTGGAAAGATTATGCCATCAACAAGAGGAACGGGTAGGTCAGACCCAAAACCGAAATTAACTGACCCTTATTTATTATCAAAAGCATATAAAGAACCAACCATTTGTCCGAGTTGTGGGCTGGTTTTTCATAAGAAACGATGGATTCGAGATGAACACATCCGAGAAGTCGTCAGCGAAGTTGCCGAAAAACATAAGTGCCCAGCGTGTCGTAAGATTGATGATCATTATTTTATGGGACAGGTTGTAATCAGTGGTGATTTTTTCCATACGGTTAAAGATGAATTGGTTCATTTAATTCACAATCAGGAAAAGAAAGAAAGTTTTCGGAATCCTTTAGCCCGGATAATGAGTCTAAAATACCAAAAGGATAATCTTATTGTTGAGACAACGACAGAAAATTTAGCCGTGATGATTGGTAAAGCGATCAAGAATGCTTATCAAGGTAATCTACAAATCAGCTTTAGCGATAATAAGATTGCCCATGTCCAATGGTCGCGCTTTTTGGAGATGGGAAAAATAAAGAAAAAGTAATGATGCAAAATTTACTAACTATTAAAAGTAGGAGGGAGTTACTATGAAGTTAAAACCATTAGCTGACCGTATTGTGGTCGAACGCATTGAAGAAGAAGTGAAAAAAGGCGGTATCATTATTCCCGATACTGCAAAAGAAAAACCACAACATGGTAAAGTTATCGCAGTTGGTCCTGGTCGGATTGATGACAAGGGTAATCGGATTCCAATGGAAGTGAAGAAAGGCGACTTCATTCTCTTTGGGAAATATTCCGGTAACGAAATCAAAATCGATGATAAAGAGTATTTAATTATGCGTGAAGACGATGTCTTAGCAATCGTCGAGAAAGAGAAATAAAGGAGGAGAAATATGCCAGCAAAAGATTTAAAATTTAGTGAAGAAGCCCGCAAAGCAATGCTTAAAGGTGCCCAGATTCTTGCCGATGCTGTAAAGGTGACATTGGGTCCGAAAGGACACAATGTGATCATTGACAAGAAATGGGGCGCACCAACTGTTACTAAAGACGGTGTTACAGTTGCGAAAGAGATTGAACTGGAAGATAAATTCGAGAATATGGGTGCGCAGATGGTTAAAGAAGTTGCTTCAAAAACCTCGGATGTCGCAGGTGATGGTACTACGACGGCAACGATTTTAGCCGAAGCGATTTTCCGAGAAGGTTTAAAAGTTGTATCCGCTGGTGCTAACTCAATGGCGGTAAAACGGGGAATTGACAAAGCAGTAGAAAAAGTAGTTGAAGAACTGAAACGAATTTCGAAAAAGACCAGTGGTCGTACCGAAATTGCTCAAGTTGCAACTAATTCTGCGAACAATGATACTTCAATTGGTGAGTTAATTGCGGACGCAATGGAAAAGGTTGGCAAAGAAGGTGTGATTACAGTTGAAGAAGCAAAGTCAATGGAAACTACCTTAGAAGTAGTTGAAGGTATGCAATTTGATCGTGGTTATCTCTCACCATATTTTATTACTAATCCTGACAAGATGGAATGCGTTTTAGAAGATTGTTATATTTTACTCTATGAAAAGAAGATTTCCGCTGCTCGCGATATGTTACCCCTTTTAGAAAAGATCGCTCAGAAAGGTAAACCAATTTTAATTATTGCCGAAGAAGTTGAAGGCGAAGCATTAGCAACTTTAGTTGTGAACAAGATTCGTGGCACTTTACAATGCTGCGCTGTGAAAGCACCGGGTTATGGTGATCGTAGACGAGCTATGATGGAAGATATTGCAATTCTCACTAATGGTCGACTGATTTCTGAAGATGTTGGTATTAAGTTAGAAAATGTTTCAATCACTGATTTGGGGATGGCAAAACGAGTGACGATTGATAAAGAAAACACAACGATCGTTGAAGGTGCCGGTTCGAAAAAAGAGATTCAAGCTCGCATTGAACAGATTCGCAAACAGATTGAAGAGACTAAATCGGATTACGATCGAGAAAAATTGCAAGAACGATTGGCAAAACTGGCCGGTGGTGTTGCCGTAATTAATGTTGGTGCCGCGACGGAAGTAGAAATGAAACAGAAGAAAGCATTGGTTGAAGATGCATTACACGCAACGCGCGCAGCCGTCGAAGAAGGTATTGTTCCCGGGGGCGGTGTTGCTTTGATTCGTTGTATTCCTGCATTAGAAAAGATGAAACTACCTGGTGATGAGCAGATTGGTGTAGATATTGTTAAGAAAGCATTAGAAGCACCACTCCGACAATTGACTGAAAATGCCGGTGTCGAAGGTTCAATCGTTGTTGAAAAAGTTAAGAATGAAGCAACGAATGTTGGGTTTAATGTCGAGACTTTGAAGTATGGCGATATGTTTGAGTGTGGGGTGATTGATCCGACCAAAGTTACCCGTACCGCATTGCAAAATGCAGCTTCAGTGGCTTCACTCTTGATTACAACTGATTGTGCGATTGTAGAATTACCTGAAAAAGAAAAACCAACTCCACCAATGCCAGGCGGCGGTTACGGCGGTGAATACTAATTTGAAAACTCACCACAAAGGCACTGAGACACTTAGAAAATCTCTGTTTTCTCTTCTGTGTCTCAGTGTCTTTGTGCATTCTGTGTGTTAGCGATGCCGACTTACGAATACGAGTGTCTTAGTTGTCATCATCATTTTGAAGAATTTCAAAAGATGACTGATAAACCAATTAAAAAATGTCCTAAGTGTGGTAATAGTGTCAAGCGTCTCATTTCTGCCGGCGCTGGTTTTATTTTCAAAGGTAGTGGTTTTTATATAACCGACTACAAAAAGAAACCAGAGCAACAAACGAAAAGTGATAAGAGTGAAGTCAAATCCGAAAGTAAAAAAGAAGATAAAAAATAACTCTTGACAAAATAAAATAATTTTATATAATATTTTACTCACAAGAGTAAAGATCTTTGACAATTGGGAAATTTTACAAGCGTGTTCGATAGCCATTAATTTTACAACTTTCAATTTTTTGAGAGTTTGATCCTGGCTCAGGACTAACGCTGGCGGCGTGTCTTAGACATGCAAGTCGAACGGGGCTTATTCTGTAGCAATACAGAGTAAGTCTAGTGGCGCACGGGTGAGCAATACAAGGATAACCTGCCTTAAAGAGGGGCATAACTCCGAGAAATCAGAGCTAATTCCCCATATCTTCATATTGACGCAAGTCGATATGAAGAAAGACGGCGCAAGCTGTCGCTTTAAGATGGGTCCTTGTCCTATCAGCTTGTTGGCGGGGTAATGGCCCACCAAGGCAATGACGGGTAGTCGGCGTGAGAGCGTGACCGGCCACATGGGAACTGAGACACGGTCCCAACTCCTACGGGAGGCAGCAGTCTAGAAAATTGGGCAATGGGCGAAAGCCTGACCCAGCGACGCCGTGTGTAGGATGAAGTCCTTCGGGATGTAAACTACTGTCAGAGGGAACGATGCCATTTGCGAGTAACTGCGCAAATGGTGACGGTACTCTCAGAGGAAGCCCCGGCTAACTACGTGCCAGCAGCCGCGGTAAAACGTAGGGGGCGAGCGTTGTCCGGAATCACTGGGTGTAAAGGGTGTGTAGGCGGACTGGAAAGTCGGGGGTGAAAGCCTTTGTCTCAAACAAAGAATTGCTTCCGATACTTCTGGTCTTGAGGACAGGAGAGGGAGATGGAACTTCTGGTGTAGCGGTAGAATGCGTAGATATCAGAAGGAACACCGATAGCGAAGGCAGTCTCCTGGAATGTACCTGACGCTGAAACACGAAAGCTGGGGGAGCAAACAGGATTAGATACCCTGGTAGTCCCAGCCCTAAACGATGTTCACTAGGCGTTACCACTTTGGTGGTAGTGCCGAAGCTAACGCATTAAGTGAACCACCTGGGGACTACGGCCGCAAGGTTGAAACTCAAAGGAATTGACGGGGACCCGCACAAGCGGTGGAGTATGTGGTTTAATTCGATGCTACGCGAAGAACCTTACCTAGGTTTGACATGCCAGTGGTAGGAGCCCGAAAGGGTAACGACTTAGGAGTAATCCTTTGAGCTGGCACAGGTGTTGCATGGCTGTCGTCAGCTCGTGTCGTGAGATGTATGGTTAAGTCCCGCAACGAGCGCAACCCCTGCGATTAGTTGCGAACTACAAGTTTACTTGTAGAGCACTCTAATCGGACTGCCCGGGTTAACTGGGAGGAAGGTGGGGATGACGTCAAGTCATCATGGCCTTTATGCCTAGGGCTACACACGTACTACAGTGGGTGTTACAATGAGAAGCAAGCTCGCGAGAGCAAGCGGATCTCATAAAAGCACCCATGGTTCGGATCGTAGGCTGCAATTCGCCTGCGTGAAGATGGAATCGCTAGTAATCGCGGATCAGCATGCCGCGGTGAATACGTTCCCGGGTCTTGTACACACCGCCCG
>CBFGJZ010000018.1:0-32702 GCA_965649215.1 Caldifarciminota bacterium
GGTTTAAATAATTGGGCAAGCGGTGATCGTACGACCATTGGTGGCGGAGAGTCTAATCATGCAAATGGTGAATTTTCAACTATTGGTGGAGGATTATTAAATGAAATTACTAATAATTATTCAACTGTAAGTGGAGGAACTTATAATACTGCCAGTGGTGTTTCTTCAACAGTAGGTGGCGGTTATGCTAATTCGGCGAGCGGTTATTATTCAATGGTTGCTGGTGGCCGTGAAGATACATCTGCTGCACATTATAGTTTTACTACTAATTATGCTTCAAAAGTTCCTTCTGCATATAGTAGTTCTGCAGCATTTAATGGTCAAACTGCATCGGCTTCTTCACAACTTCGTTGTGGTGCTTTGGTTGGTAATAGTAAGTCATTTCAAATTGACCATCCGCTTGACCCCAATGGCAAGTTCTTAAATCACTTCTCAGTAGAATCACCAAAACTGCTTGTTACTTATGATGGTGTCGCAGTTATTGGCAATGATGGAAGAATAGTTGTCAATCTACCTGATTATTTTTCGGCTTTAACCAAAGAGCCAAGAATTCAACTCACGGGTGTTGGTTCACCTGATATTGTATATGTTGCAGAAGATATTTCTAATAATCAATTCGTCATTGGTGGTAAACCAGGTATGAAAGTCTATTGGCAAGTTACTGCAGAAAGAAAAGATGTTTCTGCTGTAATTACTAAAATCTTAATGCCGGTAGAACAGGAAAAGACGGGTGAATTACGCGGTGTTTCTGCAGATGATAACTATCTGATGACTACACTGGACCAATTACAAGAGATGGGCTATGGTAATAAGTTTAATTTCCGAACCGAACGCGGTCGTCAAAGATATGATAATATGAAAAGAATGGAACGAGAAGCTGAAATAAGACACTAATAATTTTAACTCTATTTTATTAGGGCTTGAGCACACACAAAACTCAAGCCCTCTTTATTTTTCTAATTCTTTTTTTATTTTATCTAATAAGTTTAATGCTTGAATTGGCGTTAATTGCTCAATTTTCAGATTACGAATTTGCTCTAATAAAGGGTGTGAAATGGGAGTAAAGATTGATATCTGTAAATCTTTTTGGGTACCTAATTTACTTATACTCGCTTCTTCTTGCCTTTCAAAATATTGTAATACATCATTTGCGCGTTCAATTACCTCATCTGGCAATCCTGCAAGTTTCGCTACTGCAATGCCATAACTACGATCTGCTTTACCTGGAACAAGTTTTCGCAGAAATATAATACTGTCTTCACTCTCCTTTGCTAAAAAGTTTAAATTTTTTACCCGAGGCAAGTATTGAACAATATCAGTCAATTCGTGATAATGAGTTGCAAAGAGTGTTTTGGGTTTTATCTTTTCATTTTGATGTAAATATTCAACGACTGCCCAAGCAATTGCTAAACCATCATAAGTCGCTGTACCTCTACCGATTTCATCTAAAATTACTAAACTTTTTGGTGTTGCATTATTTAAGATGTTAGCTGTTTCTGACATTTCAGCTAAAAAAGTTGACACACCACGCGATAAATCATCAGATGCACCAATACGAGTAAATATTTTATCAACTACACCAATTTTTGCAGATTGAGCGGGTACAAATGAACCAATTTGCGCCATAATAACAATTAAAGCAACTTGTCGCAAATAAGTAGATTTTCCCGCCATATTGGGACCGGTAATTAATAAAATTTGATTGTTTGTAAGATCTAAAAAGGTGTCGTTTGGTATAAACGGCTCGGGTGTTAATCTTTCAATCACAGGATGGCGACCAGCAATTATTTCAATTCGATCCGAATTATCGACTTCAGGCTTTATATAATTATTATTGATTGCAACTTGAGCTAAACTACAAAGTACATCAAGTTCGGCAATTATTTGTGAAACTGATAATATTTTAGGTACTTCATTGGCAACAGATTTTCGTAATTCAGTAAACAACTCATATTCCAATGTTTTTATTCGTTCTTCTGCATTTAAAACTTTATTTTCATATTCTTTTAGCTCAGGAGTAATAAATCTCTCAGTATTAACTAAAGTTTGTTTTCGAATATAGTGTTTAGGTACTAAATTGAGATATGATTTCGTTATTTCAATGTAATAACCAAAAACTGAATTATAATTAACACGTAAATTAGGAATACCTGTCTTTTGACGCTCTTGAATTTGTAATTGTAGAAGATATTCTTTGGCATTATTTGCAATATTTCTTAATTCATCTAATTCTTTTAAAAAACCTATTTTTATTAAACCACCTTCTGTGATGCTTAACGGTTGTTCCTCGTTAAGTGTTTTTTCTATTTGCTCAATAAGATTATTAAAATCATCAAGATGCTCCAAACAATTATGTAATAAGACACTATTTGTTTGATACAGTTGTTGCTTAATTAAAGGAATTTTTTTTAGCCAGTTTTTTAAGGCAATAATATCACGGCCATTTCCGCGTTCGACTGCAATGCGGGATGCATTACGTTCTAAATCGCCAATCTCTGATAGAATTGAAGTTAGTTCTTTTAATATATATGTTTTATTAATTAATTCATTAATTGCGTCTTGCCGTTCTTTAATTTTTGTAATGTCTATTAAAGGTGTTAAAACCCAACGTCGAATTAAACGAGCGCCAATGGGTGTTTGAGTTCGATTAAGAATTGAAAGTAAAGTAGCTTGCGGAGAATTATCTCGTATCCTTTCCGTTAGTTCCAAATTCTTTCTTGTCATGCGGTCAATAAGCAAATAATCTTTTTCTTCATAGATAGAAATTTTATTAATATGGGGCAAAGTATTTTTTTGAGTCTCTTCTAAATAATAAAGTATTGCTCCCGCAGCTTGAATGGCTAATGTTTTTTCACTAATGCCAAATCCATCTAAATTTAAAACTTTAAAATGACGTGTTAATTTGTCATAGGCAAATTCATACGAAAAATAATATTCATCTATTGAAGTAATAGCGATCTTATTGCCATCTTTGAATTGAAATTGGCATTTTTGATTAGTGGGCACTATAATTTCTTTGGGATCAATTTTTTGAATAGTTTCATTAAGAGATTGATAATTTATCTGACTGACATTAAATTCAGCAGTAGACAAATCAGCAAAAGCAAGACCACATTCAGTGTTATTACTAATGATTGCTAATAGAAAATTATTTTTGTCATTTTCTAATAAAGTCGGTCGAATGACGGTCCCTGGTGTGATGACTTCAATAACATCCCTTCTTATTAATTTATTAATACCTGGTTGTTCTAATTGTTCACAAATAGCAACTTTAAAACCAGCGTTTACTAATCGAGCAATATAATTATCAATGGATTTAACAGGTACCCCCGCTAACGGAACTTTTGTCGATTTACCATGGGTTCTTGAAGTTAAGGTTAATCCCAATACTTGAGAACCGATTTTAGCATCGTCATAAAACATTTCATAAAAATCACCCATTCGAAATAAAAGAATGGTATCCTTATAGCGTTCTTTTACCTTATGATATTGTTGTAGTAATGGTGTCAATCGTTCTAACATTATCTTAATTGATTTATTATGTTATTTTAAATGTTCGCTTAAGGATTCTAAAATATATTGTGCGTTATTTATTTCTTTATTTTTAAGATATAATTTAGCAAGTTCAACTTGAATTGCGATTTCCTTCTTTTGTTCTAATGGCGCTTTATTTAAAATATCAATTGCATTTTGGTAATCTTCCTTCTTTTCATAAATTTCAGCTAAACTAAGATATAGTCCAATATCATTAGGTACTTTTTTTAATAATTTTTCATAGAAATTGCTAACTTGTTCGTATTGGTTTAAGTCATAGTAAGCTTGTTCTAAATGCTTTCTTACTAAATGGTTTTTTTCAGGGTAATAATTCAAAAACTCATTGTAGATTTCGATGGCAAGTTTAATCTCCCCTTTTTGGTAATAATAATTCGCTAAGTTGGTTAAAGCATCAATATTTTGATTATCTAAAGCCAAAGCTTGTTTAAAATATTTTGCCGATGTTTCTATATTTCGATTTAAAAGTTCTTTTCCTAAGTTTGCATAGTACTGAGCGATCTGCTTTTTATCATTTTGAATTTTTGTCATTTTTTTAATAAGCTCTTCTGCATCATTAAATCGTTCGGTTTTGAGGTAAAGCGAAAATAACATTTCGTAATTAGAAATATTATTTTTGTCAAGATTTATTAATTCCTCAAACATTGTTATCGCTTTTTGAAGTCGATTAACTGAACTATAGTATTTACCTAAATGTTGATAAACTCGTTTTTCTTCTTGGGGTGTTAAATTATGTCGGACCGCTAATCGCTCGTATATTTTAGCAACTCGATCAGTATCTCCTTTTCGGGTATATAAATCGGCAAGTCGTAAATACGCATCAATATTATTAGAATCGACTGTAACTGACTGTTTTAATAATTCAATTGCTTTATCAGTTTGACCATCAATAATTGCGGCGAGACCTTCAGTGTATGAAATAGCAACAGTCTTTTTCTTTTTTAAATAGTCTCTAATAACTGGAAAAACTGCTATTAATAAAATTAACAATAAAATAATAATTAAAATCAGCATCATTCCTCCTTTTGGATTTTATCATCAAATGGTAAATTACGTAAAGCCGTTAATTCACTAAGTAATGCTTCATTAGCTTTTTTCTGTTGATGCAATTCGTGGCGTAATTTAATTTCACTTACTAACCAAAAGAAACCAGCAACTAATAAACCAAAGATAAAACTATAAATCATAATGATTGATAGTGGTATATCATTATATGTACGATAGAAGATTTTAACATTTGAAATTATTGTATTGTTTTGTGATGCCAAAAACAACAAGAGGATACCAATAATAAATACAATAATAACTCTGATCACAGTCATTCTGCCTCCTTATTATTAATAATTTCACCAATTGGTGTCCAACCAACAACATCTTTTATCTGACAATAATAAATTTTGCCTAAATTTAATGTTTGTTTAATTATTACTATTTTATTATTTCTTGTTCGTCCAAAAGATTGATTGTGATTATTGGATTCAATAAGTATTTCAACTTTTTTGTTAAGAAATTCACGGCTTTTCTTTTCAGTTATTTTGTTTTGGAGCTCGATGAGTTGTAATAAACGTTCTTTACTTATTTTATCATCTACTTTTGGAAATATTTCTCGAGCTTTAGTATAAGGACGTTCGGAATATCTAAACATATAAGCAAAATCAAACTCAACTTGTTTAATAACATCAAGCGTATCCTGAAAATCGGTATCTGTCTCGGTTGGGAAACCTACTAAAACATCAGTCGTCAAGGAAATTTGTGGTATGACTTTCCGAAGCATTGCAATTGTATTTAAATATGATTGTTTAGTATAACCACGATTCATCAATTTTAAGATACGATCAGATCCTGATTGAAATGGAAGATGTAATTGAAGACACAATTTATCTATTTCTGTAAAACCTTGAATATAACGTTCAGTCAAATCTTTGGGATGAGAAGTGATAAAACGCAGTCGCTGATAACCTTCGATTTCATTCACGATCTTTAATAAAGAGAGAAAATCTAAATCTTGATCATGCCAAGCAAGTACATTTTGTCCTATCAAGGTAATATCTTGAATACCTTGTTGGATGAGAAATTCAACTTCCTTTAGAATTTGTTTTAAAGATTTGGAACGTTCTCGTCCTCGCACATAAGGAACAATGCAATAACTACAAAAATTATTACAACCACGCATGATGGAAATAAAACCATTTACGTGATTTTGTGGATAAGATAAAATACCCTCGTAATTTTCATCTGAGAAAGAGGTCGCAAATTGAGCTGTATGAGTATTTTGATAATTCCTTATTAAGAGGGGTAATTTTCGATATTCATCAGGGCCAGCGACAATATCAACACTATGAGATTTTATCAATTGTTCTTGTTGACTTTGAGCCATACAACCAAGAATTCCTAAAATTAAGTGAGGATTATTTTTTTTTAATCTTCGTAGAAAATGATATCTTCCAAGCGCACGCTTTTCAGCATGTTCTCGGACAGCACAAGTTATAAGAAAAATTATATCTGCATCATTTTCGTTATCAACGGGGATATATCCAGCATCCATCATAATTGAATTAACTAATCCAGCTTCATACATATTCATCTGACATCCGTATGTTTTTAAATAAAATTTGTTATTCATAATTAAAATTCTCGGGACAATAAAGTCAATTGGTTGTCACCGATTGTGCGTAATAAATTTCGAACCGACACTATTTTATTGTTTTTGAGATAAACTCTTGGTACTCTTGGAGAAATGCGACAGATAATCTCATAAGGAATTGTGTTTGCCCAATTTGCCAAATCGTAAGCAGTGATAGTTTCTCCATTTACAGTGCCTATCAATGTTACTATATCGCCAATATTGATACCATTAATATTCGTCACATCAATCATTACTAAATCCATACAAATGTTACCGACAACTTTTGCCCGATAGGGCTTTGCAGATTTATTATTTTTTACATTCACAATTACTTCACAATTTTGCATTGCATATGGAAATCCATCACCATATCCCGCAGTTATTACAGCAATAAGCGAATCACGATTAGTAATATATTTTCGATCATAACTTATCGATTGTCCTTGTCTTACAAATCGTAAATTTACAATGCGACTACGTAACGACATAATTGGTGTTAATTGGCAATTACGGCATTCATTCAACAAATATTTGGGAGGAATACCATAAACTGCTAAACCTGGTCGAATCATGTCAAAATCAGCATTTGGAAAATTTAAAAAGCCAGCTGAATTTGAACTATGTCTTAGAAAATTGGTAATACCAATTTTATGAAGTTTATCACAAAGATTAGCAAATTTGCCGATTTGTTCTCGAGTAAACTCAACATCATTATCCGCTGCTGGAAAATGAGTAAAGATTCCATCAATAATTAATGATTTATAATTAGCAATTTCTTGAATTTGTTCTAACGCTCGATCATAGTCTAAACCTGTCCTCCCCATGCCGGTATCTACTTCAATATGAACATGCATATCGGCATTCTTTTTCTTAGTACTTTCATAGAGATGACGCGCGAAATCAATTTCACTAATTGTTGGTATTAAATTATATTCCCATAAAGCATTAATTTCAAAATACGGAATTGGGCTAAGAATAAGAATCGGAATTTTCACTCCACTATATCTTAATGCAATTCCTTCTTCTACTCCAGCAACACCTAAGATATCAACTTTCTTTTCTAATTCTAAAGCAATTTCTTTGGCACCATGTCCATAAGCATCTGCTTTTATCGCTAACATAATTTTTTTATTTGGACCTAAAGTTTGTTTAATTGTATCAAGATTTCGATTTAATGCATCTAAATCAATCTCAGCCCAGATTCGACCTAAATCCATAATTTGATACTAAATTAAATTTTTATAAAAGTCAACCTCTTAACAGGATAAATAATTGAATAAAAAATGTATCTTAATGAATGGTATGCAGTCCAAACATAACTAAAAAACCCAATAAAATCGAGAAAAATTGTAATATGGATGATGATAATTTTGTCTCGTGTTGGAGTTCTGGTATTAAGTCAGAACCAGCAATATAGATAAACCCACCGGCGGTAATAGGTAAAAGATAAGAAGCATAATTAAAGATGTGTGAGCCGATGATAAGTGAAACAATTGTCCCTAAAATCGCAGTTAACGCGGAAAGAAAATTATAGAGCAATGCTTTGGAAATTGGTAGTTTTCCGTAGATTAAAATACCGAAATCACCAATTTCTTGCGGTATTTCATGTAAAATGACTGCAAGTGTTGTGGTCAATCCAATAGGAATACTTATTAAATAACTGGCGCCAATAATCAATCCATCAATAAAATTATGTACTGCATCACCAACAATATTCATTACTACAATTGGGTGTGGATGTTCATCACAGGTAACTAAGTGGCAATGTCGCCACCGTAAAAATTTTTCTAAAGCAAAGAAAATGGCAATTCCGGTTAATACTAATAAGGGTGTCATAAAGTTTATACCAAATCTGTCAAACGATTCCGGAATTAAATGAAGAAAAGCACTGCCAAATAATCCGCCAACCGCAAAACTAACTAAAAAAAGTAATATTTTCCTTAATTGTTCAATTTTGATAATAACAAAAAAAATACCAATTAAAGATATCAAACTGACAATAATGACACTGATAATTGCCCATAACCAATTTGTCATAATTAAATAAATCTTTCAAATCTTTCTTGACTTGCTTTACAAATTGGGCAAATTAAAGGAGGCTGATTACGCGCACATAAATAACCACATACTTTACAACGCCAGATTGGTAAGGAAAATTCTAAATTTTTACTTATTTGAGATGTCTTATCTTTTAATTCTTCAAATTGTAATTTTCTTCGTTCTGGGATGGGACTTATTTTTTTTAGTCCTTTTAAAATTTCTTTTGAAACATATAAACCACAATAACAAGTTCCAAATTCTATTAGATCTTGATCGCGATAATCACATGGACAAATGATATCTAAATCATATTTTTTTTCCCCTTGCGCAATTCGACAAGGACATGCTTGATAACCATAGCGTCTTTCATTAATAAGGAGACCTTTAATTAATTCTTTTGTAAATTCGATATCGGGATTTAAATAATAACCGCTGTTTTTCGCTGTATCGCAAAGTTCTTTATATAATTTTTCTATATCTTCATTATTAATGATAATATCAGTCATGAATAAGTTTATCTAATTTTTCTTGGTCATATCCTAAGATACAATCTTTGTTATTTATTACGATAGTTGGGAAAGATAAACGCTCATTCCATTTTTTTAATTCACGCAAGGTTTGTTCACGTTCTTCTCCGCTTAATAAATCTACATCCACATAATCATAGGCAATTTGATGATCAGAAAAGAATTTTTTAGTTTTTTTACACCAAACACAAGTGCTTAAAGCAAAAATAAATATTTTGCCTTTATCTTTACCTGGCACATGAATAATTGCCATTATTCAACTTAAATTTATTCTTGTTCTAACATTACTAAGTCAACGGGTTTTGGGCCTTTAACCGAAAGAAAAGCTGCGTGTTCATCTCCGATATTAGCAAAAGAATGAGGTATATCCATTTTACCTTCAATAACATCTCCGGCGGTTGCGATAATCTCTTTATTACCAACTTTGAATTTGATTTTTCCCTTCAGTACAAAAAATATTTCATCGGTTGTCGGATGTTTATGAAGTGGTACCCTTTTACCAACCGGTAAATTATATATGTAAGGTGCTAATGATGAGTAATCACCAAAAAATGGATTAATTTCAACTTCACTACCATAACTGACTTTTTGAGCATAATGAATATGAATTTGCTCAAAATCTTGAGCTACTTCCACAAATTTATCCTTGTTAGCTCCACAATTTGGACATTTTTCAGGTGGTTCCATACCTTCATGGATATATCCACAAACACTACAACGCCATTTTTTCATAAATATCTCCTCTCTAGTTATGGTCCTACATGCATTAATGGAAATTCAATATTAAAACCTTCAAATTTTTCTGCATTTTCTTTTTCAATTTCAATAAGACGGTAATGTCCCAATTCCATTTTTGCAATATACAGTAACATATTTTTAATTTGTGGTTTATTGTTATAACGCTCAGCAATTCCTAAATAAAAATCATGGGCATTTATTTCGGCGTTCATCGCATCTTGTAAGATTTGACTGATCGGAATATTTTCAGTGGCTAAATTAATTTGTGGTAACGGAACTGGATTTTCTTTTGGTAACTTAATAGTCTTGTTTGGAAAATCTTGTTCGTAAATTTTTTTAAATATTTGATAGTGTTTTGATTCTTCGTTAGCTAAGAAAATAAAACGTTCTTTTAAAAGATAATTATCAACTTTACTAGCTAATTTTGAATATATTGATTTACTTTCATCTTCAGCCTTTAAGGCCGTCAAAATTAAATCTTCTAACTTATAAATCTTTAAATCCATAATATTCCTTTCTTTTTTAATTTCTATTATTAGACTTTATTTTATTTCGCAAGATGCTACTCTAAGTAGCAAATTATGATTTTTTTCTTCGCATCATTTCACCGCAACAAATAAAAAGAATATCACGATTAGGACATTCATCAGTTGTTTTCACTTGTAATTCAACACCACAATTTTTACAATATAAATTATAGGAATACTTAACTTTTTTGTGCTTCATTTGCCCTCCTTAACTATTGAAAATAATTTATTAATAAATATGATCTTAATTTAATTATAAGTTGCATACTAACTAATATTAAACAAATATTTTATAAAAAGTCAAGGAAATCAATATTTTATTACACTTTGATTTATAATAAGTTACACAAAAATACTATAATTTTATATTTTTTAATATGAAGCATTATTAATTTAAATTTATTCTTCGTAATTGTAATGAATTAGTAGTAACATTTAAAGAACTTAATGCCATGGCTATTTCTGCGATAAGTGGATGCATAAAGCCGACGATAGCCATTGGTATCGCAATGATATTGTAGAAAAATGCCCAGAAGAGATTTTGTTTAATTTTTTGAAATGTTGCTTGTGAAATTTTAATAGCAGTTACAATGTCAAGTAAATTACCAGAAATTAATATTACATCAGATGCTTCAATTGCAATATCAGTCCCACTACCAATTGCAATTCCAACATCAGCTTGAGTTAATGCTGGTGCATCATTAATACCATCTCCGACCATTGCTACTAAACCATAACTTTTTTGTAATTGTTTAATAATTTTTTGCTTATCTTGAGGTAAAACATTAGCAATAGTATGTTCAATTCCAATTTTTTGACTTATAGCTAAGGCTGTCTTTTCATCATCACCTGTTAGCATCACTAAATGTAACCCTCGCTGTTTTAACTTATTTATTGCTAATTGAGAATCATCTTTTAATTTATCAGCAATAGCGAGTAAACCAACTAAATTATTATTAAATGCGATTAGAATCACTGTTTTTGCTTCACTTTCTAATTTGTATATTTCACTTATCAATACTTGATAACTAACATTATTTTCGTCAAATAATAATTTGTTCCCACAAATAACTTTAACATTATCAACTATACCAATAATTCCTTTACCCGAGATTGACTGAAAATTGCTTGGTGCTTTTATGGAAATATTTTTATTTTTTGCAGTTGTGATAATTGCGTTAGCTAAAGGATGTTCGGAACCGAATTCAAGGCTCGCAGCATATTGTAATAACTCTTTTTCTGATACACCATTAACTACTATTATATCTGTTACTTCTGTTTTTCCTTTAGTTAGTGTTCCGGTTTTATCAAAAATTATTGCTTTGACATCCTTTAAAGATTGAATTGCTTCACCTGAGCGAAAGAGAATGCCTCGCTCAGCTGCTATTCCAGAACCAACCATTAAGGCAGTTGGCGTTGCTAAACCTAAAGCACAAGGACACGCAATTACCAATACTGAAATACTGGCAAAAATTGCTAAAGAAATCGGTGATAAAGTTGGATTTAACCACGGTAAAAAATGACTAATCCATGTTAAACCACCTCTCAAATAAGGAGTTAGGAATAACCATCCGAAAAATGTAAGAATTGCGATTAAGATAATAATTGGGACAAAACGATTAGTAATTTTGTCGGCAAACTCTTGTATCGGAACTTTTGTACTTTGACATTCTTCAACTAATTTAATAATCTGTGCTAAAAAAGTATCTTTTCCAACTTTTGTAGCTTTAATTTGTAATAAACCCTGTAAATTAATAGTAGCGCCAATCACAATATCTCCTTTTTGTTTGCGTACAGGGATAGGTTCACCAGTTATCATTGATTCATCAATATTCGATACACCACTTATAATCTCTCCATCAGTTGGTATTTTTTCACCTGGGTGGACCAACATAATATCTCCAACTTTAAGTTGTTCGATTGGAATATTTTTTTTCTTACCATCAACAATAATTGTCACTGATTTCGCACCAAGTTCTATTAATCTTTTGATTGCTTGTGATGTTTTTCCTTTTGCTTTTGTTTCAATATAACGACCAGTCAGATGAAATGCCATAATCATACCTGCAATTCCAGCATAATTTTCTATCGGTACATTAATAATTCGTAAAAATCCTGTTATAAGCGCACTGATCGTACCTAATCCAATTAGGACATCCATCGATGCCGCTTTATTTCGAATTGAATTTATGCCGGCTTTTATAGTATTAAAACCTGGAATAAAAACAGCTGCAACGCCAAAAATAAGCATTATAAGATCCATTTGTTGAATATGAATTTTTAATACCATATGCATAAACATGAGGACGATAAGGGGTGCTGTTAAAAACCATATTAACATTAATCTTACTTTAGCTTTTTGCCATTCTTGAGTCATCTTGTCAATGCCTTGAGAATGTTCTTCGCGGATTTCATATCCAACTTCTCTAATACGTCTTTTAATATCCTCAAGACTGGTAATTTTTTTGTCAAATCTAATAGTTGCTTTTTCTGATGCAAAATTTATATTTACACTCGCAACACCAGGTAAATTACCAACTGCCTTTTCAATTGTTCGGACACAACTTGCGCAAGTCATTCCAATAATTGAAATTGTGATAGTTTCGGTTTTTCCAATCTTTTTAGCTGACATATTAGCTGGGATAAAATAGTCTACTTTTTTAAGATATTTTTCTGGATCGGCTTTAAACTTTTCCAAACATGATAAATTGCAAAAATGATATATTATGCCTTTATATTCAAGTTCACCTGCTTGTTCTTCTTTAGTTATTTCCATCCCGCAAACGGGATCAATAAAAGTCATATAAAAATAAAACCTCTTATCTTCATCTTATCATAGAAGATAGAAAGATAAGAGGTTTTTAGTTATCTTAATTCTCTATAGTTATTGTAATTTATGCTTTCCAAAGACCGTGGATATTACAATATTCGCGTGCAGTAATATTCTCTGCTTGAATACAAAATTCTGCTTCGGGTGCATCGTTTGGTTTTAAGAATTTCCGATAGGATTTACCATCCGCAATTATTTGTATCCATTCAATGTAATGTTTTTCTTCCATTGGATGGGGTACCGAGCCGATTTTTACTTTTACGCCTGATGCTGTCTTTTCAATAACTGGGACGTGTTTTTCTTGCCCAACATCAGATGTTTTCTCAACTAATAATTCCATTTGAACGCCGCAACAGACTAATGTTCCTTGACCAGTATGGAGCACTTCCACAATATTACCACATATTTTACATTTGTAAATTTGTGATAGATTAGTCATATTATTTATCTTAATTTATTTCTTTTTTGGTTTCATTACTTGTCCACAACAAGCAATTGCGCATTCTTCACATTCACAAGGATTTTTTATTGTTACTTCTAACCCACAAATGTCGCAAATGTATGAAACACCCCTTTTATGGGCTTTTTTTGTAGTTTTCTTTTTCATTTTATAGCTCCTCTAATAAACCCGTAAAGGTATCATGATGTTCTTCTTCATCAGCCAAGATACCTTCGAACATCTTTTTGGTTACTACATCACCTTGTTTTTCTGCTAATGAAATAATTTCCTTATACAATTTGATTGCTCCTTCTTCATCTTTAGTATCTGTCATAAGCATTTCTTTAAGACTTTTGCCAACAAAAATAGGTTCAGGTTTTGTAGTTGGAATTCCACCTAAATAAACTAATCGCTCGGCTATCGCTTCAGCGTGTTTCATCTCCGTAATTCCAATTTTCTTAAGCTCATCCTTAACCGCAAATGCTTTAACACCTTTCCATTGTACATGTTGCCACATATATTGAATTGCTACTTGTAATTCTCGTGCAATTGCTTTATTTAACATTTCCATCAGTTCTTTGCTTGCCATATCGGCTCCTTTCTTTTGGTAATTTGTAATATTCTAACTTATAATTATTATCTTGTCAATCATTAATTTATCTTGATAGTTTTTTATGACATAACCACCAATCCAGACATTCAAATTCACCTGCTTTGGCTTTAGTTAATCGTTCCTGTGCGGTTTTAACATCTTTAGCAGGTGGAATAATCACATGGTCGTTCATAATTTCATTATTAGGCCAATTTGCGGGCATGGCAACACCATATTTATCTGATACCTGCATTGCTTCAACTGCGCGTAAAATTTCGTCTATATTTCGGCCGAGCTCTTGTGGATAATATAAAATAATTCTAATTTTACCTTTGTCATCAACTACAAATACGGCTCGTACTGTATTTGTCCCTTTGCCAGGATGAATCAAACCAAGAGTTTCCGCGACTTTACCAGTATCCGCAATAATAGGAAATTCAATTTCTATACCGAGTTTTTCTTTAATCCATTCTTCCCATTTTATATGAGAAAAAACCTGGTCAACACTTAAACCGATAAGTTCGCAGTTTAATGCTTTAAATTTATTATATCTTTTCTGAAACGCAACAAACTCAGTAGTACATACCGGAGTAAAATCGGCCGGATGGCTAAATAGAACGAACCACTTACCCGCAAATGCTTTAGGCAATTCTATCTCACCATGGGTTGTTTGTACTTTCATTTCTGGGAAAGTATCTCCCAAAAGTGGCATACTTCTTTTTTCTATATTGTCCATAATCTCTCCTCTCTTAATGTTAATAATAACTTCATAATAATTAGACCTTATGATTTAGAGAAGGATGCGAGGTTATTATTTAAAATTCAATCAGATTGAAGGGATAATTTTTATTTTTTCTTTTTAATCATCCTTTCCACTTCTTCAGCACCTTTTTGATAATGTTTTACTTCATCTGGTGCCAGTTCATATAAAAGTCTTAGGAATTCACCTGCGTGGACTCGTTCTTCATCGGCAATTTCAATCAGCACTTTTTGGGCTAATTTATTATCGATTGACTCAGCAAGTTGCATATAGAGTTGTATTGCTTCATATTCAGCTGCGACCATAAATCGAATTGCACGAATTAATTCCTCGTGCGTCAGTTTGCGGTCTTTTTTCAATCCTGTAAATGGCGTTCCAAAATCTGGCATAATTACTCCTTTTTAAAAAATATCAATTAATAATACATTTATTTTTTACCTCTTCTGATTAATGTGTTTTTTGTGCTAATTGGTTTAATTTCTTTTTTATGAACATCGTATACCGAGATGATATTAAAACTGCAGAAATATTTTTTAATTTCATCGAGCTCTTTTCTTGACAAAGGTTTTACTGGCGATTTTCGTAATGGAGTATTAATTTGAATTACATCGGGTTTAATATCCTCGGCTAATGCAGCTAATTTATCAGCATGTTTTATATTATCTTTAATAAACATTATTTGTAAAGCCAATTTATGAGCATATCTTGAGCGAAATTTAATAAGTCCTGTAATAATTTCTTTAAAAGTAATTCCGTTCATTGGTTGATTAATATTTTCAAGACTTTCTTGGTCAAAAGCATCAAGTTTAGCAACAACCAAATCAACATTAGATAAATCTTTAATCACATCTTTTTGACCAAGCAGAGTAGAATTAGTAATAATTGCGATTTTTTCGGGGCGGATTGATTTAATTGCTTTAATTAAAGTTCCTAAATTTTTTGCTAAGGTTGGTTCTCCACGTCCTGAAAAGGTTATATAATCAATATTAAGTGATGGTAACCTTTTAATCTCATTAATCAAATCTGTTTCTTTAATATAAATCTTTCGTGTATTTGAAAAGATTGTAGTTTTACCTAATTGACAATATCGGCAATCAAAATTACAAATTTTATCTTTTTGAGAAATTGCATCAATTCCTAATGAAACACCTAAACGCCAAGAATAAACCGGTCCATATATATATCTATAATTTTCCATTTCAATATTTCCTTTCACTCTTAAACAGCGATATAAAATTAAACATTATTACTAATATTGTATTGACATCAGTCTTAAATGCAATACTATCATTATAATAATGAAATATCACTTTGCTGTACATATATTCCGTCGTGATTTACGACTATTTGATAATACTTCTCTGATTTTCGCACTTAAAAATTCTAAGCAAGTTATTCCTTGTTTTATTTTAGATCCTGACCAAATAGAAAATAATCCTTATCGTTCGGATCGTGCTTTACAATTTATGATTGAGTCTTTATTTGATTTAAATCGCCAATTAAAAAATAAAAATGCTCAATTATATTTATTTTATGGAAAACCAGATCATATTGTAGAACAACTAATTAAAACCCGACCAATTGATTTGGTTTCGATCAATCGTGATTATACACCGTTTAGTATAAAACGAGATAATTCTATTGCGTCGGTATGTAGTAAATACAGAGTTACATTTTTAAGTCATCATGATTTATTATTACACGAACCAGAACAAATCTTAAAACATAATTCTCAACCATATACTATTTTTACACATTTCTTTAATAAAGCAAAACAAATTTCGGTTTCAAAACCAATAAATAATCCATATCAAAATTATTACAAGCAAAATATTAGTTTTGCGAAAAATTTTGAATTTTTAAGTCAAATAATATCAAAACCAAGACACAATCTTTATTTCAAAGGTGGACGAAGTGAAGCATTAAAATTACTTGCCAATATCAAAAACTTAAAAAATTATCATTTTGAACGAAATTTTCCCGCATTAGATAAAACATCTCATTTGTCCGCGCACAATAAATTTGGTACTGTTTCAATTCGAGAAGTATATCATACAATTTTAAGATATTTTAATTCTAATCATGAAGTAATCAGAGAATTGTATTGGCGAGATTTCTTTTCCTATCTCCTCTATCATTTTCCGAACCTTTTAGAAAATGCCGCTAAAAGAAAATATGACCAAATTAAATGGAATTATGATAAAAATTTATTTAAGAAGTGGTGCGAAGGACAAACTGGATTTCCAATAGTTGATGCTGGTATGCGACAGTTAAATCAGATTGGTTATATACCTAATCGCATTCGTTTAATTACTGCTTCTTTTTTAGTAAAAGATTTATTTATTGATTGGCGATGGGGTGAAAAATATTTCGCTCAAAAATTAGTAGATTATGATCCTGCAATAAATAATGGCAATTGGCAATGGGTTGCATCAGTTGGTTATGATGCTCAACCTTATTTTCGTATTTTCAATCCATGGCTGCAACAAAAGAAATATGACCCTGATTGTAAGTATATAAAAAAATGGTTAGCAGAATTACAAACTCTAACTCCCAAACAAATCCATCATCTAGAAACACTAAAAGTAAAAAATTATCCACGCCCAATTATTAATCACGAAAAAGCAGTGCGTCGAGCGATTGAGCGATTTAAAAAAATTTGACTATTTTATTTCGGAGTACTTATTATGATAAACAAATTTATCTAATGAGAATCTTGCTGGTCGTTCTTTTTCATCTTTTGCTTGTTTTTCAGTTAAGACGGGTTTAATTGTTTCAGAATGTTTACCAACAATAATCAAAGTTATCACATTCATCTCATCAGGAATACCAAGCACTTCTTTTACTTTTTTCGGACTATAACCAGCGATCGGATGAGCAACCAAACCAAGTTCAGTCGCTCTTAACATCAACAGACCAACCGCCATACCACAACCAAACAGATAATATTCTCTATCATGAATAATACAATCAAACTCCTTTTTTGAAAACACTGCGATTATCAGTGAAGCATCATATGCCCATTCATTTCCTTTGGATAAGGTCTCCTTCATCTTTGCTAATATCTCTTTATCATAGACAAATACAAATCGCCAAGGCTGATTATTAAAACATGATGGTGCGAGTTGTGCTGACTTTGCCAAGTCTTCTATTAATTCTTTGGTAATTTCTACTGGGTCTAAGGAACGATATGCTCTACGCTTTTCAATCGCCTCTTTTACATTCATACTTATTTGACTCGTGATATTAAATTATGATTCAAATTTATTTTCTTTGTCTATTATATGTTTATCAACAATCACCACAATTTTATCTAAAATCTCTTTCTTCAGCCCTCGATTAACCCAATCTGCAATTTTCTTATCTAAATTTATAATATTGACCTTTCTCTTATTTGTATTTATCTTTTGTAAATTCTGTTTTCTATAAAAACTGTAATATTGTCTTGCAAATGCTTTGTAAAATTGATTATAAACTGGTGGTTCGCCCGAGTTACCAAGTAACAAAGTAACTTCTCTTTCAATATCTTCAATGTTGGCTCGGTATTTGCCGAATTCTGCTGACATCTTTTCTTTCTGTTCTTGTCTTATCGGCTTTATGTTTTGTTTCTTAGAAAACTTAGTATCAATACTGTGAGCATATTTTGCTACATCTCGGTTGACTTTCTTAAATAATTTACTGGTTGGCACCTGCGCCATAACTTTTTCATGTTGTTTAGTAAAATAAATTCCTGATAATTTTTCAAAGAATGCGGACCAGGATTGTTCACAAACTGTGAGATAGTTAAGAACTAAGTCTAATGATAATTTCTTAAATTTTCCTTTTTCTAAATGTGATATTGATATTTTTCCTGATTTTGCAGAAAGACCAATTCTATTAGCAAGTTCAGATTGAGATAAATGCGACTTTCTACGATAACTTGTTAATAATGCACCAATTTCTTTTGCGAGCAATTGAGTAATTTTTGTCATCAACGTTCCTCATGTCATGCTGAACTCGATTCAGCATCGCGCTTTCCATTAACTCTTATAGACCCTGAATTAAATTTAGGGTGACAATTTGCGTAAATGTAACTGCTAACATGATAATAATTTATACTACTAATATAACAAAAAATCAAGCAAAATTTATCTCTAACCCTTCAATAACCAATAACTAACAACCAAAAACTATTAAAGGTAGGGTACAATTATCCCTATGGGGCAGTTGGTCAGTTATGCAGTCATTTTTCATCTTAACTTGCTAATCTATTTTCCTACCTATTTTTCGTTCTCTTAAAACCTCTTTTTTAGTATCTCGATTGAAGCGGTAAACTGAAGCAATTTTGTGGTTTTTCTTCCAAGTACTCTTATCGTCATTCAAGAAGATATTCTTTAAATCATTCACAAAATCAATCTTGTAATCAGTCACGACTTCACTATATTTGGATAAAAATAAAGTTTATTTTGACTACAATTGTAGTCTGTTTTGACTACAAGCCATTTGAGTTAAAACATCTTTTACTAAATTCTTATCTCATAAGCCAAAAATAAAAATAGGTTATAGTGATGGATAGTTGAAATAGAAGTTACATCTATATTTTCATCTCATACATTCGATATTTTTTATAGATACGACCACCGATTTCCATATCAAATTTATTGATTAAATCGTTATCTTCAAGATTCCAACCCAATTCACACCATTTATAACCACGTTTGATAGCATTTACGACTGTTTCATAGAAAAGAAGCGTAATAATCCCACTTTGTCGAAATTCTCGTTTGACCCCACCAATCATTGCTCTTACCCCATCAATTTTTCTACGGTAGTAGAGAAATTTTAATATTCCGATCAAACCTAATTTGCCGTTCAACTTTTTTAATACTTGATTGATATCCGGCACAGTCACTGTAATACCAACCGGTTTACCATCAATTTCTGCAAAAACTACTAATTCGGGGTCGACAAATTGTTTGATTTTCTTAGCAGTCAAATCAATCTCTTTATCAGTCATCGGAACAAAACCCCAATTTTTTTCCCAAGCTGAATTATAAACATCTTTAATATATTGAAGATCCCGTTTAAAATTTTTCATATCTAAAGTTCGAATGACCGCACGGGTCTTTTTACGAACGACTTCCGCCATACGCTGAATTCGTTCAGGAATCCCGTCTTTTGCTTCTTTAAGTAATGCGTACATATCTTTAGCTTTGATAAAACCATATTGTTCGGCTAAGGATAAATAATAAGGTGGTGTGTAAGGCATCATTACGGTTGGTGGTTTATCAAAACCTTCTAACAAAAAAGCACATTCGTCATTCTGACTTGGATTTACCGGCCCACGCATTACCTCCATATTTTTATTTAGTAACCATTCCTTTACTCTATCCCATAAGATTTTAGCAATTTCAAAATCATCGATGCATTCAAAAAAACCAAAAAATCCAACTTTATCATTATGAAAACTATTATGATTATGATCTACGATTGCGGCAACACGTCCAACGCATTGATTATTTTTACGTACAATAAATAATTCTCGTTCGGCATGTTCCCAAAAGGGATTTTTCTTGACATCTAAAATCTCTTTTACTTCCTGCTTAAGTGGCGGAATCCAATATTGATTACCTTTGTAAATTAACCATGGTAAATTAATAAAATCATTTAGATCTCGTTTGCTTTTTACAACATCAATTTCTAACATGGTTGTTACTCCTTTTTACATCTTTATTGGTCAGTTTAATATTATTGTTTTTGATTGTCAATATCTTATCTGAATACTTAATAATGTTGTTGTTAAGTGTTTATATCGTGATGATGGTGGTCATAGTCAGTACCAGGACCCGCATCCTGTCTTTTACCGGTTTTTAGAAAATGAGCATATAGTGGAGAAAGATCTCTTAGTTTAGTTACAATTGGTGGTAAAACTTCAAGCAAATAATTAATATCATCACTTGTATTAAATTTTGATAAAGTCATTGTAATTGAACCTTGTCCAATCGCCGCATCAACACCAATAGCAGATAAGACATGTGACATTTTTAATTGCTTTGAAGTACAAGCAGAACCACTACTAACATAAATTCCTTTTTCATCTAATAATAATAGAATTCCTTCTCCTTCAATAAATTCAATGGAAAAATTTATATTGTTAGGTAATCGTTGGGTGGGATGACCATTTAAGTAAATATATTCTATTAGTTTGGGTAGTTCCTTCATGATACGATCTCGTAATTTAATTATCTTGTTATTATTTTCAATCATTTCTTTTTTAGCTATTTCTGCCGCTTTACCCATACCAACAATTGCAGGCACATTTTCTAAACCAGCACGACGATTAAATTCTTGGATACCACCGTCAATTTGGGGAACGATTTTAACACCTTTTCTAATATAAAGAGCAGCTGCACCTTTCGGACCATAAAATTGAGAACCAGCCAAACTTAATAAATCAACGTCTAACTCTTTTACATCAACTGGAATTATACCAACAGTGGCAATGGCATCGGTATGAAAAAGAATTTTATTTTCGTGTGCAATTTTAACTAATTCAGTTAAGTTTTGAATTGTACCAATTTCGGGATTAGCATGTTGGATAGAAATTAAGATGGTATCGTTACGGATTATGTTTTTTAAATCGGTTGGTGATACAACACCGTATTTATCAACGGGCAAATAACTAATCTCAAAACCATCTTTTTGTAATCTTTTTACTGCATTAAGTATTGAGATATGTTCAATAGCACTAATGATAATATGTTTCCCTTTTGTTTGATAAGCTTGAGCAATACCTTTAATTGCAAGATTATTGGCTTCTGAACCGCATGATGTAAAAATTATTTCTTCGCTTTGAGCATTTATTAGTTGAGCTAATTGATTTCTAGCATTTTCAATTGCTTGGTAGGATTTATATCCAAATGAATGAAGACTTTGGGGATTGCCATAAAAATCTTTAAGAAAAGGTAGCATAGCTTCATATACTCGAGCATCTAGTTTCGTGCTCGAATGATTGTCTAAATAGACTTGCTGCATCTATTTTTACTCACCTTTTATTGTAATTATAGGATTTCAATATTTTTTGTATTTTGTTTAACCTTCATTGCTATTATAAAAGATTTAGTTTCTTGTGTTTTTCAAGGATCTTATCAGCAAGTATCTCTAATTTCTCAAAATCTGTTTGTTTGGGATAACCTTTAGCAATGACAGGTTCTAAAAGTTCTACTTTGAGATTTGGTATCATCTCAATAATCTTTTCGCTCAATTTGCTTGCCCATCCATAAGAACCAATAATTGATGCGAATTTTGTCTTGGGTCGTAATGCATTTGCTAAATAAGCAGCATAAACTGCTTGCGGATGTGGTCCGGTTAAAACCGTTGAAGTCCCGATCACAATTGTGGCAGCATCTACCAATGCCATTGCTAATTCGCCAATATCAGTTCGGCTCAGATTAAATGGTAGCACAGTAATATTTCGTTTGATTAAAGCATTAATAAAATAATCAATCATTGTTTGAACACTACCATGCATAGAAACATAAGGCAAAACGACTTCATTCTTGACATTATCTGATGTCCAGTCTTGATAAGCATTAATAATAAATTCGGGTTTATTATGGAGTGGGCCATGACTGGGTGCAATAATTTCTATCTGGTAATTCTTGATTCTTTCTAAATGGGTCTTGATATTCGTGCGAAATGGCATCATAATTTCGGCATAATATCGTTTTGCTGATTCATAATAACGTCTTTCATCACTGACAAATAAATCACTGGTTGCAAAATGTGAACCTAAAAAATCGCAAGTAAAAAGAATCTTATCTTCTTTGAGATAAGTAAGGAAAGTTTCGGGCCAATGGACCCATGGTGCCATTATAAACTCAAGTGTCTTATCACCTAATGATAAAGTATCGTTGTCTTGAATAACAATAAATCGGTCATCGGGAATTAATAATAATTCTTTAAGTAAATCTTTGCATTTGGCATTAGTGACGACTTTTGCTTCAACAAAATGTTTGAGAATGGTCGGTATAACACCAGAATGGTCCTGTTCTCCATGATGGGCAATCACATAATCAATGGAGGAAATACCAAGTTCTTTAAGATTATTTATTAATTCTTGTTCTTTAGTTGGGTCAACCGTATCAATCAAAACAGTCTTTTCTGAGCCTTTAATGACATAAGCATTATAACTCGTACCATAGGGTAACGGAATCAACTCATCAAATAAACGACGATCAAAGTCAATGGCTCCAACAAAATAGATATTTGGTTTAATAACTCTATTCATATTTATTTATCTTTTTAAAATTTCAGCTAAATCTTTTTCTGGTTCTGAAATTAAGCGTAAATCGAACTTATCAACTAATATTTTAAGAATATCTTCGTTTACCCAAGCTGGAAGAATTGGTCCGACATACATTTTCTTAATCCCTAACGATAATAAGCTCCAGAGAATCGCAACTGCTTTCTGTTCCATCCAAGTTAATACTAAAGTTAATGGCAGATCATTAATTGGCATACGAAAAGCATCAGACAAGGCTTGAGCAATTTCAATCGCCACAATTGTATCATTACATTGACCGATATCAATTAATCTTGGGATGCCTTCAATCTCACCTAACTCTAAATCATTAATCCGATATTTACCACAAGCCAGGGTAAGCACAATCGTATCTTTAGGTAGGATTTCAACAAATTTCCGATAATATTCTCCCCTCTTACCGGGTGTATCGCAACCACCCACAACAAAGAAATGTTTTATTTTGCCACTCATCACTAAACTGGCAATTTTCGGAGCTAAGGACATTATGACTGATTTAGAAAAACCCGTCGTCAAGATAACATCTCCTGCTTTTTCTTCTAAATCAGGCAGTGATTTGGCTTTGTCAATTAAAGGTGAAAAATCAAATCCTTGAATATGCTTAATTCCGCTGAGACCAGTAACTCCCATGGTGAAGATACGGTCTTTGTATTCATCGGTTGGAATTAAGACACAGTTTGATGTTGCCAAAATTGCACCTTTGAATTCAGCAAATAATTTTTTCTGATCATACCAGGCTTTTCCCAAATTACCGACTAAGTGTTGATACTTCTTTAATTCGGGATAGCCATGCGCTGGGAGCATTTCTGAATGGGTATAGACGTTAATACCTGTTCCTTCGGTTTGTTGTAAAAGTTCAGCTAATGCTTTAAGGCTATGACCCGTAACTAAAATTCCTTTGCCTTTTTTAGTGCCGGTTTGTACTTTTGTTGGTACTGGTTCGCCAAAACTTTTTATATGAATCTGTTTTAAAAGCGACATTGCTTTAATATTCATCTGGCCCGCTTTGAGTCCGAGTTCAAGGAATCGATTTGCATCAAAATTAACATTAGTGAGAGTTGAGAAGAAACCACTTTCTAAAAATGCGTCAATCTCAGAATCTGAGACACCTAATTCGCGAGCGTGATAGAGATAGGCACAGATGCCTTTGATTGCATATAATAGATTATCTTGCAATCGAGCAATCGTTGGTTCTTTGCCACAAACGCCACGGATTGTACAACCACTTCCCTTTGCAGTTTGGGAACATTGATAGCAAAACATCTTTAATGCTTCATCTGCCATATCAACTCCTTAATATTTTAATTAATTTTTCTAAACTTTCTTAAATTGTGATTTATCGGCACCGCAGACAGGACAAACCCAATCATCAGGTAATGATTCAAATGGTGTTCCTGGTTTAATACCCGAGTCTGGGTCTCCTTGTGCAGGGTCATAAATATAATCACAAACTGTGCAACGATATTTTTCCATTTTTATCTCCTCTTTTTGTTTTTTTATTTCACCAACTTTTTCGGATGCAATATAAGTTGGTGCGGTTTTTGGCGATTTACCTTTTTTAATTAAATGATAATAAGCATAAGTCATTGGTGAGTTATCACTGAGTAATTGCGCATCAATAATTTTACCGATGAACATGGTATGGGTACCACAATCAAGATTATTTACCAATTCGCATTCTAAATATCCTAAAGTGAAATCAAGCACAATTGGCGCTTTGGTAATACCGATTTTATAATTGGTATCTTTAAATTTATCAATATTACGACCCGACTTAAACCCAAATTTTCCAATAAAAGGCATATCTGCTTGTTCAGTTAAAATTGAGACCGTAAACACTTTACTTGCTGAAATGTATTCATGAGTCAGATTCTGTTTATTGATACAAACTGCAATCTGAGGTGGTTCGGCGGTAACTTGCATTACGGTATTCGCAATTTGGCCGTTTAATTTGTTATCTTTAATAGAACTAATAATAAACATTCCGTAACTAATTTTATGTAAGGTAGTTAAGTCCATTTATGCTCCATTTCTTTTCTTCACTTTTAGACTTATGACAATACAATTTGATGCTTATTTTATGGTTATTGAAAATTGATGCGTCAAGCCAATTTGACCATAATCGTTTAACGCATAATCAAAAATAAACTGTTTTTGCTCATAGCCAATTCCAAAAGCAAGATGTTTATTGTCATAACCAATGCGTAATGCCCAAGGATAGAATTGATATTCAAGACCCGCTCTGATATTAATCTCTTCTTGATAATTTATGGCAAGATAAATCTGTAAGTTTTTAATTGCTTTTATTAAAACGCCACTATTAAAAGAAAAATCACTAAAATTATGGACACTCATCCCGATATTATATAAGTCTGAATAGTAAATTGTACCAAAATTTAAAAGATATTTAGTTTCGTTAGTATCGGCAATAAATTGTTGGAATCCTTGAATACCAATACCAACTGATAATGACTTCCAAAATTGTTTAGTAATATTAAACTGATATTGCCAAAGCCCAGCGGAAAAGTAATCTAATGGATGACCCATTTCATCAAATGCTTGCATCTGACCATAGGAAAAGTACGATATTCCACCACTGAATACAAAAAGGTTTTTGATTAGATAACTACCTAATAAAGAACCGGCTCGGGTATCTAAAAGCCATTCGGTTAGACCAAAACTTATTTTATTAGAGTTTGCGACAGCAGGATTATTACTTAAAGCGCTGATCTCACCAAGTGCACTTACTGTGGCATTGCCTAAACTACTCGTTTTAGCAAAATAAGATAGATTATGGTTAATAGCATAGGATAAAGCACAACTAGTGATTAATAAAATAAGCACTTTGCTCGTCAATATCTTTTTCATTATTTATATTTTATTTTAATAATGCGACTTTACCTTTATAAACTTTTGTGCCCTGTTCGGTTTTCACTTTAATCACGACCAAGTAAACACTATTTTCTAAACTTATCCCCTGTTGATTAGTACCATTCCAATGATGAATATCTGGATAAGTTAACTTTTGGTGAAAAACTTCTTTACCTTCAATTGTGTATATTTTCATTTCTGATGAAACCACATTATCGGTTTGCGGATATCTAATTTGACTACTACTTCTAATGGGATTAGGCCAGGCTTCAATATTAGTAGAAGCAACATGATAATTAACCCAGATTGGCGCAGTCCAGAAACGGTCACCGTCTTGTTGAATTCCTTTGATAAAATAATAGCCATTTGTGACATTATCAGTAAATGTCAAGTTGAGATAATTAGTATCGGTTATCACAGAATCAGTAATAACTCCATTTTTATATAAATATATC
The DNA here is from genome assembly GCA_965649215.1 of Caldifarciminota bacterium. Lineage (GTDB taxonomy): Bacteria > Hydrothermota > Tepidihabitantia > Tepidihabitantales > CAIPLT01 > JAGXRL01. The sequence goes on from CBFGJZ010000018.1 coordinate 26,260, forward strand.
TTAGAAAACTTATTTAACGCTTGAACGATTAATTTAATGGTTAACGAGTTGTCTTGAGTATAATAAACACTACCCATTTTAGTATTGCCGATTGAAAAGTCCCATAAATAAATTCTGTCATTGGCTGGTTTGACTTCTACAGCATAAACTTGTTTATTGAGCATTGCCTGAAGAATTGCGGATTTTGTTAAAGAATCAGCGCAGATCGCAGTTAATGGAATTTGTCCTTGCGTTGTTGTGGCATTACCCCAACGGCGATTATGATTGTCTTGATTTGCAACTGGTGTAATATGCCAACCATTATTAAGCGCTTTAATATAAAGCTCTTCATAATAGGGAGTATATGTTCCGCTACCATTGACAACTTCAAACATAGTTGCATACTGAGCGCCATTATGATTATAGGCTAAATTATTAAAATCATTGGTTCGGGGATGATTAAACTGGGCAATCACTTTATTGTCATAAATCCAGTTATAAAATATCTCTAACCCATTCACGGAATATGGGTAAAGTCTTTCAGCTTCAAACAATGAAAAATGACCAAATGCCCCCAACGAACCGAATTCTTGACCTGCCAAGGCAACAAAACGACCATCTTCAGTAAATTGATTAGCAAGGTTGCGTGTATATTGATAACCATTTTCAGTTAAATAATGGGTATGGTCAGTTATTGCTAAAATATCAATTTGGGCTGAATCCCGCGCATAACGATAAGCTTCTGTAACTGTACCTTGACCATCAGAAAGTTCTGTATGAGAATGTAAATTTGCCCAGTAGATATGATAACCAAATCCCCAATTAACAAAGCAAATAGCAAATAGCAAATTAATTAAAAATATTTTCTGTAATTTATCACTCATTGTCTTTTCGCAATAATCCGGCCTTCAATTTTATAATCAATGGGTGAATGTTTCTGAATATATTGGGCTAAAGCATCACGAATTAAGAAATAAGTATCTTCAACATCCTTACCATCTTTAAAGATACCATACGCACCACCACCAGCAGCCAAGAAATTATTGGTAGCGACAGTATATTCTTTATCAAAATCAATTGGTTTGTCATTAATTTCAACTGAGATTAATTTTTTATTTGGTGGGGCTTTGGGGTCATAAACCATCTTTAATCCGGAAACTTGAAAGATGGCATGATAACCAATTACCGATACTTCTAACATCTGCCAGACTTGAGCACCGGTCATTGTCATGGTGACAATCGTATTGCCAAAATTCTCAACTTTATACAAATCTCGATAGGTAATATTACCTGCTGGCAGGTTCGCACGAATTCCCCCAGAATTTGTTACTGCGATATCTGTTTTGGTATATTCACGCATCGCATCAGTAATAAGATTGCCAATTGGTGATTCTTCAAAACCAGCTCGCGTTAATTCGCGTTTACAAACTCCTAATACGTTATCAAATCCTTGTTCAACAGTTGCCTGCCAGTGTTTTAGTTGTTCAAGATATTGTTGGTCTAAACTAATCTCTTCGCCAAATAGATTAATTAATTCACCTTCATAATCACGAATTCGTTTCGTCTCTTTATCAATCTTCAGTTTAAGCAAGCCAACCGCAGTTAATTTTGAATAAGCTTGTGAGATAATTGTATGATAGCGGGGCATCTCTTTTGGTGGTTGCACACCCGTGTGGCTATGGCCACCGATAATAACATCAATACCAGGCACTGAATCAGCCAACCGTTGGTCATGACTAAAGCCCGCATGGGTTAAAGCAATAATAATGTCCACATTATGTTTTTTTAACTCTTTAATACTATTTGCCGCACCGGTATAATGCTTTAAGACTGATAGACCTGCCATGTGTTCAGGACTGACCATACCGCTCAGATAATGGGTAGTGATACCAAATAACCCAATTTTTAAGCCATCTCTTTCTAAAATTAGATAGGGTGTAAAATATTCAGGTATTGAATCAGTACCGCTTTTAACAAGATTAGCACATAAAACCGGTGCATTTAACATTCTGATTAATGATTTAAGGGTATCTAAGCCAAAGGTAAAATCATGGTTACCAATTGTTGCGGCGTCAACTTTGATATGATTTAAAAATTCAATTACTGCTTTGCCATACGAAAAATCACCAATCGGACTACCTGAGAACCAATCGCCAATATCAAATACCAAGACAGGTATATTTTTCTGAGCGGCTTCAGCTCTAATTTCGTTGATAATCGTAATTGCCGCAGGCGCATTCCCAATTGGTGGGGGAAAATCGGGATTCATCCAGAAAGCATCACTTGGAGTTAACGCACCATGAATATCATTAACATGAACAAGCCAAACTTCATCAGGTATTGCATAACCAAAACCAATAAATAAAACAGATAATAAAATTAGACTAAATCTTTTCACAATATCCTATCAATTGGTAATCTCAGACCACCAATAACCATTGCAGTATTTTGATATATTTTCATCGTATTGTCATTAGCCGAAGTTAAATTTTCTGCGTAAATAATTCGTCGACCGATTTCAGCACCGATATCAACTTGAATAATTCCAATCTCAAAACCCCAACCTACTGAAACTGCCCCCAAATGCACAATCGGTTCAATAAATGATGGTTGGAGCCGAAAGCCGTATCGCAACGCAACCGATGTTAGTAAAATATGTTCAATACCAAAGCCAACTTCCCAACTGCTTTGATAAGTGCTATCTAAAGTCTTCCAATTTGAGTATTGGGTTTGGACACCCAGTTTTGTTGGTATTTCACCACTGGCTAAATAAGCCACATTCAATTTATAAATTGCAGGATATTTAACGGTAATATCCGGATTAATGAACTTATTAACTTTTATCGGACTTTGATACCCAAGATTAATCAAGAGGCGCTCAAATGGCTTATAACTAAAGTCCAATGTTAAACCAAGCCCATTAAGATTACCAATACTATCCGCATTTACCACATTACTGTTAAGCATTGAATCATGATAATGGTATGTGCGTTTGCCATCATAATAATTAAGACCAATACTAACTCCAATCATATCCTTAAATTGTTTACCAACCATTATTGCAGTTTCACATAATTGTCCTAAAACTTTTAACTCTGTTTCACCAATTTTCGTATAAAAATCGTCCCGAAATTCCTGATAGTAATAGTAATTATAACTAATAATCGGTTTTCTGCTGACACTGATATTTAACAAATCAAAAGGCATTAGAAAATAAAAATTAGCGAGATTACCTCGGGCTAATGTATTATCACTGATTGCCACTTCACCAATGGTGTTATCAAACTGGTCATAGACTTGGACGGTTCTTCTTTCGGATAAAATATCAACATAATACGCAGCAGTTAAATCGGGTTTTGCTTTTGCTTTAGTAAGTGGGTTTGCCCAAGATACAATAGGTTTAAAAAGTTCTACACCCGCCGTACTAAGAGAGTACGCATCAGAAAAATTTAATCGCCGACCATAATACCAATCAATCGGCATTGTGCCTAACCCAAAAGAGAGCGAAGTGAGAAAAAAACATATAGGCAAAAAAAACCATAATATCTTTTTTATCACAAATAAAATATTAATCTTCATTAATTATTCCTCCCCAATTTTATTACCATAAAACATCCAATTGTATGCCAACATTAAAAATATCATTATGCACAACAAAATCCCGCATTGTGAGACTTTGACCATTGGCAAAGTGTAAGCCTTCAGTGGTTAAAATACCAGAATGTGGAATTTCGGTATGTTTGCCCTTAAATTTAAGTCTTAATAATAAGAACTTTGACGGTCGTTGGGTCATCACAAAATAGTATTTTAAACCTCGTCCATCTAAAAAGTCAATGCCCACATCTTCAAAAATCCATTGGCTTAAACCATCACATTTCCAAACTGCGATGCCAGTCTCTAATCCAATTGCATTAGAAAAATTATGTTCATAACTGACTGCTAAAAAATCACCCCAGATTGTCTTTTCATTATTATATGCCATTGATGGAGTTAAGCCTACTACTCCTCTTCTTAATTCGCAGGATAAAAAGTTACGCTCGGCGAGACTTGCTAAAATCCGAAAACTGGTCTCAGAAGTTTGAGAAACTGTGGCTTGAACATCTTTTGGCAGATGTTTATATTGTAGTTTCTGTTTAATCCGAAATCGCAAGGGAAAGACGGGTCGATATTCAACTTCACCTTGAAACCGAAAATTAACAAGATTATAAGCAAGATTACGCCAGACATCTAAATAGGCACGGGTAAATGTAATTTGTCTTGATATTTGATAACGCGTCTCTAAATAAATGCCTTGTTCAGCTTTAGGCATGGGAAATGATTGTAAGACACTAAAAGTTGGGTCAATCAAACGATAACTCTTTTCAAAGGGAGTATCTTCAAACCGATATTGTTCACAAAATCCCCGATTATACGGATTATCATAACTCACATCAAAATGGCGAATTAAGCCTAAAACATATAAGTATTCATATTGAACACGCGATTGTAATAAAAAAGCTTTGCCACCATCTTTTTGCCAGGCATATTCACCTTCCCATGACATATTTTCAATTGCTGTGCGAAAATCAAATGAATACAGATCTCGACTTTTGCCTGAAGTTAATTGTAAAACATTAGCATCATCAAATTGGGTCGCATCTTTGGGTAGGTCAATCCATTTCACCAAAGGTGCAAAACTTTTGTCATAACGGCATTGTAAAGTATTAAACGCTAATACACTACCTTCGGGAATAAAACCAATATTTGACAGTTCCAGTCTGACACTACCGCCATAATTTGTTTCTAACAATGTTTTATAATTAGTCGGCAAACGGGGTATTGAAAAGAAATAATAATAGATCGTGCGGTCAGGATTTACAATTGCATCGCGATCGATTTTAGAATAAAAACCGATTAATTTTACACGATTTTGGATAATCTCGGTTGCCAATCCCCGAAATCCGAATTGCCAATTGCCTGTTAAATCACCATACAGACCTTGACTGCGTGTATAAGTTCGCGACATTAATTCTTGGGAATTGTCTAAAAGTAATCCTTGTCCTAAAACAACCCGATAATCACCTAAAAATAATTTTTTAAACGGACTAATATTATTAACTTGCAGATAACCTTGCCACACTTCGGTTAAGTTAGTTGGATTAAAATCATTTTGCCAACGCAGACCGATGATTAAATTTTCACCAATCCGACTGCGCAACCGTTGTGAAAATTGGCTGCGTCTTTTTAACTTCATTAAATACTCTTTGGTTATATCTAATCTTTTATAATAATGCTCAATATCAGCATCAGAAAAGCCCAATTCATAAAACCGATTGCGATACTGTAAATAATCATATCCCTGATTGACTGCAGCAAGTAAGACTTCGGGATCAGAAATATCATCATAATCATAACCATATTCCCAATTCAACCGATAATTACCTGAAAACTTAATTGGTGAAGGGTCAGTATAACTGATAAAATTACGCATATTACGAAAACCGTAATTAGAAAGACCGTTAATATCGCGCAGGTCCCGATAACCTTTAATCTCTCGTCCCATTTTTAAGTGTTTGATAACTGCAATCGCATCAATTAACGAAACATTTTGTAAAATATACAAATCGTCAACTGTCACTTTATTAATATTTTTTGGCGTTACCAGCATATCCTGCCAATCTTCAACTGCGGCTTTGGTCACTCCTTCTTCAACTGCTAATGACTTCTGAATCCGATAATAATTCAAAAACTCTTCACCTAAGCTTTCGGGTGGTGAAATCTTAATCATTGGCTTAATCTCTTCAAATTGCTTGGCGTCAATGGCTTTAATTTTTCGTAAATCGTAGATACTGCGAAACGCCCCATAATATAAGAGATAGTCATAAATCTCAATGCTCGCTTGTTTGGATATAGGCAACTGTTGAATTTCTGAAAAACTGGCGTTGTTAATATCTAATTGCTCTTGCTGGGAATAACCATTTAAAAGACTACAAATTGCCACAACACTATAAAAGAAAACCCCAAAATAGCGGTTCCAACTCATTATCTTTTATTTAACAACAAAATCACACCTGCGATTTTTCCAATACTCATTCGTATCATTTGTCACCAGTCGTTCTTCACCATAACTTATGGTCTTTAATCTTAATTTATTAATACCTAATTTAACTAAATAATTTTGAGCCGAAGTGGCTCTGCGCCAACCCAATGCCAAATTATATTCGGCAGTGCCAATCGGGTCACAATGGCCTTCAATAACAACATTTACAGATGGATTCTCTTTTAGTATGGCTGCGTTTTTCTTTAAGACTTCAGCATCTTGGGGGCGAATCTCAGATTTATCAAAGTCAAAATAGATTGATGCTAATTTTATCTTTTCGCTTAATGGTTTAGATGTGGTGTCTATTTTTGCTACTTTTGTTACTTCAACAGTAACTGGCTTAATTGGCTTGGCTTTCTCTTTTCTTTCTAAATTAACGACAATA
>CBFGJZ010000019.1:0-24436 GCA_965649215.1 Caldifarciminota bacterium
GTAGTAATCCAACTATCACCCACCACATCATAAGCTAAGAAATTCTTCTCATTCGCTTTCTGACCACCGACTAATACATACACATAACCGTTATGATACTGTAAAGCAGTCCCACCTTTAAATGCCTTAGGTATCGGTGCATAACTGACCAGTCGCCATTGATTTCTAATCGTATTATAGGCCCACAATTCTTTTGTACCATTACCTTTTGTCGCATAGATAAGGGAATCACCATTATAACACAATGCCGCACCTTTACCAACTGGTTTCTTATTGTATTTCATCGTCTCTGGTGGTGGTTTTAAAGTATCTGGAATTGGTGCCATTGAATCCCAAACATGATTGCGATAACGATACAGATAACGTGATTTATTGCCATAAAACGCATACAGGTCAGAACCAACACCAACTAAAGCACCGCCATCTTTAACAAATTTACCTGCCTTCTTATCTGGTGCTAATGGTAATGATTCAAGTTGTATCCAATAAATAAAAGAACTAATTCCATTACCTGAAACACTTACTGTATCTGGCGAGCTTGTCGCATTATGAGTAAAAACGATATTGCCTGATTTGTTGCCAGTGCTATTCGGAGAAAAAGTAACATAGAACTTTTTACTCGATTCGGGTTGAACACTACCACTCGTTGGACTCACACTGAACACAACATTGTCAGAAATGACCGAACTGATATTAAGCGTCACCTCGCCATTATTATTAACAGTAATGCTATCGGTTTTAGAACTATCTACCGTAACATTACCAAAATTAATAACACTCGGCGTAACTGTAAAAGCAATCCCAGGCGGAATCGTAATCAAGTCCGCAGTCATTAAACTTCCCGAAGCACTGATATTTCTGACCGCAACATAACTTTTAACCGGCGACTTACTGCCATAATAAACCGAACTATTAGGCGTCGAATTAGTATCAAAATCAGGCGTGTTTTGCCAGGGGTCATTTGCGTCTCCCCAGTTTCCGTTTGTCCAACTATCCAAATGGTCAATCGAACCCAAAGGAAAACCATCCTGGCATTCGACATCAACGCCATAATGCAAAGCGTCAGTATAACCAACTCTGGTATTGACATGATTGACGCTTCGGTTGGCTTGAATCATTATATCATCAACATGATAGATAATGAGTCCTGCCCCAGGAAGCGCAACGTCAAATTTTTTCTTTTGACGATTTTCCACAAGAAAATATTGCTGACAACTCGGCAGATTATAGGGAATCAATTTATACACAGTTGGCACAGATTCGACTGACGGAATTTGAGCGTTTAGTATTTTTGCGTTTTGAATCACGGTCGGCGATGCCCAACCACGGTCAATTTTACACCAGGCAGAAAAATGGCCTGGTTTTGAACCCCAAGGATTTCCCAACCAATCCGCACTCGCCATTAAACACCAATAACCAAGACCATTACCATAACCATTAGTTTCTTTATCATAATCATATAAATCAGGCAGACCAAAATCATGACCAATTTCATGCGCAACTAATCCTTGACCGATTATTGTATTAGACAGTGATTTTTCGCCTATTAATATATATCCATAACCTTTGACCGACCCACCAACACATAAACGACCATTCAATGGCCAACAAGAACAATAATCGTTGGATTTATAACCATCGCCAGGCATATACCAATGATGACGCCAAGTTTTAGGACGTGGTGCGGTTGAAGAATAACTCGCTTCATATCCAGCCACGACAATAATTACATGAACGAATGAATATCCAAGGTATTCTGTACCCGAACCGTAATGTTCATGGTCAAATTGGGCAAAATTCACATTTGAGTCCGCTTTTTGACAAGCTAAATATGCAAGTTGTTTGCTTAAATGCCAGGAATTGCGCCAATTGGGTCCCATCCAGGGCATACCTGGTAAACTTTCACCAAGTCGGTTTTGCCATAAACTATCATAAGTCGTGCACGGATGATTAAACGGCATTCGATACCAGCCAACCACACCGTTATTATTTGGCAGAGAATTTTCCTGTGCGCCGACCAGACTGACACTGTTGTTTGTCGCTTCGAGATAATAATCTCTTGTGCTCATACCCGGAGAGTTAGTTGATAAAAGATATTTTTGCCAGGAATCTTGCGGAATTGTACCCGCACAATTTAAAAAATCAACCAGAATCACCAGTGTATTTTCACCAACGCGCATTGATTGAGAAGCAAGCGCTGAGAGCGGAGTTGGATATGATTGAATCTCCGAAACTGAACCATCCTGTCCAATACAGGCAATAAGCAAATTAAATGTAAAGAGAAATAATATTAATGAGACACGGATAAGTATACTTAACATAACGATTACCTCCTCAGCGGCTTAGCTCCTTATACCTACCGCTTTAATAATGTTATGTTCTTGCTATATTGTGAGTCGAATCGTCAGCTTGTCAAGAGTTTTGTTAATAAACTATAACTTTTTACCCGTAATTTTTTCAAATGCCAGTTGATATTTTTCTTGAGTTTTTATAATTACATCTTGGGGTAATTTTGGGATTGGCGGTTTTTTATCCCAATTGATACTAATTAAATAATCCCGAACGAATTGTTTATCAAAACTGGGTGGTGAAATACCAACTTTATATTCATTGATATCCCAAAATCGTGATGAATCAGGCGTTAACAGTTCATCGATTAAAACTAATTCGTTATCTAATAAACCAAATTCCATTTTCGTATCGGCAATAATAATTCCTTTTGATTCAGCATATTTACTTGCTTTGACAAAAATTTCTAAACAGACATCTTTTATCCGATTGGCCAAATCACTACCAATCAAATCAACAACCTTGGCAAAAGAAATATTCTCATCGTGCCCTGCGTCGGCTTTTGTAGAAGGAGTAAAAATCGGTTCGCTTAACTTAGCTGATTGTTTAAGTCCAGCAGGTAATGGAATACCGCAAACCGTACCCGATTTTTGATACTCCTGCCAACCTGTCCCTGATAAATATCCGCGCACAATACATTCAATCGGTAGTGGTTTAGTCTTTTTAACAAGCATTGAACGATCCTTCAAAATTTCCTTATATTCTTGTAATTCTGGTGGAAATTCATAAATATTAGTGGTGATAAGATGATTCGGAACACTTTCTTTAGTAAACTCAAACCAGAAACGAGAAAGACCCGTCAAAATTTTCCCTTTATTAGGAATCCCATCTTGTAAAACTACATCAAATGTTGAAATCCGATCTGTCGCAACAATCAAAAGCTTCTCTTCCAAATCATAAACATCCCGCACTTTACCTTTTTTATACAACTTAACATTTTTTAAATTCGTTTCCGTAACAATATTCATTCATTTACTCCTTATTTTTTTACCAACGGGCATAATATACGCAGGCTCTTCTTTAATACCCAAAATACTTTTAACTAAAGAGTCCTGAAAGGCACCAATCACTACTGTCCCTAAACCTAATGCCTCGGCTTGGAGATGAATATTTTGTCCGCAATGACCAACTTCATTATCGGCATACCGTCGACCCCGATTACCATAACGTTGGATTGTGCGTTCATATTTCACTGCAATAATAATACTTGCTGGTGCTTTTTCAATATAATTCTGCTGCCAAGCTGCTTTAGTTAATTCTTCTCTTTTATCTTGTGCAGATAATTTCTGAAGTTCGTGCGTCTGCCATAGATAATGATAAAAACCACTTTCTAAACCTTTGACCTTACCTGCCACTAAGTATATTTCCAAAGGATAAGTTGCTCCTGCTGACGGCACAGTCCGACCGCCCCAATCTGCGGTTTTACCACCTGCTGCCCACAGAATTTGACCAATCTCTTGTAAGCTTAATGCTTCATCTTGATATTCTCGAATTGACCGCCGATTCAAAATTGCCTGTTCAACACTGATTTCGCTTGTTAATCGAACTGTCGGCAATTTCATTTTACCTCCTATGCTTAAAGCACATAAATTAATAACTAAAACAGGCGAGTAAATAATAAGCAATCCGTGTTTAATATTAAGTTGCATTCAATGATTTTTTATATTGTATTAATTTATCTTTAACTTTTTTATTATATAAACCAACAATTTCGGCGGCGAAAATTGCTGCATTGATTGCACCTGCTAATCCAATTGCCATTGTTGCGACGGGTACACCCTTTGGCATCTGAGCAATTGACAAAAGCGAATCCAGACCCGATAATTCAGATTTTATCGGTACTCCAATCACAGGAATAATTGTGTATGCAGCAATTACACCGGGCAAAGCCGCTGCTCCTCCTGCTCCTGCAATAATCACTTCAATTTTTCTCTTCTCTGCATTTTGAGCGAATTTGCGAACAATTTCAGGATTACGATGGGCTGACATTATTTTAATTTCTGAGGCAATACCTAACTCTTTTAATTTCTTTGCGGTTTCTTCCATAATTGGTAAATCCGATTTACTCCCCATGACAATACTGACCATATAACTCCTTTTTGTTAATTAAACTAAAATTTCTTAAACTTTTCTTTCGGTAAATTGCAGACTGGACATTTTTCTGGCGGTGTTCCAATATGCGTATAGCCACAAACTGGACAAATATATATTTCGTCTAATTTAATGTCTTCGCCTTTCTGAACACTCTCTTTGGCCTGTTTATAGAACTGAGCATGAATTTTTTCTGCGGCTAATGCATAATTAATAGCTAGCTCAGCTCCGCTTTCTTTTTGGAGCACTGCGGTGGCTAAATAAGCAGGATACATCTCTTCGATTTCAAAGGTTTCACCATTAATACCGGTTTCTAAATTCTCTGCGGTATTCTTAAGATATCCTAAATTACGCGCATGATTGCGTGCGTGCGCAAGTTCAGCATAAGCGATTGCCTTGAACAATCGACTAACATTAGGATAACCATCTTTTTCTGCAATCTCAGCAAATATTAAATATTTCATATGGGCCATTGACTCACCCGCAAAGGCTTCACTTAATGCTTTCTTTGTCATTTCTTTCATTTACGCCTCCATTGATTTATTTTTTGTACTACATTATAATGGACAAAAATACTTTCGTCAACCACACTCGTTTCTTATTAATTATTACTTATTGACCATAAGATAAAAATAATGTTAAAAAATAGAGGATTTAATATAATACTACAAAAAACATTTTGGGTTGTGGTTGTTTCTAGCGGACAGAAAGAAAAAATTAAATAACACCGGTTGGCCAAATAGTTTACATGAATCACCATCTCATTTAACTTTTACAAAATTTCAAAGCCATAAACGGTTAGGGGAAAGAATTTATATTTATTTTAGAACACCAGTTGAGCATAAACATGTCTCCTAAAAACGCAAATACAACATGCAAAGATTCACTTAACCAGGATAACATATTCTATAAAATTTTTATAAGAGAATTGACTTAATTTTTAACAGAGATACAATTAAAATATGGTAATAAACTTATCTTATAGCAACGAGTCGCTGACTTTAGATATTCCAAAACAAAATCTTATTGGAATTTTAAACCCTAATCAAGTTCTTCAAAAACCAGACATTGACATCGTTAATTTACAAAATAATCTGAGCCAATTTCTCAAAGGAAGTAAAAATATACTTGTCATTGTAAATGACTATACCCGTCCAACCCCAACTTCAGAAATAATATCCTTTATTGAGCCTATATTAAAAGAATATGAATTCCGTTTTATGGTTGCTTGTGGTTCTCATCGTGCTCCTTCTCAACAAGAGTTATTGCAAATTTTTGGAGAATATGCTGAAATTTACAAAAATAGAATAATCATTCACGACGCAAAAAATAACTTATCGTTAAAATTTCTTGGTAAGACTAAAAGAGGCACTCCGATTTGGTTAAACCAAGCAGTCTGGCAGGCAGATAAAATCATCACCATTAATTCGGTAGAACCTCATTATTTTGCTGGCTTTACTGGAGGCAGAAAATCGTTTATACCAGGGGTTGCTGGCTTACAGACAATCACGGCAAACCATAAATTAGCTTTGCATCCGCAAGCAAAAACTTTAGCTTTAAAGAACAACCCAGTACATGAAGATATGACTGAAATCACTACGATGATACCAAGAGAAATATTTTCTATTCAAACTGTTATTAATAACGAACATAAATTACACTCAATTCATTATGGAGATGTCTTCGCTTCATTTGAAAGCGCAGTTAACGAAGCTAAGAAAATATTCTGTGTACCAATTAAAAACCCTGTTGACATAGTCATCGCTTTAATCCAACCACCTTATGATATTAATTTTTATCAATCTCAAAAAGCAATTGAAAATGCAAAATTAGCCTTAAAAGAAAATGGAATAATGATTGTGATATCAAAGTGCCGAGAAGGCATTGGCGATGATGAATTTATTAAGGTTCTAACTGCTACCAACGATCTGCAATTAATTTTAAATAAATTAAAAGAAGACTTTAAACTGGGATATCAAAAAACAGCTAAATTGATAGAGACTCTAAAGTATTTTGAAATATGGACAGTTATGCCAATAGCTGAAAATATTATAAAAAGTGTCTACATGAAACCTTTTATTGACCCCAATTATGCAACAGAAAAAGCATTAACACTTAAAGGGAAGAACGCTCAAATTCTTATTATGTCTGATGCAAGTCTTACCGTACCTTTACTTGAATAGTTTAAATTAATTAATCTTAATTGTGCAACACAAAAATTACTACTTGTTCTGCTGAAGCATCATATCCGCGAATCGATGAACCGGAACCATCCATTCCTACTAATCCCCATAAAGTTGCTCGACTTGCGCCTGGTGGATAATAAACCGCATAGCGCATCTCGCCGGCATTGTAACCATATTCATCATTTGGTCCACCAACTGTTGTGTTACTTACATCTTCAACCGCATCGTAATAATCAGGATTGAATTCATCTTCTTCTAAAGGAAGACCAGTCCAAGGGTTCGTTGGTAATTTACCCATCACGGGTGGATCAGCGTTGGGGTCTCCTCCGGGAAAATAACTACCATATTCATCATCATAAAAATCTTCTGCATAATAACCTTTTTCAGCATGAAAGGTTTCAATTACGGTCGCAACATTATGCATATTCATTTTTTGGGCAGTAATTCGTGCTCGCTCTCGAACGGAACTGTAATTGGGAATAGAAAACCCCAACAGAATACCCAAAATCAAAATCACACTTAGCAGCTCAATTAAAGTAAACCCAAGCTCTTTACCAAATATTGTATTTTTCATATATTAAAATTTTATATCCTAATCATAAAATGTCAAGAGTTAAACTAATTTGATAACTCTATGTTTTTACTATAAAAAATCTTGACATATCAAAAATTTTAAGTATAATAAGTGTTTATTATGAAAATAACAAAACAAAAAAGACGACATTTACGCATCCGTAAGCGGATTAGTGGTACTAAAGAACGTCCTCGTTTGTGCGTTAAAAGGAGCAATAAAAATATCTATGGTATTTTGGTTGATGATTCTCACAATCAAGTAATAACTCAAGTCTCAAGCTTAACCAAAGATTTACCAACCGATATTCTTAATGAACTTGACAGTCAAAAACAAAATCTAAGCGGTAAAACACGCACCGCTTATCAAGTTGGTTATGCACTCGCTCAAAAAGCCAAATCCCTAGGCATTACTAAAGTTGTCTTTGATCGCGCCGGCTATCGCTATCATGGTCGCATAAAAGCTTTAGCTGAAGGTGCTCGTAAAGGTGGATTAATCTTTTAGGAATATTAAATTATGAAAGAAAATGAAGCTCCAATAACCACTGAAATAACCCAACCTGAATTTATTGAAAGGGTTATTTATATTAAAAGGGTATCCAAAGTAGTTAAAGGTGGTAAAAGAATGCGTATTGCTGCAGGTGTCATCGTTGGTGACGGTCAAGGTAGAGTTGGCATTGGTCATGGCAAGTCCGAAGAAGTTGCCTTAGCAGTTAGAAAAGCCGCTTCTCGCGCTAAGAAAAATTTTATGACAATCGCGGTAAGCGGTAGCACTATTCCTCACCCGACTACTGGTAAATACGGCGCCAGTAAAATCCTATTAAAACCTGCGCCAGTAGGAACTGGTCTTATTGCTTGTCCCCAAGTTCGTTCAGTTTTGGAAGCAGTTGGCCTCAAAGATGTTTATACCAAATCGCTCGGGTCAAATAATGCATTTAATTTAGCCATGGCAACCCTACGTGGTTTAAGCAAATTAAGAACCGCTCAAGAAATCGCTCAACTTCGGAACAAACCCATAGAATATATAACTGGTAAAGCAGTAAAAACCAATGAAAAAACTGAAGGTAACCTTAATTAAAAGTACGATCGATCAAAAACCTGTACATAAAAAGAATGTGCGGGCATTAGGATTAACCAAACTCAATAGTTTTCGCATTCATAATGATACACCTCAAATTAGAGGTATGATTGAAAAAGTAAAACATTTAGTAAAGGTAGAAAATGCAGATTAACTATTATCCTAAACCAGGTGCTACACACCGCCCAAAACGAGTAGGATGTGGTCCCAGTTCTGGTCATGGCAAGACATCGACTCGTGGTCATAAAGGCGCTGGTGCTCGGAAAGGTAAAGAGTTCGATGCTCGTTTTGAAGGTGGCCAAATGCCTTTGTATCGGAAAATACCGAAGCGCGGTTTCAAAAATCCAACTCGACAAGAATTTCAAGTTGTTAACTTACTAGATATCGAACGCGCAAAATTATCAGGATTTATCACTATTGATACTTTAAAAAAAGCAGGTTTAATTAAAAAAGCTTTGCCTGTTAAAATACTTGGCAAAGGTAAACTAACCACACCAATTTCGATTCAAGCTCATGCAATTTCTGCTTCGGCATTAAAACAAATCCAAGCGATTGGTGGTAAATTTGAAAAGATTTAGATAAAACGATATGTTAGGTAATGTTCCAAATATCTTTAAAATTCCTGATTTACGAAAAAAGATTTTAATTACAATTGGTTTAGTTGCAGTCTATCGTTTAGGAAGTCACATTCCTACACCTGGTATCAATGCCGCTGCTTTAGCACTTTTATTAAATCAAATGCGGGGAACTGTCTTTGGACTATATGATATCTTTGTCGGTGGTGCACTGTCTCGTGCTTCTATTTTTGCCCTTGGTATTATGCCTTACATCTCGGCATCGATTATCTTTCAATTATTAGGTTCGGTTTTCCCGTATTTAGAAAAATTACAAAGAGATGAAGAAGGTCGTAAAAAAATAAATCAATACACCCGATATGCGACAGTTGCTTTGGCGGCAATTCAAGCTACTGCAATTGCTGCTTACCTACAAGCCCAACCGCCGACCGCAGCAGGTCCCATCGTTATGATGGGTGGATTTTTCTTCCGCTTTATTACAATTGCAACCATGATCGCAGGTACCATCTTTGTCATGTGGTTAGGAGAACAAATCACTGACAAAGGTATTGGTAATGGTATCTCGTTTATTATTTTTGTTGGTTGTTTAGATACAATTCCCCAAGACATTGGTCGCACTTTACAGATGATGCGGGCAGGAGAAATATCTTGGTTGGCTTTAATTCTCATCATTGCGATTATCTTTGGTGTTTATGCAGGCGTTGTTTTAATTACCCAGGCCATGCGTAAAATACCAGTCCAATATCCAAAACGGATTGTGGGTCGCAAAATGTATGGCGGACAGTCAACTTATATACCCTTACGCATTAATACCGCAGGAGTTATCCCAATTATCTTTGCCCAAAGTCTCATTGTTTTTCCATCAACTATGGCTGCATTTATCAAAGCTGATTGGATTCAATCTTTACAACGTTTCATGGCTCCAGGCGGATGGTTATACAGTATAATTTTTGGTGGTCTGATTATATTTTTCACTTATTTTTATACATCTGTTGTCTTTAATCCGCGCGATATGGCGGACAACATGCAAAGATATGGTGGCTTTATTCCGGGTATTAGACCTGGTGAACGAACCGCTGAATATATTGACCGCAGCTTATCCCTTTTAACATTTCCTGGCGCTATCTTTTTAGCGATCATGGCGCTTTTGCCATATTACCTAATGAATTTGTTAAAAGTACCATTCTATTTTGGCGGCACAACCCTTCTTATTATTGTTGGCGTTGCCTTAGACACTATTCAACAAATTGAATCTCATTTGGTGATGCGGCATTATGAAGGATTGTTAAAGGGCACCAAAATAAAAGGTCGCCGTTAATTCTTCATTTGCTCATACCGATGGGTAAATCCCAATAATAATTTATGGTAAAAGTGGCAGTGCTTTTTACTGCGGGAACTAATTGTGACGAAGAAACAATTTTAGCATTTACTAAAGCAGGAGCAAAAACAGAAAGATTATATCTCAACAGTTTGAAAAAAAATCACCTCATTCTTAAAAAATATCAAATTCTTGTAATTCCTGGTGGGTTTACCTATGGTGATTATATCAGTGCTGGTAAAATTCTTGCTAATGAATTACAATATCTATTATCGGATACACTTATGACATTCATCGGTGAAGGTAAATTGTTAATCGGAATTTGTAATGGATTTCAAGTCCTTGTTAAAGCCGGTATTTTACCACAAGTTGAAAGTCAACAAGTTGTTACACTCACAACCAATGATTCTAATCGCTTCGAATGTCGCTGGGTGTATCTCAAAACAAACGAAGCGAGCCCCTGTGTTTTTAGTAAAGGTCTTTCTATCTTCCCAATACCGGTTGCGCATGCGGAAGGAAAGTTTATCGTGCGAAATAAAACAATTTTATATAAACTAAAAAACCATCACCAGATTGTCTTTACCTATACAAATCCACAAAATGGTATGGCAAAATATCCTGATAATCCCAATGGTTCAATTGAAAACATTGCCGGTATTTGTGATCCAACTGGTCGTATTTTAGGTCTCATGCCCCATCCTGAACGAGCATCATTTTTTTATCAATATCCCACTCATTATCGATTGAAATACAATGAACCTTTAGCATTTAAAATATTTTCAAACGCGGTGGAGTATGCCCAGAAAAACCTGTCCTAATCAATCTTTGCGCATTCAAAATCATCCGATTTTAAATTTCAATAAAGGTAAATTAGTAAAATTTTATTTTGAAGGTAAAGAATTATCAGGCTATGAAGGTGAAGCAATTGCCGCAGCATTAATTGCAAATGGCATAAAAATATTCCGCATCACTGAAAAAATGAGACGCCCTCGGGGATTTTTCTGTGCGGTTGGAAAATGTTCTTCATGTCTTATGACCGTCAACTCAGTTCCGAATGTAATGGTCTGTATCGAACCTTTAAAAGAAGGAATGACAATCTCAAGACAAAAAGGCAGGGGTAAACTACTCTAATGCAACACAATAATAGAATATGGCTATGGTGGTAATTTCTCATGAGCTTCTTATATTAATAATATGAATACCAATAAATTCAATCTGGAATCGGAAATACTAATCATCGGTGGTGGTCCAGCTGGACTATCTGCAGCAATTGTTGCTGCAGAATTAGGTGCTAAAGTTATTATTGTTGATGATAATTTAACTCCAGGTGGACAACTTATCAAGCAGACCCATAAATTTTTTGGATCGCAGAGTCATTATTGTGGTATCCGTGGCATCAATATTGCTCAAATTTTAAGTCAAAAAATAAATCACCCAAACATAACTTTCTTAAATAACACTTCGGTAATTGGCTATTACGAACATAATATAATTGCCGCGGTGCAAAATGATACCCTGTTAAAAATTCACGCCCCTAGTTTAATAGTAGCAACGGGCGCAACTGAAAATTTGATTGCTTTTCCCAATAATGATCTTCCTGGTGTTTATGGTGCGGGCGCCGTGCAAACTCTAATGAATGTACACGGGGTCAAACCAGGTCAAAAAGCACTTATGGTCGGTTCTGGAAATATTGGATTAATTGTTTCTTATCAAATGATGCAAGCTGGCATTCAAGTTGTCGCGCTAATTGAAATTATGAATCGCATTGGTGGTTATCATGTTCATGCTGCAAAATTAAGGCGTTTAGGAGTGCCAATTTTAACTTCACATACTATTAAATATGCGATTGGCAAAGATTCTGTTTGTGGGGCCATAATTGTCAAGGTCAATAATAAATATCAACCTATTAAAGGAAGTGAAAGAAAACTATCGGTTGATATGATCTGTTTGGCTGTTGGTCTCACACCTTTATCTGAACTTTTATATCAAGCTGGCTGTAAAATAGTTTATATTCCTGAACTCGGTGGAAATGTTGCATGGCATAATGAAAATATGGAAACCTCAATCCCAGGAATTTTTGTTGCTGGTGATGTTTCGGGTATTGAAGAAGCGTCAACCGCAATGCTCGAAGGTCGGATTGCCGGTGCGAGCGCTTATCAATACCTAAAAGGTATTAACAACCAAGCTCAAAAAATTATCGAACAAGCTAAACAAGAACTTACCGAAATTCGTCAAGGACCTTTTGGAAACAAACCCAGAATAGGTAAAGAAAAACTACAATCTCTTAAAATATAATCTACATCTATTGGATTCCCAACGAAATGTCATATTCTCATATTGACTTTACAATAATTTTAAAGTATGCTTATATTTAAATATTATCGGTAGACGAAACACGCGAATAGAAATAAAATTATTAAAGAGTGGTAATATCCTATTCGCGAATTCGTTGATTATCGGAGGCGAATGTGAAAGAATATAGTAGTGATAAGATAATTAATCTCGGTTTTTTTGGTCACGGTGGTTGTGGTAAAACCACCATTGGTGAGGCAATCTTATATTTATTAAAACAGAATACCCGACTGGGTAGAGTTGATGATGGAACTTCGTTGCTAAATTATGATGAAGACGAAATTGTCCGTAAAATTAGTATTAATTTAGCATTGGGATATGGTGAATACAAAGACTATTATTTTAATATTGTGGACACACCCGGTTATGCAGATTTTGTTGGTGAGGTGCTTTCTGGTCTTCGAGCAATTGATTGTGGAGTTGTGGTGATTGATGCGTCCTCAGGAATTGAAGTAGGCACGGAAATGGTTTGGCGATATCTTAATAAAGAAGAATTGCCCCGTTTAATTTTTGTCAATAAACTTAGAAAAGAACATGCCGAATTTAATAAAGTTTTAAGTGAAATAACTAAAGAATGGGGAAGCGGGGTCTGTCCTTTGTTTCTTCCCATCGGTCAAGAAGCGAATTTTCATGGTTTAGTTGACATCTTAGCTAATAAAGCTTATTCATATGAAAACAGCCAACGTAAAGAAATTTCGATTCCTCCAGAATTACAAGAACAGATAAAGACTTATAAAGAAAAAATTATCGAAGCCGCTTCTGAAGTGTCTGACGAGATAATGACTAAATTCTTAGAAGGCGGTGACATTAGTCTCGAGGAACTAAAAGCAGCAGTAAAAGAAGGAATTAGACAACATAAAATTTTCCCTGTTTTATGTGGCGATGCTTACGATAATATTGGAATTATTGAATTACTTGATTTGTGTTGTGCAATGACCAGTGGTTTTGCGTTAAGTCGTGAATTCAAAGTACTTGACATGAAGAAAAATCAAACGGTTACCCTTAAGCCCGATCCCAATGGGATACCAATTGTTTTTGTTTTTAAGACTGTTTCAGAACCCCATATTGGGGATATGAATTATGTGCGAGTTTTATCTGGCACGTTGCAAGCCGGCAGCACTCTTTTTAATACTACTGTCGAGCGAGAAGAAAAAATTAATCAAATCTATTACATTAAAGGTAAAGAACGCATTGAAACCAATAAACTACGCACCGGTGAGATTGGCGCATTAGTTAAATTGAAGCAAACAAAAACCTCTGATACTTTAACCAGTGCTCAAGAACCTTATAAAGTTCCTCCCATCGAATTCCCAGCACCATCAATTTCTGTAGCAATCGTCCCGAAATCAAAAGGTGATGAAGAAAAGGTATCAAATGGTCTGGCTCGTTTGCACGAAGAAGACCCTACCTTTACTTATCAATATGACACTGAATTAAAACAACAAGTTATCTCTGGACTAGGGGAATTACATTTAGATATCATTATTGGTCGTCTCAAGAGAAAATTTGATGTCTCAGTAGATTTAGAAAAACCAAGAATTCCCTATCGCGAAACCATTGTTAAAAAGGCTGAAGCACAAGGTAAATACAAAAAACAAAGTGGTGGACGTGGACAATATGGAGATGTATGGTTGCGATTAGAACCCAAAGAACGAGGTAGTGGTTATGAATTCGTTGATGAAATCTACGGCGGCGCCGTGCCTGCGAAGTACATACCTTCAGTCGAAAAAGGTGTTTTAGAAACAATGGCTAATGGTGTTTTAGCGGGTTATCCCGTAATTGATGTTAAAACCACAATTTACGATGGTTCATATCACGAAGTTGATTCTTCAGATATTGCCTTTAAGATTGCCGCTCAATTAGCGTTCAAAGCAGCTTGTGAAAAAGCCGGGATGGTGATTTTAGAACCGATTTGTGATGTTGAAGTAACAGTACCCGAACAATATGTTGGTGACATTATGGGCGATCTAAACGCCCGAAGGGGACGCATCATGGGTATCGAAGCTGAAGGCCGTCTGCAAGTTATTAAAGCAAAAGTACCTCAAGCGGAAATGTATAAATATTCTAACACCCTCCGTTCTATCACCCAGGGACGCGGTTTCTTCACAATGAAATTTTCCCATTATGAAGAAGCACCTCGCGATGTTATGAACAAAGTGATTGAAGAAGCCAAAAAATATAAAGAGGCAAGTCAAGAGAAACAATAAATATCTCTAAGATTAACTTCAATATTAAGCTGTTAGCAAGGGCAAGTCGCGATGTTTTCTGATGAATACTTTATGCAACAAGCAATTGCTTTAGCCGAGCGGGGTCGTGGTTATGTTTCGCCTAATCCCTTGGTTGGAGCAATTATTGTTAAAAACAACAAAATTATCGCGACCGGTTATCATAAAAAATTTGGCGATGCCCATGCTGAAATTAATGCCCTAAGAAATGCCAAAACATCACTTCGTGGTGCCACACTTTATGTCACATTAGAACCGTGTAATTTTTTAGAAAAGAAAACACCACCTTGCGCCCCTGCAATTATTGAAAGCGGTATTAAAAGAGTTGTGATTGGCACGCAAGATTGTAATCCTAAAACCTGTGGAAAAGGTATTGGGGCATTACGTCAAGCGGGTATTAAAATCAAAGTTGGGGTATTAAAACAAGTAATTGAAAAACAGAATGAATCTTATTTTAAGTTTATGCGAACCGGTCTACCGTGGGTTAATCTAAAATTGGCTTTAAGTTTAGATGGTCGTCTTGCAAATCAAAAAGGACAATCAAAATGGATTACCAACAAACTCAGTCGTCAAGATGCTCAAACCTTACGTAAAGAAAATGATGCTATTTTAGTCGGTATCAACACTATCTTACATGACAATCCTCGCTTAACTTGTCGGATTGAGAGAAAAAAGAAATTGCTGCGCGTTATCTTAGACCCCAACTTTCAAATACCAACTGGAGCACAAGTCCTAAAAGGTAAAAATCCAACCCTTGTTTTAATTAGTAATCAGATAAATATCAATGCCAAAAAGTTAAACTATTTAAGAAAGAATGTTGAAATCATCTCACGACCAACTTATCATGGTCTTTTCTCTTGGCCTGATATCTTGACTATGTTAGCTAAGCGAAATATTGCCAGCCTGCTTATTGAAGGAGGTGCTCAAGTTGCAAGTTCTGCTTTACAAGCAAAAATTGTTGATAAAATATATTTCTACTATGCTCCCAAAATTTTAGGGGCAGGCCTCACTTTTTCAGATCACCTAACATTAAACAATCTTAAATCAGCACTTATCCTCAAATCATACCAAATCAAACCGCTCGGTCACGATTTTCTACTCCAAGGATATCTCCATTAAAAACAGTTGACAAATCGCTAATTGTTGTTTTTAATTATTTATGTTTACGGGGATTATTGAGACTCTCGGTAAAGTTAGGGCAATCCAAAATAAAGGTCGCAATCGGATTTTTGTTATTGAAAGCAACATCGCCTCAGCATTAAAAATATCTGATAGTATTGCCATTAATGGTTGCTGCCTGACGGTCATAAAAAGAGAAAAAGAAACCATTGCGGTTGAAGCAATTAGTGAAACTTATCGCAATACTAATCTCATATCTTTACAAAAGGGCGATTATGTAAATTTAGAGCGTGCCCTAAAAATTTCGGATCGACTTGATGGCCATCTTGTCCAAGGACATATTGACGAAGTCGCTCCGATTATATCCATCAGAAAAACTTCGGACTGGGTGGCAATGGAAATTCGCATTTCTGAGACAAATCGTAACTTTATTGTCGCTAAAGGTTCAATTGCAGTTGATGGCATTAGTTTAACGATTGCCAAATGTAATACCTTAAAATTCACTACAAATATTATTCCTTTTACTTATGAACATACCAACTTAAAATATAAAAAAGTCGGTGATATGGTTAATCTTGAATTTGATATTATTGCCAAATATCTTAAACAATATATCCACCAGCATTCTCACACCTTACGGAGGAGTTTATTTTAAATATCCTTTTACTTCTTTCTTTAACTATAAATCTTGATCAATCGATCTATCAGACTATTGAAAAATGGCATAATCCAACCATGGATAAAATAATGAAAGTGCCTGAATATATTTCAAACCCAATTGTTTTATCAACTGCTAATTTGACGGTCTTTTATTTCGGTTCGGAAAAAGAAGCGCGAGTTGCAAAACTTGCAGTCACTGCTTGGGCAGGTAGTGCGTTAACAACTTTTGCTTTAAAATCAGCCTTTAATCGTGAACGCCCGGCTAAAGAAAGCCCACGCTACAACTCATCTTTTCCTTCTGGGCACACTGCGAATTGGTTTTCGTTAGCAACGGTTTATGGTAAAAAATATCCAAAACTCATTATCCCTTTATATTTAACGGGTCTTGCAGTTGGCCTCTCTCGAATCTATCAAGGTGAACATTATCCTTCTGATGTTTTAACCGGTGCTGCTATCGGTATTGCCTTTGGGTATTTAACTTTAAAATTAGAAAAACAACTCGCTAAACTTCCGTTCTTTTAATTTAGCCATTTATAAAATAACTATTGACAGATAGTTTTTACATTCAGAATAATCTGTGAGGGAAGATGATGAAGAAATGGTCTATTTTGACTTTCTTACTAATTAGTAATCTATCGTATGCTCAAACCATCGCATCTAAATCTCTCATTGCTAAACTCAAATCTGATATCAACATTGCTGAATTAAAGCTTCCTGAGCTAATTAGTAAAACCGAACCATTAATTAAAGACAAAAATCCAAGCCCTTTAGCAAAACAGTTCGGTCTGGATTTGCTCTATTGTTTATACTTAAAAGAAGATGTAAATATCCAAGATGCCATTCAAATTTGTCAAGCAAGTGGATTTTTTGAGTATCTTGAACCAAATTATATTTATCAAACTGACAATATTTTAGCACCGGAACAATCTTTATTAAAAGATTTTCTCTTATGGTCGGGTATCCCGAATGACCCATATTACAGCTCGCAATGGTATTTACAAAAAATTCAATGCCCCTTGGCGTGGGATTCTGTACTTGGTAATCCTAACTTTACAGTTGCAGTTATTGATTTAGGTGTCAATTATTTACACGAAGATTTAAGCGCAACTTATGCGGGTGGCTATGATTTCCAAGATTATGATACAATGCCGTTACCTAATGCTGCTGACCCCTCTGGCACAATGTATGCAGGCATTGCCACCGCTCACACTAATAACAATTTAGGAATTGCTGGTATAAGTTGGGGTTCTCGATATTTGGCATATCGTTGTGGTGATAATGGCTTGATTTATGAAAATAAAGCAATTTCTGCGGTTTACGATGCGGTTATGAAAAATGCATCTGTCATTATCTTGGGATTTGGTACTGCCACTTATTCAACATCTTTTAACAGCGCGATTCAGTATGCTTGGCAGAGTGGTTGTGTTTTAATTGCCCATGCTGGTAGTTATTCGTATGGACAAGTTCGTTATCCAGCTGGCTATGACAATGTTATTGCAGTCACCGCCTCAAACCAAAATGATTATCTCGTAAGCGGAGCCAATTACGGCAATTGGATTGATGTCGTTGCCCCCGGTACAAATATGTTTACGACGACAATTAATGGGTATGGTCTCTGTCAAAGCACTGCTGCAGCCATTGCTTGTGTGGCTGGCCAGGTCTTACTCTTAAAATCAAAATATCCCTATCTCACCAATGCCCAGTGCGTTGACAAAATCTTTGCGTCCTGTGATTCAATGCCAGACCCATTATATCTTGAAGGTATGCTTGGTCATGGCCGAATTAATTTATTTAAGATGTTAACCCCCCTCAGCGATATCAAAGAAAATTTAAGAAACAACACCTATCCTAAATTAACTATAAGTCCAAATCCTTTCTCCTCTCAAACCTCAATTCAATTTTACCTTCCTAAGACAAGCCAACTTGCAGTTGAAATCTATAGTATAAATGGCAGACTAATCAAGACTTTTTCTACCCACCATTTAGTTAAAATCAATGACTATCTCATCTGGAACGCAAAAGACAATCACAATCAAAAAGTCCCATATGGCATCTATTTTATTAAATTAAAAACCAATAACAATCAAATCATAAAAAAGCTAATTTATACCAAATAACAATAATCTCTGTGTCATCCAAAATAAAACCCTAAGCATTTTCTCCTATCACTTTTTTCGTATTGACCGTTGTGAGTTGTCCCACAAGACAAACCGCCTCTTAATATCTAATTCTCTAACTCCACCCTATCCTAACCTTCAAATTAAAATAACGCTCAAAAGATTATCAAGAACATCATTAACAATTATATTAGATTCTAAAACGCATTCACTTTTTAACACAATACTTTAGCTCTTAACCACCCCTAAAGTCCATTCCCCCCACTATACTATCACCCTATTATAGATTCTTAGAAGTCCATGATAATAATGATGTTAAGAAATAATTTAGAAAATAAAAGTGTTAGTTATAACTAACACCTCATAAATTTTTCTTTCTTAGTTTATGGTAAAAATTGTGTTATTAAGAATTACTCTGGTAACTTTACCTTTAAGTTTTCTGCCAATAAAAGGTGAGTTTTTAGATTTTGAAACAATATCTTCTTCTCTTACTAACCATCTCTTGCTTAAATCGAAGATCGTAATTGAAGCTAAAGCACCTTGAGTTAGTTGAACAGGTTTATTAATGATTTGAGCGGGTTTAGTAGTCAAACAGGCAATAAATCTCTCTAAACTAAGATATTTTTTCAAAACTAATTCTTGATATCCAATTGCAAAGGCAGTTTCAAAACCAATCATTCCTGATTTGGCTTGCGACCACGGCTTTTGCTTATAGGAACGATGCCATGGTGCGTGGTCAGTTGCAATCACATCAATGCTGCCATCGACTAATCCTTGTTTGATTGCTTCAACATCTTGCTTAGTACGCAATGGCGGTGAAACCTTATAATTCGTATCCAAACTTAAACAATCTTTATCGGTTAAAGTTAAATAATGGGGACAGGTTTCAGCAGTAACCTTGATACCTTGTTTTTTTGCCCACTGAATCAACTTAACCGATTTTGCAGTTGAGACATGGGCAATATGCACCCAGCCACGAGTTTGCTCTGCTAATAAAATATCCCGTAGAACCATAATCGATTCAGCACTGTCCGGAATACCTTTGACGCCTAATTTCTTGCTTACATATCCTAAATTCAACATACCCCCGGCGGAAAGTGTTAAAACTTCGCAGTGATTAATTATCGGCACCTTATACTTTTTACTAAAAAGCAATGCCTCTCGCATAATTTCAGGATTACTAATCGGTGAGCCATCATCAGAAAATGCAACCACACCCGCCTCAACCATTTTTTCCATATCTACCAATTCTTTACCCTTACGACCTTTGGTTACTGCTCCAATTACTGATACTAAAGCGTTTCCTGCTTGTTCTGCTTTATCTTTTACAAACTTTACTAATTTCGGACTATCTAAGGCTGGTCTTGTATTCGGCATACACGAGACGCGACAAAATCCCCCGCAAATTGCCGACAAAGTGCCCGACGCAATCGTTTCGGATTTGGTAAAACCTGGCTCTCGCAAATGACAATGCATATCAATAAAACCAGGACTAATATACTCATTATCTGTAAGTTCAATCACTGTTTTATCTTCAATGCTCTCGCGTCCGATTTTTATCTGTTTGATGATACCGTTCTGAATCAAAAGACCCGCATTCGCAATAACCTTTTCGTTAGGAATCACAATTTTACCACCTTTGATAATTATTGTCTGACAATGAGATTTAAAGACTTTCAATGGAATTACTTAAACCACTATTCGACCAGAATCATCTTTAACAGTGCCATTCGTATATATAGTCCATTAACTGCCTGACGAAAATAAGCGGCTCGTCTATCTTCATCTACTTCGGTATCAATTTCATTGACCCGCGGTAATGGATGCATCACAATCGCATTCTTTTTCATTGCTTTCAGAACTTCTTTATCAATAATATACTTATCTTTGGCTTTTTCAAAATCTTCTAAATTTTCACCAAATCGCTCTTTCTGAATTCGGGTTTGATAGATGACATCAACTTCGCTGGCGACTTTGATTAAATCCGTTTCTTCAAAAAATGGCACATTATTGTTAGTCAGATGATTTTTAATATCGCCCCGCATCTTCACCACATCCGGTGCGACAAAGAATATCTTCACACCAGGATATTTTGCTAAAAGATATGATAAAGAACGGACTGTTCTGCTATATGCCAAATCACCAACCATCGCAATCGAAATCCCTTCAATTTTACCTAATTCTTTTTTAATCGTATAGAGGTCTAAAAGAGCTTGAGTTGGATGTTGACCCGGTCCATCACCCGCATTAATAATCGGTACCGGCGAAACTTTGGCCGCTCGTTCTGCGGCTCCGCTCTCAAAATGGCGCAACACAATCACATCCACATAGCCACCAATAATACGAATAGTATCTTCTAACGACTCACCCTTTGCCGTGGATGAAAACTCCCGAGCATTTTCAGTGGAAATTAAATTACCACCCAAACGAATCATCGCAGCTTCAAACGAAAGCCGAGTGCGCGTCGAGGGCTCATAAAAAACTGTTGCCATCACCTTACCTTTCAGAATATCACTGCCCCCCTTTTGACACACCTCCTGCATTTCATTAGCAATTGTAAAAATCTCTTCTAATAACTTCGGGTCAAACTGTTGCGCTTTTAAGATATGGTGTAATTTCATTTATTTAAGAAAATCAAATTGTTACTTTGCCCGTCGCACACCTTGCCCGCGACCATTTCACTTGATAATTATTGAAAGTGGAATAATAATCACATAACCCAACACTAACAGGATTGGTGCTAAAGTAATCGACCCCTTGGATAATAATAAATATCCAACGCCAATTGTAACCAAACCAATTATAAAAAGCACATAATTTTTAGTGGTAAAGACAATGTTCGGCCGTGGCGGCACCTTGGCACTGACTTGTTTCTTGCTCTCTTGTTTTTTATCTTTACTTGCCATGCTTTCTCATCCTAACTCAAATTTTCACCTTTGTCAAGTTTATTTTTAATAAAATTAATAATCTCTTCTTGATTATCTTTTGGTAAAAGCAAATGGATGCCCCGAAAATTATCCAGAAAATTATGTTTCTGAAATGGACTTAAAACAATACCTGTTTTAGTAATATAGTATTTACGAAATCGTGACCATTCCAATTTATTCTTAAATAATTTCTTATCAATCAAAATATCTGTGTCGGTAAGCGTATATTTTGTGGGTAGAAAATATGCATTCAGTGAAGTAAATAAGATAAGTGCCGCAAGCAATGCCCACGCTAACCCATAAAAAACAATCAAAAACACTAAAAACAATCCCAATCCAATTGACACCCATAATGTCTTTTGTGGAAACTCCTTAGCCCGATGGACTTGCCAAGTAATACTCATTATTTTGCTATCAGCAATAAACTATATGCTATTCGCTAATAAAATGGGTCCGGTAGGACTCGAACCTACGGCCAGCTGATTATGAGTCAGCTGCTCTAACCAACTGAGCTACGGACCCGCGATTATTTCATTTATAATCATACTAAAACCATTTTAAATGTCAATCCTTCTTAAAACCCTCCTTCAACTTGAACTTGACATTAATATTATTAGTCTTAAACTTTCTTATGCGTTATCGGTATTTAGACCATACTTCTGATTTAGGTTTTGAGATCTATGGAAAAGATTTAACTGAACTATTTACAAATGGCCTTTTTGCCATATTTGACAACATTATTGATTTAAATACAGTTGAAATTAAAAAAAGTAAAAAGATTGAACTTAGTGCTCAATCTACGGAAGAATTACTTATGGATTGGTTTCGAGAATTAATCTTTATTTTTGCTACTCAATATTTTATTTGTAAACAAGTTAATTTTATCCATTTTCAAGATAATAAACTAACCGCTGAAGTCGCCGGTGAGACTTTTGATGCTGCTCGTCATAAAATAAAGATTGAAATCAAAACACCAACTTATCATATGTTCAACATAAAAAAAACAGAGCAGGGCTACCAAGCCACTGTCGTTTTTGATGTTTAATTTTCATTAAATTTTTCTATTTTTTCGGTGCTTTCCAAAGCGGCGAGATTGAGCGTAATCGCTCAACAACTTTCACAAACGATTCGACAACATAATTTATTTCATCTTGCGTATTGTTCTTATCTAAACTTATGCGTACTGGTGAGTTCACATATTTATCTTCAACGCCCATCGCAACCAACACATGCGATGCTTCGGCTTTTCCAACCGAACATGCTGAGCCTGATGAAACCGCAATGCCTTCTAAATCTAAATTCATAAGAATCGCTTCACCTTCCACATAAGCAACTGAGATGTTTAATAGATTACATACCCGTTCTGTTGGATGGCCGTTAAGTTTTATCTCTGGGATTCGTTTAAAAATTTCTTCTTGTAAATAATCTCTTAAACTTTGAATTTTTAATGGTATCCCAGTTTTAATATCTTCTTGAGCAAGTAAAGCGGCTTTTCCAAAACCAACAATACCCGCAACATTTTCAGTCCCTGGTCTTATTCCTTTTTCTTGCATTCCGCCATAAAGAATACTTTCTATCTTAATTCCTTTTTTTACATAGAGTGCTCCAACCCCCTTCGGCCCATGAATTTTGTGGGCAGAAATGGTTAATAAATCAACATCCAGTGCTTTGACATCAATCGGCATTTTACCGGCTGCGGCAACCGCATCAGTATGAAAATAAATATTATGCTTATGAGCAATTTTAATACATTCTCTAATTGGTTGAATCGTTCCGACTTCGTTGTTCGCATACATTATTGAAATCAAAATTGTTTTGTCGGTTATTGCCTGTTCAAGTAATTGCGGGTCAATCATCCCGTATTGATCAACTGGTAATTTAGTAATCTGAACATTATGCCATCTTTTTAGATAATTTGCGGCGGCTAGTACTGCGCTATGTTCAACACTAGAGATGATAATATGGTTACCTTTATTACAATTCGCTTTATAACTACCAATCAATGCTAAATTGTCCGATTCAGTACCGCTTGATGTAAATATTATCTCGTCGGGCTCCGCATTAATAAACGCTGTGACCTGTTCTCGTGCTTGTTCCATAGCTTCTTTTGCATCCCGCCCAAATGAATGAAGATTCGAAGGATTACCATAATACTCATTTAGATATGGTAACATAGCCTGAATTACTAATGGGTCAAGTTGCGTTGTTGAATTGTTATCAAGATATATTCTTTGCATAAGTTTTTTTCTTAAATGTTTCATTTATAATAACTAAAACAATCCCAATTACAATTGACATATCTGCAATATTATATGTTGGCCAGCGTAGGTTTTTTATGCCCATATCTATAAAATCAATCACATATCCTAACCGAACCCGATCAATAAGATTACCAATCGCACCTGCTAAAATCATACCATAGATAAAACTTTGAAATCGCGTAGTTGCTTTAAAAGCAATTAACAAAATCACACCGATTCCTAAAACTGGTAGAATATAATAACTAAAATTATTCTTAAATGGGATACCCCAAACTAAACCATAATTATGCACAACTGTCAATCTTAAATAATCACCTAAGATATTAATTGGCTGATACATTAAAAGCCACCGAGAAACCCATAATTTAGTAAACTGATCTAATATAATCACTAATAAAGTAGTTATTACTAAGACAATAATGCCCTTTTTATTATTTTGGCTTTTATTAATTTGCTTAATATTATTAAAGTTCATGTTTACTAAATATAATAAAATATTATATGACCTATTTTACGCTCCTGTCAAGTAAAGACTTGACAAAGTATCTCTAAGGTTTATAATATTTACTAGCGTTTTTTATTTGTTCTTTGAAAACTTATAGCTGTAT
>CBFGJZ010000019.1:24534-28966 GCA_965649215.1 Caldifarciminota bacterium
GCTAAATATAATAAAATATTATATGACCTATTTTACGCTCCTGTCAAGTAAAGACTTGACAAAGTATCTCTAAGGTTTATAATATTTACTAGCGTTTTTTATTTGTTCTTTGAAAACTTATAGCTGTATGTTTTGTAAAAATTTAAAAAAGGAGGTGAAATATAAATGAAAAAACTATTAATCTGGTTACCGGTTATTCTGATTATAGGTTGTGGTTTATTTGGTGGTGAAGACTACTATCCACTAAAAGTAGGGAATATGTGGAAATATACAGGTTATAACACGATGCAAGACACAAGCTCAACAACGATCGATACCATTGCGAAAATGAACATCGAAAAAGAAATCACCGGAACGACTCAAATTGGTGGCAAAGATGCTTATATCGCTGTTTCAAAAGTAACCAACTATACTTATATTCCCATGATTGATACGACACTTTCAGTCGACACATCTTACATAGTAGAAACCAAAGACACAATTTGGTCATATCAAACTACCAATGACACAAATCCAGAAATTGCGCTTGTTTTGCCATTGGAACTAAATAAAAGCTGGTATCAAGTTTTTGGTACTGATACAGTTACCTATACTGTGATTGCTAAAGAAGATATTATGGTCGCCGCTGGTGATTATAAGGACTGCTGGAAAGTGGAAATGAAATGGTCAAATAGCAATATGAAAGCTTATTACTGGTATGCCAATGGTACCGGTACGACAAAATACCTTCAACATTATCAAGGCGGAAATATCCTCTGGAAATTCTGGTATGAATTAATCGAAGCGACTATCAAGTAAGTTATCAAAATCACAATGGAGGAGACAGAATAATCTGTCTCCTTTTTTGTTTATTTAATTTTTAGATGGTAAAATTCGACAAAATTTTCTTTTACCGGCCTTAATAATCTTGGGTGAATTAATTTCTAAGTTGTAATAAATATCTTGAATGCGAACCCCATCAATCTCAATTGCTCCCTCTTGGATTTTACGCCGGGCTTCGCTTTTAGATGGCATTAAGCCGCTCATCACTAATAAATCGACAATATTTATCCTATTAATGGGTATTTTAAATTCCGTAATATTAGTTGGAATTTGTTTTAATTTAAAGACTGCTTCAAATTCCTTTGCTGCTGTTTCTGCAGCTGCTTCGTTATAATACAACTTAATAATCTCTTTACCTAATCGCTCTTTATAAAACTTTGGATTTTCACCATTTTTTATTGCTTGGGCAATTTGATTAATCTCTTTATCATCAAGGTTAGTACATAATTGAAAGTATTTTATAATCAGCTCATCGGGAATTGACATAATCTTCCCAAAAATCTCGTTTGGTGTTTCGGCAATGCCGATATAATTGTTATACGACTTACTCATTTTTAACTTACCATCTGTGCCTTCCAATAAGGGCATGGTCATAACTACTTGTGGTTCTTGTCCAAATTCTCTTTGTAACTCTCTGCCCACCAAAAGATTCCAATATTGATCTGCTCCGCCTAATTCAACATCAGCTTGAACGACTACTGAATCATACCCCTGAAATAACGGGTAGAGAATTTCGTGAATGTATAGAGGGATACCTTGCTGTAATCTCGTGGCAAAATCTTCTCGTTCTAAAATCCGCGCCACCGTATATTTAGCTCCTAACTTAATAATATCTTTACTCGTAAGCGGATTAGACCATTCTGAGTTATAACGAAATTCAGTCTGCTCAGGTTTTAAAATCTTAAACACTTGTTCTCGATAACGCGCCATATTTTGCTGAATCTGTGTTTCACTTAATTGCGGACGAGTTTTAGAACGACCCGTCGGATCACCAATGCTTCCTGTAAAATCACCAATAATTAGAACTGCGGTATGTCCTAAGTCTTGATATTGCCTTAACTTACGCAAAACTACCGCAAAACCAAGATGAATATCTGGACCCGAAGCGTCAATTCCTAATTTAACCCGCAATGGCTTATGATTCTTTTTGCTTGCCTCTAATTTTGCTAACAATGCTTCTTCACTCACGACCCGATCTGTATTTTTGATGAGAATTTGCAATACTTCTGATGGCTTCATATTACATTTTATAATTACCAAGCTCTTCAGGCGGCATATTTCTTAAACTATCACGCAATTCTGCTAAACGAGCTTCATCTTGTTCGCTCATCACAATCCCGGCACTTTCCATTACTTCTTCTGCGACATAAATCGGTGAATTGGTACGCACCGCTAAACCTACCGAATCAGAGGGACGAGCATCAACCGAAAATATCTTACCATTGATATTTAAGATAATTTCAGCAAAAAAAGTATCATTTTTCAAAGCATTAATAATAATGCGGGTAACCTTACCCCCTAAAACATCTAACACTAATTTAAGCAAATCAATTGTCATTGGTCGGCTAAGTTTGATGTTTTCTAACGCGTATATAATCGCAGTGGCTTCAACTGGTCCAATAAAAATTGGTAAGATTTTATTGCCATCTAGTTCTTTAAGTAGCATAACTGGTGAATTGTTTTGATTATCAAACAATACCCCAGCAACTTTTACCTCAATCATTATTCAGACCTCAACTTAAACTAATAATTGGAGCTTATTGTTCTTTTGGCGTTACCCAAAGTTTTACAGTTGCGGTTATGTTCCCTAAATGAATAGGAATATCAAAAATGCCTGGCTCTTTAATGGGTTCCGGGAGATAAATTTTATGTCGGTCAATCTCGTGCCCAGCTTCTTTTAATAATTTAGCAATATCCGCATTTGTAATTGCACCAAAAGCACGAGTTGTGCCCATCTTTAATTCAGCTTTTAAAGATAAAGCACTTAACTTTTCCGCTAATTTCTGTTGTTTTTTTAATTGCCGTTCTTCACGCTTTACTAATTCCGCTTTGATGCTTTCTAATGAACGTAACCGTTCTTCTGTGCCTGCGATTGCCCATCCGCGAGGAATCAAATAATTACGGGCAAAACCATCTTTAACAGAGACTACATCTCCCTTTTTACCAACTCTTTCAACATCCTGAGTGAGAATAATTTTCATAATTAACGATTAGTAAATGACAAAAGTCCGATATTTCGTGCTAATTTTATTGCTTTTTTTAACTTGCGTTGGTGTTTCGCACAGGTGCCTGTATAACGCGCTGGTGTGATTTTACCTTTTTCGCTGATGAATTTTTTTAAGTCGGGATGGTCATAACCGATCTCTTCTTCTTTTTTCTGACAGAAATAACATTGTTTCTTTTTAATTAGCATAATATTTATAATACTAAAAAATTTAATTATGTCAATAGATTAAGCTCTTAGATTAACTTATAAGTCAAACCTAATGCTAAGATTTCTTTAATTCGAATCCCACTTTCAATTTCTTTATCAAATAAAAGTTGCGTATAAAGATTGACCATTAAATATTTGGTTACGTTCGCCGTAAAGATATTTTCCCAATTCATATCTATTGCTTTCCAATCATTATTAGCTGGTGAACCAGAGCGAAACAATGACTGAAACAACTGTAAATTACTCGTATAAGTGATTCTTTCTTGCGCTAAGGGCGTTTTAAAATCAGTGATAAATTCAAGACCGCCATCATTGGTTAGACTGTTATTATTACTTCTGTCGAGTGTCTGACGAAAACCAGCACCAAATCGAGTATTCCAGTCAGTCTTATCTTTTTTAATTAAGGTACGGGCAATACCAAAACTCTCAGTAAATTTTATCGGATTAATCGGGTGATGGATGGCATCACTCATATCCAGAAATTGCGATTCAAGTCGCGCCGCGATAAACGGGTCAACTAAGATTCCAAGGGTAAAGCGAAGCATCGAAGTCAAGTCAATTAAGTCAGTTGATTTAATTGGTGAAGACTATTTCTTGGTGGATTCTTCTTTAATTTGATTAATAGTCTGCCCAAACGAAAGTTTTATCGTATTTTTATTATTTAGTTTTACCGATATTTGTTTTTCCAATAGACCGTTTGCATTAAACACCCAGGAGACTAAACCAAGTTCAGTTCCTTTCCAGTTGTTACTATAGGCGTTTTGAGTCAAAGTCAAATTCAAATCAACTGATCTTTCCCAACTCTGTGCCGATAGAAAAAAAGCAGGAATGATCAAGACATTAATAATTATTTTTATCATATAACCTCCAAGTAATTATTATTTTATTAAAAAAAGCGTGTTCGATAGTGTTAAGTCTCTTAGAAAGGAGGTGATCCAGCCGCACGTTCCCGTACGGCTACCTTGTTACGACTTAGCCCCAGTCACCGGTCCTGCCTTCGGCGCCAATCTAGTTGGCGACTTCAGGCATTACAGGCTCCCATGGCTTGACGGGCGGTGTGTACAAGACCCGGGAACGTATTCACCGCGGCATGCTGATCCGCGATTACTAGCGATTCCATCTTCACGCAGGCGAATTGCAGCCTACGATCCGAACCATGGGTGCTTTTATGAGATC
>CBFGJZ010000020.1:0-15511 GCA_965649215.1 Caldifarciminota bacterium
TTTGTCGTCTGTGTAATCTGTGGTTACTGTTCTTACTCTAAAATCTTAAAATCGACTCTTCGATTCAATGCTCTGCCTTCAGGAGTTTGATTAGATGCGATTGGCTGAGATGAACCATATCCTTTGGCAGTCAAACGCTCAGGCGCAATGCCAAGATTTTTAACCAGA
Organism: Caldifarciminota bacterium; assembly: GCA_965649215.1. GTDB lineage: Bacteria > Hydrothermota > Tepidihabitantia > Tepidihabitantales > CAIPLT01 > JAGXRL01. The sequence continues at coordinate 169 of CBFGJZ010000020.1, forward strand.
TAACTCATCACTGCATCAGCGCGGGCTTGGGATAGTCTTTGATTTAATTCATCTGAACCTGTATTATCAGTGTGGCCTTGAATTTCAACTTTGATGTTTGGATTATCACTGAGAATTTTTGCTGCTTCTTGTAAGGTCGCATAGGATTCAGGTTTTAAGGTCGCTTTACCCGTTTCAAAATAAATGCCCTTGATGGTAATCGTCATACCGCTTTTAACAAGTTCAAAGTTTTTAGCCAGCGTTTTGTTGGGTTCTAAGACAATTAAAGCGGTTTGGCTGATATAATCTGGGACTCTAACTTCTACTAAATAAGAACCGACAGGAATCTCAGTTCGAAAAACACCTGTAACTGAATCCGTATAAATTGTTTCAAGTCCTACTTCCGGAAAACTTATGGTTGCCCATAGCGGCTTGGCATTTTGTTTATCAATCACTCTGCCTGTGAAGATAGTTTTTATTTTTGTTGGATTAAGTTCAATTTGAATTTCGGTGGTTTTATCTTTTTCAATTGTAATTAAACTGCTTTGATTGATGTAATCATTAGCACTAATGATAATTGGATAAGTGCCAATTGGTAATTCGGTTTGAAAAAGGCCGGTCATACTGTCGGTCGCAATTTCAGGAATGTTATTATTAGGAAAAATGATTTTTGCAGCTAGTGGCGCGCTATTGATTTTATCAATAACTCGGCCAATAAAATAACCTCGCATTACTGATGAGACTAATGCAAAATCAATCTGACTAACTTTATTTTCTTCTACATTAACGGTTTTTGCTTGCGCAAAATAACCATCTTTACTGACTTCAATTGTTTTTGTGCCCGTTTCTACTTGCTCAATCTTAAAAGCACCCGTAATTGGGTCGGATTCAATTTCTGTGTTGTTATAATTGATGGTAGCAGATAAAGGTTTACGAGTGTTAGCATCATAGACATTACCTGCAATCGTCCCATAAGTTATCAAAGGTTTCAATTTAAAGTCATACGCATTAACTTTATTGGCTTCAATATTAATGGGAGTGGTAATCTTTTGATAACCAGGTGTGGTGATTTCAATAACTTGTAAACCAGCCGGAATCTTCATAATTTTAAAGATACCGCTTTGTGCATTAGTCATAACTGATTTGATTTTGGGCTTTTCAGGAAATGAGATAGTCGCCTGTAGAGATTTACCAGTATTAGCATCAGTGACCGTGCCGGTCAGAATGCCAATTTTTGGCGGCGGTGGTTTTAATAAAGCACTGCCAATGGTTAAACCTATCACTCCACCATATTGTATTGGATTATTTTTTGTAATCTTCATACTTAAACCACCGCTTAAATAAGAATGTTTGCTGAGATTTATACGTATACCAGGAGTTAAAAGAAAACTGTCAAAGATTTTTGAGAACATCTGATTAGTTTTCGCTTCCTGACTTGTGGCTTCAATAAGGATTGCGCCACCACTACCAACAATTTCTAAACCACTTCCATAATAGCGCGTGTTTTGATCTTGACTATAATTCAAAATTAAATTGGGTAAGGCACTACCAAAATCATTAAAATGGAAAGCCAGTAACCCAACCCAGTCAAGCCCTTTTGTTTCTTTAATGAGAGAAACCGACTCGGAAGTGTCTCGTGGCCAAGTGTAAGTTAGTTTAGCACCTAATTTTAAAAAAGGAATCGGTAATGAAATTTTACTACCGATAATGCGGTCATACTTTTTAGTAAGAAAAGTAGTTTGCCAAAATTTGGGAAATTGAAAATTACTTTTGGTGACAATAGTACCACTGGAATAAAAGATATCAACAAAATTAAAAGGCGAATACAAGAGATGCGGCGCGACAACATCACCTACATAACTACTAATTGAATCTTTATGAAATAAAAGATAAGATGTTATTGCTACAACTCCAATCTCTTCACTTTGGGCATCTTCAATTAGGAAAAGACCGCGACTACCAATAACTGAAGGCGCAGCTGATAATGAAATAACTAATAAACTTAATATCAAAATATATTGGAAAATCGAGCGTCCTTGATATTGCATAATTTCAATTTCCTCCTTTGCTTAAAATATAACGGGTATAGATTTTACTTTTAGTAAACTTTATCTATACCCGCAAAGAGACAATTAATTTTTAATTATCAACTCGCGTCGGGTCGTCGTAAGAGTCAGAAATATTTATTGAAAAATAAGCGGTATCTGTGATCGGCTCTTGGGTTAATTCTTCATAGCCACTGAGAATTAAAGTGGCTTTGAGAACACCGCACCAAAGGGTATTCGGTTCTCTACCTTCTAAAGAATCGTTGAAATTGCTTCGTAACCAGACACCTGGAATAACCGTGAGATTGTTTGTTACTGAACTTCGTCCATTTGGGTCAGCCGGAATCACCATATTGGTAGCGCCATTCACAGCAGTAAATGTCCATTGCGGTTTGGATTGATGTCTAAAAGTGACTTTATAATCTGTAATTCGTGCCGTATAAGGAGTTGGATAAGTTGGTAACCCTAATCCGACTTCAACATAACGGACTTGCACTGGTATTGCATAGTCATGCATTAAAGCAACCAAGATGGTATCCTCAGGATCTTCTGGATCCGGAAGCCGAGCCCAATCGGCAATATCCACATTCAGATCCCTTCCTTGATTGATTGAGACAATTTGCAGGGCATTTTGTGAAGTATGTCTTTCGCAAGCCAGGGAAAGTAAAATTCCAATACATAATATTAATATTACATAGTACCCAAAGTTTTTTGTCATATATGCTCCGTACTAAAAGAGTAATAAAATTTAGTGTTTTGTCAAGAGTTTTATTAACAATTATAAATATTGACCGAATTGGTAAATATCATTATAGTAATTATATGCAGTTGCGAACTCTGATTATCATAATATTGTTAGGAGTATTTAACTTTATTTGTGCAGAGGAAATAATGGCTAAAATTAAAAACCGTTATGATAAAATTACAAGTCTCCAAGGTAATTTTATGCAAACGGTTTGCTCTGAATTGAACGGTACTTGTAACGCGTTTAGTGGAAAATTTTTAATTGCTCGTCCTTATTATTCTCGGTTAGAAGTTATAAGTCCTGAAAAGCAACTGCTCGTGACTGATAGTCTCTATTCGTACATATATCTTCAAAACCAGAAAAAGTTATATATTCAATCTATAAATACCGGCGTTAATTTTTTTAAGATTTTTGATTTGTTTTTAAGTGATACCGCTCGCTTTATAATCATCAAGGAAGATAGCAATTATACAACCCTGAAAGATACTCTAAAAGAAACTTCAATGATTAGGGATTTATCACTGACCTTCAATAAAAGAACTTATTTGATCGAACAATTTCAATTTAGCGATATGAATGGTAATGAGATGAAATTTGAGCTTACAAATTTGAAGGTCAATCCCAAAGTAGCTCACAAACAATTTACCATTGAAATTCCCAAAAGTACCGAAATCATTAAATACTAAATGATTGTAAAAAACGATACTCATTGTTTTGCTTGTGGAGATGATAATCCAATTGGTTTGAAACTTAAATTTACGCCAATCCCTAATGGGGTCGAAACATTCTTTACTCCTAGTGGTTTATATCAAGGTTTTCAGAATATTATTCATGGTGGAATTGTAGCTACACTCTTAGACGAAGCAATCGCTTGGGCATGTCGGATTTGTGGGGTTGATGCTGTGACTGGCGAATTAACAGTTCGCTATAAACGACCCTTGATAGCTAATCAATGCGTCAAGATTATCGGTATGATTGATAAGAATAAGGGTAAAATATTGTATGGTTCAGCTCAGATTATTGACCAAGATGGTAATTTAATTGCAACGGCCAATGCCAAAATGATTCCCGCTAATCAGTGAAAGTTTCCCTTATAGCCCTTGGTTGTCCTAAGAATTTAGTTGACGCGGAGATTATCTTAGGTTATCTGGGAACTGCTAATTATACAATCACGACCGATTGGAAAAGTAGTGATGTCTGCATTATCAACACTTGCGCTTTTCTTAAAGCCGCTATAAAAGAAGCTGATCAATGGATTAGAAAAGTAGTTAAATATAAACAGCAGGGGTTAGTTAAAAAAATCATTGTGGCGGGTTGCTTATGCCAAAGAAACCAAAATCAACTTTTACAAAAGTATCCGCTACTTGATGGTTTGATTGGAATTGATAATTTAGCCGAGATTACGAGAGTTATAAAAACACCGAAAAGAATTGCTAAAATAAATCCGAAGCCAACCCAATTATTTAATTATCAAACTCCCCGTTTATTAAGTACCCATCATTATGCTTACATAAAAATTGCTGACGGCTGTGATAATTTTTGTTCGTACTGTCTGATTCCGTATTTACGGGGACGATTCCGAAGCCGCCCGATGAAAGATATTGTCAAAGAAGCAGAACTACTCGCGCAAAGTGGTGTTAAAGAAATCATCTTGATTGCCCAAGATACAACACAATATGGGAAAGATATTAATCAAGAGTTGTCATTGGCAAAATTACTCAAGTATTTAGTAAAAATCAAAGAGATTGACTGGATCAGGATTCTTTACACCCATCCTGCTCATTGGAATGACGACTTAATTTCAGTTTATCAAGATAACCCAAAAATTTGCCGATATGTCGATTTGCCGCTACAACACATTTCAGATTCAATCTTAAAAACCATGAACCGACCTTACAACCGAAAGCAGGTTGAACAACTTCTTAGCAAGCTCAAAAAGATTCCTAATTTAGCCATCCGCAGTAGTTTTATTGTTGGCTTTCCTGGTGAGACGGAAGATGATTTTAAAGAATTATTGGATTTTATCAAAGAGCAAAAATTCGCGCACCTAGGCGGTTTTGTTTATTCCCGAGAAAGCGGTACGCTTGCCTACCATCTACCAAATCAAATTCCGAGCCGAATCAAACAAGAACGTTTACACGAGATGATGGCAACGCAGCGACAAATCTCATTAGCACGCATGAAGAGTTTGATTGGTAAAAGACTATCTGTCATTATTGATCGAATAATGCTTCATCAAAAATATCGGTATCTGGCCCGCAGTGAGTTTGATGCTCCCGAAATTGACGGAGTGGTTTATCTTGCTGATGGCCAATATCAGATTGGTGATATTGTAGAAGTAAAAATTACAGATGCGGAAAGTTATGCTTTGTTTGCAAGTTAGCGTTTAAGATGTACTAAAAAGTTTTGATATATTTATTGCCTGGCAATTGTTTAATTAAACCCTTGATTTCTAAAGAAAGTAGTTGTGGTAAGATGACAGCAATTGACTCTTTAGTTAGTTCTGTGATTTGGTCAGGATAGAGTGGTTCAGAATCCAAAAGCTCTAAAATCTTTTTTTCTAAATCGGAAACAGGCATATTTTGTTTCTCTTTTTTCTCGTACGCAATATTCAGTTCCTGACAAATATCCTGTACTGAAGTCACTGGTTTGGCGCCGTCTTTAATTAATTGGTTCGTGCCAATACTCGTTTTCTGATTGATTGCACCGGGCACCGCAAAAACTTCCCGACCTTGGTCGGCTGCCCAAGTAACAGTATTTAAAACACCGGAATCTGCTGGTGCTTCAACTGCTAAAACACCTAAAGATAAACCACTGATAATTCGATTCCGTTTCGGAAAGTTCATCGCATAGGGAGTGGTGCCCAAATTAAATTCAGAAATCACAGCGCCATGTTCGCTAATCTCGTCATACAATTTTTTATTTTCCGGAGGATAATAAACATCAAGACCGCAACCCAACACCGCAATTGTGCGGCCTTTTGCTTTTAAGGCACCAAGATGTGCCGAAGTATCAATACCTCTTGCCAGGCCACTAACAATGGTAATTCCTAATTCAGCTAATTCATAAGAAAATTTTTCTGCCACCAATTTACCATAGGGGGTTGGTTGACGTGTACCGATGATAGCTAATGCTTTGCTATCTTGTTCTGAGATTTCACCACGCATAAATAACACGGGCGGTGCGTGAGAAATACTTTTTAAGTTTTCGGGATATCCTTGTTCCAAATAAGAGATAATTTTAATATTTAATTGTTGAGCCCGTCTGATTTTTTCTTGGGTTTGTTCAGTTGGCTGATAATTAGTGATTGCCGAGGCCATTTCATTATCAATACCTTTAACTTGCAGTAAATCTTGACGGGTGGCTTGAAAGATTGTTTCCGGTGTTTTAAATCTCTGTAAAAGATTTTTCAATTTGGCTTCGCTCATCATTGGTATATCAAGCAGATTAATAAATAAATAACTCATTAAAAAAGGAGAGTAAAGTTATTAGACATTTTTCAATGTTTTAAGATAGTCTAAGAGCTTTTCAATGCCTTGATTGTTTAATGCAGAAACATAAAAAGTTGGTAGTTTGGTTTTGTATTTTTTTATCTTAGGTAGTAAATCAATTTTATTAAAAACCACGATCTGTTTTTTTTCTAAAATCGCGGGGTTATAATTTTTAATTTCATTAATCAGAGTCTGTAAGTCTTGAATTGGATGGGGTGAGGTAATATCAACAACAAAGATAATGATTTTTGTGCGTTCAATATGTCTTAAAAAGACCAATCCTAAACCTTTGCCTTGTGCCGCACCTTCAATGATGCCAGGCATATCGGCAACCGTAAAATTGGCCAACTCATGTTTAAAGACACCAAGGTTAGGTGTTAAAGTTGTGAACGGATAGTCAGCAATTTTAGGATGAGCTTGAGTTAGGCGAGCCAGCAGAGTTGATTTTCCTGCATTGGGTAGTCCAACCAGACCAATATCAGCAATCAATCTTAAAATAAGGAGGAGTTTTCGCTTTTCCCCAGGACTGCCTGGTTCACAGATTCGTGGTGCTCGATTCGTGGCGGTTGCAAACATGGCGTTGCCACGACCTCCTCGACCACCGTGGGCCACTAATAAAGTTTGATTAGGTTGTGTGATTTCGCCTAAATATTGATTTGTGTGGGCATCATAAACATCAGTGCCTAAAGGGACAGGGATATAAATATCGGCTCCATTTTTACCGTGCCGATTTTTACCCATTCCGTGTTGACCGCGTTGCGCTCGATACCGACAATGATACTCTAAATCGGCCAAAGTCTGTAAATTTTCTTTGCCAATCAGATAAACTGAACCGCCATTTCCGCCATTTCCGCCATTGGGTCCGCCTTTGGGCACAAATTTTTCTCTCCGAAAAGAGATACAACCATTGCCGCCATCGCCCGCTTCAACATCAATGGTAACTTTATCAACAAATTTCATAGTTAAATTAAAGTTAATAAACTAAATAGATAAAATCATTATTTTAACAAAATTATATTTTGTTTTATTATCGCTTGCTTTTTAATTTTTTATTTAAAGCAACAATTACTGGTTCCGGTAAAAATTCGTGTAGATCACCACCCATACGAGCAATTTCTTTGGCTAATGAAGCCGAAAGATAGGCATACTTTTCAGATGCTAATAAAAAAATAGTTTCAATTTCAGGTGCAATTTTACGATTTGTTAAAGCCATTTGAAACTCATAATCAAAATCCGAAATTGTGCGTAAACCACGGATAATGGTACATGCTTTTTCTTGTTTGACAAAATTGACTAATAATCCGTCAAACGCTTTAACCGTTACTCTCTTTAAATCTTTAGTAACTAATTTTACTAAAGCGGTGCGTTCAGCAAAAGAAAAGAGGGGGTGTTTTTCTTCCCGACGGGCAACGCCAATAATAATCTCATCAAAGAGTTTTAGCGCTCGTTTAATGACATCAATATGGCCATTGGTAATCGGGTCAAAACTGCCGGGAAAAACTGCTTTTTTCATTTTTACTCCTTATTAATTAAAATACTAATAACTGTTTGTTGATATTGCTTCTGCTTAAAGAGTTTTAAACGCTCGGGAACTATGAATTTTTCTTGTTTGTGATGTTCTACGACAATCACACCATTGTCTTTTAATAATTGATAAAGAGCTATTTTATTTAAAACCGCGGTAATTAGATTTTTATAATAAGGTGGATCTAAAAAGATAAAATCAAACTGTTTCGGTTCTAGTTGTTTTAAGACCACTCGGGCATCGCCGGCAAGGATTCTAACTTGGGCAGGAATATTTATTAAATTCTTACGGAGATAATGTAAAGTGAGGCGGTTGTTGTCAATAAAAACGGCACTTTGCGCACCACGCGAAAGAGCTTCAATGCCGACCGAACCCGCTCCGCAAAAGATATCACAGACACTGGCTTGGTTTAACAACTCAGGGAAGTTGGCATTGAGGATATTAAAGATTGCGCTTCGCACTTTATCCATCGTCGGTCGGATATTCGTTTTCGGATAGAGGAGTTTTTTGCCTTTGAACCGACCTGCGGTAATTTGCATAAGCCAGTATACATTTAGACAAGTTAACTTGTCAATATAAAGAAGATGCCTTTGAATAGGCTTTTATACTTTACGATAAATAAGCTTTGTGCTTGACAAATCGTGATTAATGTTGATAATAGAATTATCATAATGAAGAAAATTTTCTACTTTTTATTTTCCAATCTCCATCTCAAAATCATTGCGGTCTTATTAGCCCTCTTCATCTGGTTCTTGGCGGTTTTATTTCGAACCCATAAAGTCATGATCACGGTTCCAATTGAATTTGTTAACTTAGCCGATGACTATATTATTGCTATGAAAAATACCGAATCCTTACGCCTATCATTAGAAGGACGGGGGAGTGATTTTCTGCCGTTAGTATTAACCAAACCAAAATATAAACTCAATTTGACTAATGCCCGTTGGGGATTTAATACTTATAAACTTGATTTTGATAACTTACCAATCAAAGCTCCCATTACTGTGAAATCGATTATGCCCGAATATGTAGAAATGAGAATTGATTATTTGGATAATAAAATCGTGCCATTAGTAGTGCCGTATCGACGGGATGGACAAAAGGGATTATATATTACAAAATTGAGTTATGATGATACGGTCCGTTTATATGGGCCAGAGAGCCAATTGCGATATATTAACGAAGTAACGAGCGAATCATTATTGATTGCCAGTTACAGTGGCGGTCAATTAGTTCGCAAATTAAAAGTAAAAGTGCCTGATGAAAAAGCGTTCTGGAGCATACCCGATTCAATTTTAGTTTCAGCCACTTTAGAAAAAGAAGAGACCAAAACGATTGTTGTCCGACCAATTCAGACCATCCCGATGAGCCGAAAAAGAGTTATTTTAAATCCTGACTCGGCACAACTGACTGTGCGTGGACCAGCAAGTGCGGTCAAAGAAATGGAGAGTTCAGCAATCCAAATTCAAATTGACATCAGTAATTTAGAACGTGGTCAATATGAGTTGCCAGCGGAAATTATCTTACCGAAGGGGATATTTTTAGTCCGTTGTGAACCGCAATTATTTAAGGTTGAGATCAAATAAGTATTTTCAGTGATGAAATTTTTAGGGATCGAGACTTCTTGTGATGAGACTGCAGCGAGTGTAGTGATTGCGGAAGCGGGTAATTTGCGTCCGCAGTATCAAGTGCCTTCAAATATCGTTTCGTCGCAATATGTTCATACTCAATATGGTGGAGTCATTCCTGAACTTGCTTCGCGTGCTCATATTCAATTGATTGTACCCATCACTGAGACAGCTCTTGAAGTTGCCAAAACTGATTATAATGAATTAGATGGCATTGCCGTAACTTATGCGCCAGGTTTGGTGGGAGCACTTTTAGTTGGTCTTTCGTTTGCTAAAGCATTGTCATTTAGTTTACAAAAGCCATTTGTCGGAGTTAATCACTTAGAAGGACATATTTTTTCATTGCTCTTATCATATCCCGAACTAAAACCACCGTTTTTGGCTATGATCATCTCAGGTGGTCATACCGAATTGCTTTTGATTAAAGATCTCTGTCAGTACGAACAATTAGGTTCAACTACAGATGATGCTTGTGGGGAAGCGTTTGATAAAGTTGCCCGTATGTTGGGACTACCTTATCCCGGTGGAGCGTTTGTAGAGAAATTAGCCCGCGAAGGCAAGAGAACGATAAAATTTCCGATTCCTGATATACCTGATTATGATTTCAGTTTTTCGGGTCTTAAAACTGCAGTGTTGTATTATCTCCAAAAAGAAAAAAATCCTAATAAACATGATGTTGCCCATAGTTTTCAGGAAACAGTGTGTGACTTTCTTTTAAAAAAGATTCATCGAGCGACGGAGAATTATCAGATCAATCGAATTGGCGTTTCTGGTGGCGTTGCGATTAATAAACGAATTCAAGAACGATTCTATGAATTTGGTAAGCAATATCAGCTGGAGTTTTATTTTCCAAGTCCTCAGATGTGTACAGATAATGCAGCTATGATTGCTGCCGCGGGCATTGAAAGATTTAAGCGATTTGGACCGTCAGATTTATCTTTGTCTGCCCAAGCTCGAGTTAAATTAGTCTAAACAAGGGCAGACCACTTTTAAAATAGATAATTTAGTTTTCAATCATTAACCTATAATTCTATTTATAAGTAGAATTTAAATCAAGGTTATATTATCTATAACTTCTTGTATATCAGATTGATATTTCAGAGTTTACCAAAATAGGGGTATAATGCCCTCCTACGCTACCAAATATCAAATCTAACTTTTTATGTGACTTTATTTGTGAAGCAAGTTATAAATTACTATATAACCCTATGGATGAAGGTAAATATCTTTCTTTTTATCAACCATTAAATTTCTATCTTCACTAATAACTTTTCTTTATATTTTCTAACTTATTCTAACTTACTCGCTCATAGGTTCTTTCATATAGGATTATCCATAGCTTTACGATAGTTAGGGGTAATCGTATATTTATAGAAATTAGAATGAGAGTGTCCACATTTATCATAGGTTTAAAGATCACAAAATTTGTTTATTTGTTTTTATCTGTCTTTCTATAATCTTACTTTAAGGTAAAATAAGCTGTAAGAAAATAAGAGCATATTTGATGTTTCCGAAAAACTTATAAAAAGATTGCCACGCCTATGGCTCGCAATGACAATATGGTTCGAATTTCTACTGATGAGATTAAGAAAGGGATATATTTTATTAAAGTTGACGACTATAAAGAAATTACAAGAGTTGTCGTGGTTTAATAGGAGGATGAAAAATAGAAATCAGATTCTCAGTAAATTCTTCTTCTTAATATTAAGTTTTATACTTAGATATACTTTAACATAGTTCTTGACATTTCTATAATTTTTTGTTATAAATATTAATTAAATTTTGACTTAAAAGAAAAGGATAACTATAGATAAATGGCAAGATTATTAGGTGTTGATTTACCAGATAAAAAACAAGTCTTATATGCACTACCCCATATTTACGGCATCGGGCCGAGCAATGCGAAAAAGATTTTAGATGCGGTGGGAGTTGCATATAACAAAAAAGTAGCAGAATTGACTGATGAAGAATTGGCGAAAATTCGTAAAGAGATTGAATCTAATTATAAAATTGAAGGTGTCCTACGAGCTGAAGTTTCGGCAAATATTAAAAGATATATTGAAATAAGTTCTTATCGTGGCGAACGACATCGCCGGGGGTTACCCGTGCGAGGTCAGCGCACCCGCACTAACGCCCGAACCCGCAAAGGTCCGCGTAAAAGTGCAGCAGTTATTAAGGTGCGCGAAGTCGCTAAGCCGAAATAACAGAAAAGGAGTGAAGCGTGGCGAAAAAGAGTATTAAAAAGAAAATTGGTCAGACCGGCATTGCCCATATCTATTCTACTTTTAATAATACGATTGTCACGATTACTGACCAAGAAGGTAATGTTTTATGTTGGTCGTCAGCTGGTCGAATTGGCTTTAAGGGTGCTAAAAAAGGAACTCCGTTTGCTGCCCAACAGTGTTCCGAAGCCTGTGGTCGGGAAGCAGTGAGTTTAGGGATTGTTAAAGTGGATGTAAATGTCAAAGGACCAGGACCAGGACGGGAAGCGGCAATCCGTTCCTTACAAAATGCGGGTTTAAAGATTAACTCGATTAAAGATGTAACACCCATACCGCATAATGGTTGCCGTCCACCAAAACCACGAAGGGTATAAAATTATTGACAAACTTATATTTTTGTATTATAGTTATTGATTATAATTAATTATGGCAAGATATATTGGACCAAAATGTAAAAAATGCCGAAGTATGGGTGAGAAGTTATTCTTGAAAGGGGATAAGTGTCTCACCGATAAATGTGTTTTTCCAAAACGGATGAGTAAGAATTCAGGACGGATGAAGAAATTATCACATTATTCAATGCAACTCAGAGAAAAACAGAAACTAAGGGCAATTTATGGACTCTTAGAAAACCAGTTCCGTTTGCTTTTTGAACGCGCTCGACGCAAAAATCCTGCAGAACAGATGCTTATTTCCTTGGAACGGAGATTAGATAATACTGTCTATCGGCTTGGTTTTGCTGATTCCAGAGCTCAAGCTCGGCAATTGATTCGGCATGGTCATATCTTAGTAAATCAGAAAAAAGTGAATATCGCATCATATGCCGTAAAAGTCAATGATGAAATTTCGGTCAAAGATGAAAAAGGCAAAAAGTTGATTAAAAGTATTTTAGCTGAAAAAGAACCGATGCCGACTGATTGGCTCGCATTAGATAAAGAAAATATGGTTGGCAAAGTATTGCGCTTACCAACCAAAGAAGATATTAAGGATATTCCAATTAATACTCAATTAATTGTAGAATTGTATTCTAAATAGTTTATGAAACTAACACCAATTTTATTACCCGAAGGCGCAGTTGTGGATAAAGATTCATTGACCAATGAATATGGTCGGTTCACAATTGCACCTTTAGAAAAAGGCTGGGGACATTCGATTGGCAATTCCATCCGACGCGCATTATTGTCATCTATTCAAGGCGCAGCCATTACTCAGGTGCGCATTGATAATGTCTTACATGAGTTTACAACCATCCCTGGTGTGTTGGAAGATGTGCCCCAGATTATTTTAAATATAAAAAAGATTAGACTGCGTTTAGATTCAGAAACTCCAAAACACTGTTATCTGCACGCCAAAGGTGCAGATGAATTTAAAGCTCGACACTTGACGGTCCCGCCAGAAATTACAATTGCTAATCCCGAGCAACCGATTTTAACAATTACAGAAGCCAATCGCAGCGTTAACATTGAAATGAAAGTTGAAAATGGGCGGGGTTACCTGCCAGCCGAACGAGCTGAAAAGAAAAGCGGTTATCCGGAAGGCACAATATTCTTAGATGCATTTTTCTCACCAGTTAAAAAAGTTAATTTTATGGTTGAAAACACCCGAGTTGCCGACCGCGCTGACTATGAAAAGATTATTTTAGATATCTGGACCGATGGTACGGCATTGCCAGAAGAATGTTTGATTCAAGCAGTGACAATTCTGAAAAATCATATGGTGGCTTTGATACCCAAAGAAAAAGAACCTGAGTTTTTTACGGCTGAAAAATACGATCGTGATCGACAACGCTTACAAGAATTGTTAAAAATGGATATTAGTGAATTAGAGTTATCAAATCGAGCGCTGAATTGTCTTAGAAATGGACGCTTAAAGACCACGGGCGAAAAGATTAATATTATGACGGTTGCCGATTTGGTAGGTAGAACCGAACGAGAAATGCTGGAAATCGAAAATTTTGGCCGTAAGACTTTAGAAGAAGTAAGAGAAATTTTAGAAGCTCGTGGATTAAGTTTTGGTATGGATGTTGAAAGAATTATGAAGAGGGGTTAGACCTTGCGACACTCAAGAAAAGTTAAGAAATTAGGACGTAAAAAAGCACATCGTGAAGCGATGGTGAGAAATATGCTAAAGTCATTATTTGAGCATGAGCGCGTTAAAACCACTATTGCCAAAGCCAAGTTAGTGCGCCAAGCGGCCGAGCGCTTGATTAATTTTGCGATGAATAAAACAGTGGCAAACCAACGAGTGATTTTTTCAACTCTGCAAAACCGTAATTTAGTAAAACGCTTATGTGATGAGATTGCTCCCCGCTTTAATAATCATAAAGGTGGATATACTCGAATTATTCGATTAGGCACTCGAGTTGGTGATAGTGCGGAACTGGCTTTACTTGAGTTAACTGTAAGAAAAAGTAAAAAAGAAGAGACAAAAAAGGAAAGTAAAGAAAGTAAAAAGAAATAAGTCCAACCTGAATGTTACGATTCCTGGTTAAATCCAAAATTCAACGCTTAAAGATTACCGGTAAAAATCTTTATTATGATGGTAGCATTACGATTGATGAAGAGCTCCTACAAAAAGCAGATATTGTTGAAAATGAAATGGTGCAGGTTGTGAATGTTAATAATGGTGAACGCTTTGAGACTTATGTAATGAAAGGAGCTCGTAATTCAGGGGAGGTCTGTCTTAATGGTGCCGCCGCCCGATTAGGGGAAGTTGGCGATGAGATTATTGTGATCTCGTATGCAGCATTAGAAAGTGTTTCGGCACGAGGTTTTGAGCCGAAAAAGGTATTTGTCGATAAAGACAACCACATCATTAATGACCGGAATCATTCTCGCAGCGGGTAAGAGTAAACGAATGGGCCTTACCCATTCAAAAGTACTTTTACCGCTCGACGGTCGTCCTGTGATAAGTTATCTGATTGAACTTGCCAAAAAATTAGCGTTAGATCCAATTTTAATCGTTGTTTCACCTCAAGGGACGGATATTATGCAAACTTTTCAAGACGAAAAGGTGCAATTTGTTATTCAAAAAGAAGCCAAAGGTACGGCTGATGCTATTTATAGTTGTGATAATTATCTACAGAAAGATGATGAGATTTTTATTCTCTATGGTGATACCCCATTATTAAGTTTGGAAAGTTTGTCTCTCTTAAAAGAGAAATTTCAAACTGAAAAAGCAGATGTGGCATTGCTTACCACCTATTTACAAAACCCAACTGGATATGGTAGAATTGTTCGGGATATGAATAATAAGATCATTGGTCTTATTGAAGAAAATGAAGCGGATGAAAAAATCAAAGCGATCAAAGAGATTAATGTTGGTGTATATATCTGTCGCTATCAGAAATTAAGAGAGTATCTTAAGAAATTAACTCCCAATCCGCTTAATGGCGAATATTATTTAACTACAGCAATTAGTAATTTAATAAAGGATAATGGCAAGGTGACATCGTACCAAGTTCAAGACCCGAATTGTTGTTTAGGTATTAATACACCAGCGGATTGGGCTTTGGTGCAAAAATTATTTAGGCAAAGAAAACAGATATGAAGTGGCGAGTGATTTTAATTGTGGCTATTGTCATCTTGTTGATGGGCGGGATTTTTTTTGCCGTGATTAAACATTATAATTTTTTAAATATTAACCGACCTAAACCAATTGACTATAGTTATCGTAGTCAGATTCGATTAGAAATAATAAACTGCTCGG
>CBFGJZ010000020.1:15607-28589 GCA_965649215.1 Caldifarciminota bacterium
TGTCATCTTGTTGATGGGCGGGATTTTTTTTGCCGTGATTAAACATTATAATTTTTTAAATATTAACCGACCTAAACCAATTGACTATAGTTATCGTAGTCAGATTCGATTAGAAATAATAAACTGCTCGGGTATTGATAAAGCGGGTCAGCGAGCCCAGCAGTTTTTAAGGGAGCTGGGTTTTGATGTCTATGCAATACAATCAGGTAGAAGGGTGCTGGAACATACGGTTGTGATTGAGCGATTAAATCCAGAAATGAAAAATGCCTGTGAAGTCGCCAAAGCATTGGGTAAAAATAAAAAACTTGGTTTTTTACCCCTCAACCAAAAAATTCTTCCGGAAATTCAAAAAGATTTAGATTCCCTTTTATATTTGGAAGTTTCGGTCATTTTGGGTAAAGACTGTCCGAAATTTATTCCCCAAGAGCATCCTTAATGGCAATAACAAAAAAGAAAATCGAGGCGATTGTTAAAGTTATCTTTGAGAAAAAAGGTGATGATATTTTGGTTATGGATTTGAAAAAACGATCGCCAATTACCGATTATTTTATCATTTGTACCGCACAATCACCAACGCATGCCCAAGCGATCTGTCGCGAGTTAGAACAGAAATTAAAACATGAAGCAATTCGACCCCACCACATTGAAGGTTATAATAATGGGCAATGGGTCATTTTGGATTATTGGGATTTTGTAATCCATATCTTTTTATCAGAAGTTAGGGCATACTATGGTTTAGAAAGATTATGGGGTGATGCACCGCAAAGGAGATACTATGATCAGTCAAGTGATCAGTGATGCGATTAGCGAATATGTCGAATCGATACCATCCCAACATGAAATAAGTTTTATCCTTAATACTGGTTTTGGCGATTATGCATCAAATATCGCTTTTTTAATAGCGAAAGAAAGTAATAAACCCGCATTAGATATTGCTTATGGTTTAGCAAAAAAATTAAGGAATAAGCCAATCTTTAAGAAAGTTGAGGTTGCGGGTAAGGGTTTTATAAATTTTACTTTAGCCGAGACATTTTTATGGCAGGAACTTAAAAAAGCGAAAGATGTAAATTTTGGTAAGGTTGATATTGGTAGACAACAGAGAGTCTTAGTTGAGTATATTTCTGCAAATCCCACGGGCCCTTTAAATGTGGTACAAGCTCGAGCAGGAGCTTTTGGCAATGCGTTAGTTAATCTTTTACGGTTTGTTAATTATCAAGCATTTTCTGAATACTATATTAATAATACGGGTCAACAGATTGATTTGTTATACGAATCGTTTTTAGCAAGAATGCGAACTTTGATGGGTAAACCGACTGAACTGCCAGAACATGGTTATCCAGGGTCTTATCTTATTGAAATTGCAAAACAGTTTATCAAAGAAAACATTCCACAAGCAAATTGGCGGTCTAAACTTTTAGAAACGATTATCAATCAACAGAAAAGTTCTTTACAAAAATTTGGCATCCATTTTGATTATTTTGCAGAAGAAAGTAATTATGTTGCTTTACGAGAAGTGGTGTTAGAAAGACTCAAAGATTATTGTTATCAAAAAGAGGGAGCGTTATGGTTTCGTGCTTCCCAATTTAACGACAGCGAAGATCGAGTTTTAATTACCGCAAACGGACGAGCCACTTATTTTCTATCGGATTTGGCGTATCATTGGGATAAGTTTAAGCGGGGCTTTGATATTTTAATTAATATTTGGGGACCCGATCATCATGGTTATATCCAACGTATGAAAGGTGGTATTAAAGGGTTGGGGTTTGATGCGGAACGATTAATTGTAATTATTGCCCAACAGGTTTCATTGTTACGCAATAAAGAGAAAATTGTGATGTCCAAACGAGCGGGTGAATTTATAACTTTAGATGAGGTGCTGGCAGAAATCGGCGCGGATGCGTTAAAGTTCTTTTTACTAATGCGGCGGGCTTCCCAACATTTAGAATTTGATTTGGCGTTAGCTCAGAAGACTTCCCAAGAAAATCCAGTTTATTATGTGCAATACGCACATGCGCGCATTAATAGCATCGTGAGAAATGCTATGAGCATAAAAGAGCTGAATGAAGATAATCTTGATTTATCAGTTTTGACGAATGATAGTGAGCAGTTCTTGATTAAAGTGATACTGCATTTCCCAGATGTCTTAGCCGCTTCAGCACGACATTTTGAGCCGCATCATCTTGTTTATTATTTATTGCAATTAGCAAATGCCTTTCATAATTTTTATGAGAAAGTCCGAGTCATTACTGATGAACCCCAATTGTTTCAAGCTCGTATATTTCTCTGTCAATGTACCCAACAAGTTATTCGTCAAGGACTTAATATTTTAGGTATTACTGCACCCGAGAAGATGTAATTATGAAGGCTATTGCCAAAATTAAAAATTTTACTACAATTATTATTATGTTAGTTTCATATTATCAAGGAGGCGTTCATTGAATCTAAGTTCGTTATTAAAACCTGAAAGAATTAATCTTAATTTGAAATCTAAAAAGAAAAATGATGTCTTAAAAGAATTGATTAGTATGATTAAAACGGGTAATGAAGCGGAAATGCTATTTGAAACGATTAATACCCGTGAAGAGTTAGGTTCAACTGGAATTGGTAAAGGAATTGGCATTCCCCATTGTCGTTCTCTCTTGATTGATAAATTAGAAATAGCAATTGGACGGTCAAAAAATGGAGTTGATTTTAATGCGATTGATAAGAAACCAGTTTATTTCTTTTTCTTGATTGTCGCACCACCTCAAGATCCTGGAAATCAGTATCTTATCATTTTAGGTAAGGTTGCGATGGTCTGTCAGGAATTAGCTAAGAAAAAACGGTATTTAGAGCCGCAAACCCCAGAAGAGTTAATCAATTTAATCAAGTCGATTGAAGAAAAATTGTAATGCCTAAGGTAAAAGACCAAATCAATCTGTTACGTACTTTAGAAGAATTAGATTTAATTTTGAAAGATATGGCATCCCCCCAATATAAGATTAAATCGCCTAAACCAACTCTTGATTTTTTGAAAACTGCAGAAAAAGAGCGGGTTAATATTGCCAGTCAGATTGAACCTAGTTTATTACAACGTTACGAACGGATAATGAAAAGATATGGGGGGCGAGTGGTTGTCCAAGTGATTAATGGTTTTTGTGGTGGTTGTTTTATAAAATTGCCTTCTGAGTATATTTCCCGATGTTCTACGAGTATTACTAATTGTCCTAATTGTGGGCGGTTTCTGTATTGGGTGAAATAATATTTATTAAAGCTTGTCAATTAAAAGATAAAAACGAGATAACAATTAAAAAACTTAATTTATTATTACTCAACATTATTTGGGTTATAGTGGGAGGATGCTTTCAAACGCCAACTTGGGAAAGCGACATTACAATTCCGTTAATTTCGCGCACCTTTACGGTAAGTAGTCTGATTGACACTAATTATTTTAATATTAACAATGATTCCACGATTGATTTTTATTTAAGTGGTGAGTTAGATACGATTTTTCCTTTAGATTCAATCCGGATTGCGGATCGAGTTGATTCGTCATTTACTGCGCTGTCAGATTTTGTGATTCGCAATTTAAGCACCAATCAGATTGGTTTGAATGCAGTTGAGATTACAAATTTACCAATACCAGATACATTTGTATATCTGAATCTGCCAGCATTTGAGCGTACTTTAGAAAAAACATTAATTATGAATAATATTGGTTCGGTTAATTTACTATCTGGAATCATGCGTATAAATGTTACCAACAATAGTCATCTTCGCTTTGATTCAATTATGTGTAGTTTTGACGGAGTTTGTCTTCTGAATGTTACTAATTTAGATTCAATGTCTGTTAATGAATATAATTGTTATTTGGATAGTATTGTTCTTGATAGTGTAATGAGTTTTACGGTCTTTCTTAGATGTAATGGGACGGGTAATGATTCGATACCGATAGTTAGTTATGATTCGCTGATCTTTTCTTCAAAATTAGATTCGGTGCGTATCGAATCAGGTATTTTTTGTGCTCGACCACCTAAAATAGTTAGAACGGCAAAAAGACGCATCTATTCATTACCCATAAATTATCAAGTCCGAATTAATGATTTACACTTGAGCAATGGTCAGTTGTCATTAAGTTTAAATAATCAATTTCCTTTTACTTGTTCAAGTGCGATTAACATTCCTGAATTTGATTTTGATACTGCTATGGTTATTAGCGAATTCAATACCACAAATTTTGTACTTGACTTAACAAACCGCTTTTATCATAACGAGTCATTGGCCTTAGCGCCGATTACTTTAAACTATGTTATTGAATTTTTACTTGATTCAGTGTTTGTTAGTATTGACGATGATAATTATTATAAGCTGAATTATGCTTTTTCGGATATTGAGTTTGATTCTATTGCAGCAACTTTCATTGATACGATTACCCATAGTTTTTCATCGGATACGATAAGTATCGATATTCCTGATTTTTTAAGCCAAGTGCAGTCTGTTGCCGCAATTGCAATGTTAGAAGTTACTAATGGGATTAATTTTCCCTTAATCCTAAATTTAAACATGCTTACAAAAAATGAAGCGGGTGATAGTGCAGTTGTGGATACATCTTTTTATATTTTAAGCGGAACACCAACTAATCCATCAGTGAGCAATTTAGCAGTTAATTTTAATAATTTAATCAACATCCATCCAAATCGGGCAGTGTTACAGGCAACTTTATTATCGTATGGGAGTGGAACTTTGACTCGGCAGTCTTTTGTCACGGCTCGTTATACCATTATGAGTCCGTTACGTTTGATTTTAAGAGCCGATACGCTTTACTTTGACCATAAAGTTAATATTGATAAAAAGATTCGAGATCTGATTGTAGATAATATTGATACCAGCCGATTTTATGCAATGATCCAAAATCATCTACCAACTGCCCTGGCTGGTCAATTTGTGATGAAAAATCAAAACCATGATTCTGTGCAAATTAATATTAACATTCCCAGTGGTTCAATTAATAATGCCGGTTATGTGATTAGTCCACGAGATACCAATTTAGTGATTATGTTAACTAAAGAGCAAAGTCAAATCTTTACCGATTCGTTGCTTTATGTTTCGGTGGTAATCTATTTGCCAGATACAGACACAATTACGATTACCGGTCGGGATTATCTTAAAATAATTGATTCGTATGCAATAATTCAAACTTTATTACCTTGAAAAAGATAATTTATAAATCATGGATATTAGTTTTAATTCTTTTAGTTAAGTTGGGTATTGGTTTTAATTACACCGATCTAAACCCAGCATATCTTGAAAATAGAACACGACTGTACTTTCTGACAAAAGATATTTTATTAGTAAATAATACATTTCGGATTTCTGATTATACCCGCCATTTTAATTCTGATCCAAACTGGGATAGCAGTCAGAAGATTGAAATTTTAAGTTTGATACCAGTAAATGGCTTTACAATTAATAGCAAAATTGGATTACAACCGATTGCATTTTACAGTCAGTATTTTAATATTGCTTTCTATGCGCAACATTTTAGTCAAATTCATTTTGATAAAGATGTGTTTGAGATTGGTCTTTTGGGTAATGAGTTAAATCGGGAATATAATTTTACTGGTAATGAAATTAATAGCATTAATTATTTTGGTGTTGCATTTGGAATAAATTATCCGCTCGTAAGAAATTTTGCTATTAATAAAGATGATACCAAAATCGTTTTGCTAAAACAATTAAATATTGGAGCACGCCTTCATTACCAAAAGGGTGTCTTAGGCACTTCTAGTGAGAATGCAAGTGGCTATGTATATACCACACCAAGTGATTTTTATGCTAATCTTTCCTTAGATCAGATTGTGGCAGAGAATGGTCAGAACTGGGCATTGGATATTGGTAGCGTAATGAGTTTACCTTATAATTTATCGTTTGGATTTGCTTTACTTAATATTAATAGTGGTTTTCATTTTCGTGAAGCCAAACATCAAATGTATAGTGTGACAATTGATTCGTTTAGTGTTGGTCGCTATTTGGATTTTAATAGTATCGATAGTTTTCTGATAGCTACTGATTCATCTTTTCCCATTGATAATTGGACAGCGAAAATACCGATGCAAATTACAAGTCAGTTAAATTATCAACTGTTTAGGTACCTTTTGATTAGTTTGTACTATCATCAATATCTGCAAAAGTCATATTTCATTGGTGATTATCAAACAAATATTGGGTTAAAACTAAATTATCAACCAATTAGATTTTTTAACTTAGGATTTAATCTGGCAGGTGACCTAAAGGACAATTTTATGATTGGGCAGGAAATTGGATTTTTTATTAAGCGTTTTCAGTTTAAATTAACAATGAACAATTATCAAGGTTATCTTAAGTGTGCAAAGGGATTTGAAGTAACTTTATCAATGGGTCAGCAATTTTAAGTTGGTAAAATTTAATCTCGCTTGATTTTGATAGTTTTAATTGCGGTTTTGAAAAGTGGCTCACAATTAGAAAAATTATCAGGTAGGGTCCGAAATGAAACATTAATGATAGTTTCGTCTTTTAAGATAAAGACATCATAGACCGTGTAAGTGGCAGTAGAAACCATTTCGATAGCTTCCAGACTATCAACAGAGATGTTTTCTCGTCTTGTGATTTGAGTTTCTTTGAGCATTAAACTGTCAGGATTAATACCAGCGGCTAAAGCGGCATTTTTTTCTTGTTCATAGATCATCTGCTCATCAGCAATTAAAGAATCAACAAATTCAGATAAGGATTCATCTGCTTTTAAGTCATAATCGACAACTTGACCAAGATTATCGTCAGGATTGTTAATATCATAAAAGACATTGGAATTTTTATTATCAACTTGCCAGCCATTAGGTAATTGCATTGTAAAGCCAAGTTCCTCAATGGAAACTTGATTGGGTGATTTTTTGCAAGCAGAGATTACAACTATTGTTAATATAAGGACGAATGCTAATTTTAGTCTTTTCATAATTTTATTGTATAAAGATTAAATAAAATGTCAAATGTTATTTTAACTCAGAAATCAGCAAGAACGATAAATAAACTATTATTTCTATTTATAAATAGAAATATATTTACGCAAAATATGAGATAAGTTATTTATAATCAAAGGGTAAGCTCAAAATCTCTTAAAAAGAGGGTATAGTGGCCTGGGTGATGTATGGGGACAAGTAAAGAGGGTGTCAAGCAAGGAAAAGATTTTTGTGGCTTTGAGTGTGTGTTAAAGAGTTGGTTAGGTCTTAGATGTGTTAGTAAAGGTAATTTTATTTCATCGCTGTTGATAGTTGGTTAGTGGTTAAAATGGCGGTCAAATTGACGATACAGAAGATAGTCAAGAGGAAAATAAAGATGCAGAATAGGATTTAATACATCAAAAAACTTAACGAATTCTTAATCGTTCTTAACAAGATTATAGCATATATTTTTATTGACATTTATTATTAACAAGTTATACTTTTTAATAACAATAAATCAAAATGGGGATAGTATTTAATGGCAAATGAGTTCCGCAATAAAAGCCAATATTCAGTTTTATTGGGTATCGATTGTTTTTATTTAATTGGGAGGATTAATGAAATCTTTTAGTTTTTATAAAGCCGCTCTATTAATTGTTTTATTAGTTGGTTTAATACAAGCAATGCCGCCAAGACCGGGTCTTGAATTGCCACCTGAAGATTATGCTGAGATGGCGCGATTGGGAATTAATATTTCTAAAAATCCAGTGCGCGATATTGGTAAAAGGGGTATTTATAACACGCCGGGTGATGTGATACCTTTAGTGACCGGTACTAAACAATTTCCAGTTGTTTGTATAAAATTTCCTGACTATGCAAATACATATGTTACTGCGAGTTTTGATTCGATGTTGTTTTCAGATTATTGGACATCGGGTTCGGCTAAAAATTATTATCAAGAGATATCATATGGGAATTTTACTTTGCAGGGAACGGTTGTTGGTTGGTACACTTCTGCCAATAACAAAGCATATTATGGATATTCCAATGGTTTTCAGCGGGCAGCAATATTAGCGAAAGAAGCAGCGACTGCGGCTGACGCAACGGTTAATTATGCATTATATGACAATGACGGTGATGGCTATGTTGACTGCTTTACTTGCGTTCATGCTGGATTTGGCAGAGAGGAAACCGGCAGTGGTACTGACATTCATTCGCATTCTTGGGATTTTACTTCTGCGGGCATCGGAGCATATACGACCGATGATCCAGATCCAAATCGTCCAGGTCAGTATATAAAAATTAATGAATATGTGATGGACCCGGAACGGAGCAGTTACTCGAATAAAGGAACAATGGTTTGTATTGGCGTTTTTTGTCACGAGTGGGGACACGCGTTAGGATTGCCTGATTTGTACGATACTGATTATAGTGGTAATGGGCTTGGCAATTGGTGTCTGATGGCAGGTGGTTCATGGGGAGCAAATGGAAATTCACCGTGGTATCCTGCGCATTTAAGCGTGTGGGGAAAAATGGATATGGGTTGGGTAAATCCGACTGCGGTGCGCAAACGGGACTTGTATTCAATTCCACAGATTGAAACAAATTCTAAAGCATACTGGTTAATCAGCCGGCAAAGAACTTTCAGAGAATATTTTTTAATTGAAAACCGTAGGAAAACTGGCTTTGATGTTAATATGTATGGTCAGGGGTTGTTAATTTATCATATTGATGATTCAGTGATAAAGAGAAATCGGCCGAACAATGCTGTTAATAACGGTTCAATTTATGGCGTGGCTTTGGAACAAGCAGACGGCAGTGAACATCTTATAAATGGAACAAATAGCGGTGATGCCAATGACCCCTGGCCTGGTGGTTTGAGTAAAACTTTATTTGACAGCACTTCAACCACACCTAATACTCGGACAAATACCGGCTCTTTAATTACGAGCAGTTTTGTTAAAAATATTCCGGCGTCAGCAGCTATAATGTCCTGTACATTGTCATCGGGTGTCAAAGGTACTTTTACCAGTGCTGCCGATGCGGGCGGATATTCTTGGATTGATTCTGACACAACGGGTGGTCCCATATATAATTGGATTGATATTAGTCAATCTGGTACTGCTTTGGGTACTGGCAATGATGTGAGTTATTGGTTCAAATTACCGTATAATTTTAATTTTTATGGTGTTTCTTATGAGACAGTTTATGTGAACACAAATGGGTGGATAAGTTTTGGAAATACTGGTTCAGTTACTTATGTTAATACCGCGGTGCCATCAGCAACAGTTCCGAATAAAGCGATTTTTGTGTTTTGGGATGATTTAGATGTTAATGCGGCTGATGGCGCAAATATGTATTATCAGACATTCGGGACAGCACCGAATCGTTATACGGTGATTACTTGGAAAGATGTGCGTCGAAACGGTGCGCCTTATACATTTAATCAAATGACATTTCAAGTAATCTTGCACGAGAACGGCAAAATTATTATGCAGTATAAAGATTGTGCGGTTGGCGATTCGGCTTATAACTGGGGTAAAAGCGCGACCATCGGAATCGAAAATGCGAATGGCACAATTGGTAGGCAGTATTTATATAATGGTTCACCCGTTGGTAATCTTGTTGCGAGTGAACGAGCAATCCAGTTTTCGTGTAAAGATGTTGGCGTAGTTTCAATTGATAATCCGATTGGAACGGTTGATTCAACGGGTCTAATTATCCCGAGAGCTACTATTAAAAATTATAGTTCAGGTACAGAAAATATCTCGGTTACTTTTAAAATAACGGGTGGTTATACAAGTACGCGTAAT
Source organism: Caldifarciminota bacterium (assembly GCA_965649215.1). Classification (GTDB taxonomy): domain Bacteria; phylum Hydrothermota; class Tepidihabitantia; order Tepidihabitantales; family CAIPLT01; genus JAGXRL01. The sequence continues at coordinate 25,374 of CBFGJZ010000020.1, forward strand.
AAAACGCTTGGTCCTGGTCAACAAGATACAGTGAATTTTTCGCCCTGGCAGCCAATACGTGGCTCGTTTACTGCTCGATGCTCGACTTATCTTTTAAATGACGGAGTAAAAACCAATGATACTTTGTCAGCACCATTTATTGTGCGGGTTCGGAATGTCGGAGTTATTTCGATTCAAAGTCCGCTTGGTATTTTTGATTCCACTGGACCGATTATTCCGAGTGCAATAATTCAGAATTATGGGTCCGGGAGTGAAACATTTAATGTTAAAATGCGCATTGGTAGTGTCTATTCGCAGACTGTGCAAAAAACTATTGGTCCTGGTGTAGTTGATATTGTTAATTTTCCTGCCTGGTCACCGCTGCGCGGAACGCATCAAGTTCGATGTAGTACTATGCTTGATAATGATGTCCAATATACAAATGATACCATGACCAGTTCAATTACGGTTAATGTTAAAGATGTTGGTATAACTCAAATTATCACACCAACGGGTACAGTTGATTCTACAGGACCGATTGTACCGCAAATTAAACTTAAGAACTTTGGTACGAGTCAGGTAACTTTTAATGCGAAATTGCAAATCGGCGCGACTTATAATCGTGATAGTACCATAACATTAAATGCGGGCGTTGAAAATACATATAATTTTCCTGCCTGGCAACCAGTACGCGGGACCTATACAATTCGTTGCAGCGTGTATCTCGCGGGAGATGCAGTAGTAACAAATGATACCTTGTCTAGTTTAGTAACAATCCGAGTTAAGGATATTGGTATTATTGCGATAAATAATCCAGCTGGTACCTTTGATTCAACAGGAGCAATAATTCCTCAAGTAACTATAATGAATTATGGTACTGAAAACGAAACTTTTAATGTAAAATTACGCTTTGGTTCCTATAACCAAACTCGCGTTAAAACATTACTGGCGGGTCAGCAAGATACGGTCAATTTTCCAAGTTGGATACCAATCCGTGGTGTTTATCAATCAAAATGCTCTGTAATGCTAATTAATGATAGCAGATACTCTAATGATACTTTATCAAGCTCATTTACAGTTCAAGTTAAAGATATTGGTGTGACACAAATTATCGCACCAACCGGTGTGATTGATTCATCACCCCCAATTATACCTAAAATCAAACTTAAAAATTATGGAACTGACCAAGCAACTTTTTATGCTAATCTAAAAATTGGCAATACCTACAATCGGGATAGTTTGATAACTTTAAATAGTGGTGTGGAAAACACATTTAATTTCCCTGTTTGGCAGCCGATTCGTGGAATGCATTTAGTAAGATGTAGCGTTTATCTTAGCGGAGATGCGGTCAGTGCTAATAATAAATTAACTGATTCAGTTTTAGTGAGTGTTAAAGATGTCCAAGTTGTCGCAATTGAATATCCGATCGATTCAATAGATTCGGGTGCGCCAATAATCCCCCGAACCAGAGTAAAAAGCAATAGTTCAACTAATGAAACATTTAATGTTACTTTACAGATTGGTAGCAATTATATTCAAACTCGTGCTAAAACACTAGCTAGTAATGAAGAAGATACAGTTAATTTTCCATCTTGGATGGGTGCAAGGGGAAATTATGTCATTCGTTGTTCAACTTATTTAGTAGGTGATATTGATAATTCGAACGATACTCTATCAGATTTATTTACTGTTATTGTGCATGATGTTGGAGTAGTTTCAATTACAGCGCCAGCTGATTCGATTTTACGAGGTCTTTGGGCACCACGAGCAAGCGTGAAGAACTATGGCAGTATGCGTGAGAGTTTTTATACCTACTGTAAAATCTATAATGACAGCGCAATGATGGTTTATATTGATTCATCGTTTTCTAATAATCTAAATATTAACACAAGCAGTACACGAACTTTTGATGAATTTTTGTTTTTAACAGGTACTTATACTATTCGTTGTTCAACCGCACTGATTAATGATAGTAACCCATATAATAATGTAAAATCTAAAACTGTTACTGTAATTTATCAACCACCATGGACTTTAAAAGAAAGCGTACCCAAAGGTCCTAGTGGTAAACAACTAAGAAATGGCAGTGTTTTAGTTGCTGGCGGTGGCGATATTTATCTCCTAAAAGGTAATAATACTTGTGAGTTTTATCGTTATGATGTTGATACTGATACTTGGTTAATTCTTCGTCCGATACCTTATGATACTTTAAAAGAGAAAAATGTTAACAAAGGTGCAGCATTAGCTTATAATAATCATGCAAATCCTGATTTGATCTATGCTACAAAAGGCAATAATACAGATGAGTTTTGGGCATATGATGTAGAAAATGACACATGGTATCGGAAAACGGGTGTCCCGATAAATCCGATCAAGGTCAAAAAGGTCAAAGCAGGAGCAAGTATGGTTTATTTACGACGTGGCACTAATCAGTATATTTATTTACTAAAAGGTAATGGTACCAACGAATTTTATGCTTATCATTGCCAAGCCGATACTTGGATTCGAAATTTAAAACAACCACCATTAGGACCATACATCAAATTCTATAAAGAAGGAAGTTGTATGACTGTTGGTTATAATAATTATATCTATCTATTAAAGGGTGGTTCAAAAACAAACGAATTTTATTGTTACATGCCAGCTCAAGATAGCTGGTTAACTTTAGAATCATTACCAATCTATAGCGCAATTACGAAAAAGAAATCAAAAGTGAAAGCCGGGGCTGGTATTTGTTATGATGGTGATAGTTTATTGTATGTGATTAAAGGCGGTAATCGGCAGGAGTTTTGGCAATATAATGCAATTCGTAATAATTGGCGAGAGTTAGATACAATTCCTCGGGCGCCAAGCAATAAAAAAGTCAGCAGTGGGGGAAGTATTGTCTTTAGCAATGACCGTATCTTTGTTGTGAAAGGTAATAAAACCGTTGAATTTTGGAGTTATACACCAGGTATTTCAGATATACCAATTACAATTTCAAATATGACTTATTACAATCCTGTAAATACTCCTATTGAAACACAAGATCTAAGCGACAATGATTTTATTGGCCTTGCTCATAATAACGATGCCTTAACATTAAAATTAGTCTTAAAACGAGAAGGACAAGTTAAAATTAATATCTATAATAGTGTTGGACAGAAAGTTAGAGCGGTTTTTGAGGGTGGTTTAAGAGCTGGGATGCATTTAATACCAATCCCGAACGAATATCTCGAAGCAGGAATTTATATTGTC
>CBFGJZ010000021.1:0-26948 GCA_965649215.1 Caldifarciminota bacterium
CACCGTTGATAACGATGTTATATGCGCCGAAGCCGAATCCGGTGACCAATGGGTTAGCCAAGATTAGCTATAGCATAGCCGAGCCGACGAGAGTGCGCTTGATGGTATATGATGCTTCAGGTAGGTTAGTGAAGACTTTGGTGAATAGTGAACATGAGAGCGGAATTTATAATGTGATATGGAATGGTCGAGATGAAGCTGATCGAGCGGTTGCAGAAGGTATCTATTTCTATACTTTAGAGACATCGAAACAGAGTTTTACGAAAAAGATGATTTTGACACGCTAAATACTAATTATTTATAATAACGGTGCGATAAAATTATATCGCACCGTTTTATTTTAAGTGTCTTTTAAGAAATGGGAAAGATAAAAGTTGAGAAAGAGTGAATTGTTTAATAGCACCTTTTTGATTGATAAGTAAAACATAAATATTAGGATTGAATTCTGCTAATACTTGTCGACAAGCACCACAGGGGTAGGTAAAGTTTTTGGTCGGAGTATAAATAGCGATAGCGCTAAAATCTTTGGCACCATCAACGAGTGCTTTATATAATGCGATACGTTCGGCACAGATGGAAAGACCATAAGAAACATTTTCAATATTTGCACCAGTATAAATTTTGCCTTTTTTAGTGAGAATTGCGGCACCAACTTTGAATTTTGAATAAGGAGCGTAAGCAAATTTCAAAACATCTTGAGCAGATTTTATAAGTTTTTCTATTCTTTTCATAATTTTATTTCTTTATAGAAACTTTTTCCATAAGATAATGATGGTAATTGCAGATATTCTGCAATTGTTTGTCCTAGATCAGCAAAACTACTACGGACACCGAGATTTATATTTGACCGAATATTTTTCCCATATACTAATAGTGGCACATATTCTCGAGAATGGTCAGTTGATGGTGTAGTTGGATCATTACCATGGTCAGCAGTAATAAAAAGTATATCATGATCTCCTAATTTGTTGAGAATAAGGGGTAGTTTTTTGTCAAAATCAACTAATCCTTGATAAAAAGCCAGATAATCGTTGCGATGACCCCAATCCATATCAAATTGAATGAAATTGGTAAAGATAACCCCTTGATGATATTTATCCATTGCTCGTAATGTGGCTTGTAAACATTCATCATTATTAACTGAATGAATTGATACAGTATATCCTTGGTGAGCAAATAACTCATCTATTTTGCCAATTACGACAACTTCATATGAATTATCTTTTGCTAAGTCAAGTAAGGTTGGTCGTGGTGGTTTCAAAGAGAAATCTTTTCGGTTTTTTGTGCGAATAAAATTGCCGGCTTTACCGATAAAAGGACGAGCAATCACTCGTAAGACTGCATGTTTACCAGTCAGTATTTTTCGAGCGATGAGACACATTTTATATAATTCTTCTAAAGGAATTATCTCTTCATGAGCAGCAATTTGAAAAACACTATCAGCCGATGTATATACAATTGGACATTTAGTGCGAATGTGTTCAGTGCCGAGTTTGTTTATAATTTCAGTACCCGAAGCGGGAACATTACCAATTACTTTGCGTCCAATCGCATTTTCAAATTGAGTTATGATTTCTTGCGGAAAACCATTAGGATAAATTGGAAATGGCTCTTTAAGAACGATGCCCATCAATTCCCAATGGCCAGTTGTAGAGTCTTTACCAATTGAACTTTCTGCCATTTTACCATAAGCCGTGGGTGTTATTGCCAATTTTTTGACACCATGTAGCGAGATGATATTACCTAATCCTAAACTTTCTAAATTGGGCAGTTTAAAATTTGGTATCTTTTCAGATAAATTTTTAAGTGTATTAGAACCAGAATCATTATAAAGATGTGCGTCGGGTAATTCGCCAACACCCACACCATCTAATAATAAAATGATAACACGCTTCATTGTTAACTAAAACTCAAGATTCATAAATAAAAAATAAGTCGCGCTACGATCGTTTTTCTCTTAACTCTTTATATTTAAATTTTTTATTTCTAAAATGCCGGAGGCGGGATTTGAACCCGCACGCCGTCAGGCATACGCCCCTCAAACGTATGTGTCTGCCAATTCCACCACCCCGGCATATCTACATTATATATATTTCTTATTTCCTGTCAATGTTTATAAAAACAGATCTTGATAATAATAATTATTTATATTATGCTTTTGTATGATGTTAAGTAATCTTGGTGAAATAAAAACAATTGAATATATAAAATATTTAATCGAGGCTTTTGTTAAGAGAAATAGGAAAAATCAATTTGTAAAAGTTGGAATTGGTGATGATGCTGCGGTTTTAAAAGATGGCATAGTAGTTTCAACAGATGCCTATCTGGAAGGCGTTCATTTTTCATTGGCATATTATGATTGGTATGATGTAGGTCAAAAAGTAGCATGTGCAACTCTTTCGGATATTGCAGCAATGGCAGCTCGACCACTGGCCATTTTTGTTTCTGCTTTATTACCACCGAATATTAATAAAACGAGTATAAAAGAGATCTATTCAGGAATATTAAATATTGCAACTCAATACGATTGTCTGATTAGCGGCGGCGATATTGTTGCTCATTCGCATCTAGGATTTATCTTAACAGTAATTGGTAAGGGTAGACAAGCAAAATTACGTTCAATGGCTAAACCCGGTGATTTTTTATATATAACAGGTCATTGCGGACTTGCAGAAACCGGGCGCTTGGCCTTAACAAATAATTATCACCGACGAGATTATCCATTTGCCATCAAACGACATCTTTGTCCGTTACCACGAATTCAAGAAGCTATACAGTTGTCAAGATATATGAATGCCTGTATTGATACTTCAGATGGGTTGTCAACTGATGCATTTCATTTAGCGAGCATGAGTAATATTAAAATTAAAATTTTTGCAGAGCAAATACCTGTTCATCAAGAAACACTTAAATATCACAAGAAACATTCTACCGATGATTCAGTACTTGATTTTGTTTTGAATAGCGGTGAAGATTATGAAATATTATTTACAAGTCGTAAAGAATTATTGCCATCATCGATAGGAGGTACAAGATTAACAAAGATAGGGGTTATTGAACAGGGACATGGTGTTTATTTAATTAAAGATAACCGAATGCTAAAACTCACCCCACAAGGTTATGATCACTTAAAGAAATCATGAAAAAATTATTTGGATTGATTCTTAGCTTAATATTGCCAGTAATTATTGAACAAATTTCGTTGGCAAATACTGTAATTGCAAAAGATTTATCTTATTCAAAAAAGCAAAAAAGTTTTCAAGATTTAGAGTGGATAAATCGTTACAATGAATTGATATCTGGAATTGATTGTGCTACTGCAATTACAATAGATAGCGCAGGTAATATTTATATCACAGGATGGAGCGGCAATGCTACAACCCCAGATTATTTAACTATGAAAGTGAATGAAGTGGGACAGATTCAATGGCTACAAGTTTATGATGGTCCAAATTATGGCGCGGATTGGGCTTATGCTATTGCTGTTGACAATAATGGAAATGTTTATGTGACGGGTGAAAGTGAAGGTAATGGCACAAATACTGATTTTGCAACAATCAAATATGATAGTAACGGTAATTTACAGTGGGTGAGGCGATATAATGGGTCAGTGAATGGTAGTGATTTTGCAAACGGTATTGCAGTTGATAGAGACGGTAATGTTTACGTAAGTGGAACTAGCGATGGCGGAAGTAGTGATTATGATTATTTGATAGTCAAATATAATGCGGAAGGCATAGAGCAATGGGTGGTTAGATATAATGGGAGTGGTAATGGTGATGATTTTGTTAATGGCATGGTGATAGATAACTTAGCTAATGTCTATATTACAGGAGAAAGTGAAAATAATGAAAATTACGATTATGTGACGATAAAATATAACAGCAATGGTCAAATGCAGTGGTTAGCTCGATATGATGGCGTGGGCGATAGCGATGATTATGCTTATGCGATTGCAATTGATTCGTATGGGAATGTTTATGTTACGGGTGCAAGTGGTGATGAAGATGAAAATTTGGATTATGTAACTATAAAATATAATTCAGAAGGTATACAACAATGGTTAAGAAGATATGATGGGGTTGATAATGATGATGATTTAGCTTATGCAATTGCGGTTGATAATAGTGGCAATGTTTATGTGACTGGAATTAGTTATAGCGACAACAGTAATTATGATTGTCTTACAATTAAATATAATACAAATGGAGTTCGTCAATGGTTGGCAAGATATAATGGTCCAAATAATAGTTGGGATTATGGGCTTTCGATTAAGGTTGATAATCAAGGAAATGTTTATGTCGTGGGAGATAGTGATGGCGTTTTAACTTATACTGATTTCATCATTATCAAATATAATAGTTTAGGAAATCAACAATGGGTTCGAAGATATAATGGCAATGCGAATAATCAGGATTTTAGCTATGATCTTCAATTGGATTTCAGTAATAATGTCATCGTAGCGGGCAGTAGTATTGGTGTGAATTCGGAATCGGATTTTATTATGATTAAATATAACAATAACGGGATTCAACAATGGACCTTGAGATTTGATGGAGAAGGCAATAGTAATGACGAGGTTACGTGTTTAGCGATTGACCAAGATAATAATTTATATGTTGCGGGTACCACTAGTAGTTCGGGACAGGGTAATGATTTTATGATTGTTAAATACACAAATTTGGGAGAACTGCAATGGTCAAGAAGGTATAATAGTACTTTTAACAAAGACGATAATGTATCTGGTCTTGCATTAGATAATCAAGGAAATGTTTATGTTGCGGGCGAAAGTTATACGATTAACTCAAGCTATGATATCGTTATTGTTAAATACAATTCAGATGGAATTTTGCAATGGACTCAGCAATATAATGGTCCTCGTAATGGTGAGGATTGGGTAAGTGCAGTTATGACTGATAATTCTGGTAATATTTATCTTTGTGGTGGAAGTGAAGGAATTGGTACGGATTATGATTTTGTGACGATAAAATATAATGCAAATGGAGTGTTACAATGGCTCCAACGATACAATGGTAATTCGAATAGTATTGACTATGCAACTGCTTTAACTGTTGATAGAATAGGAAATGTTTATGTGACCGGTGTGAGTTATAATATGGGTAGTTCTTATGACTACTTAACTATTAAATATAACACCGATGGCATTGCACAGTGGGTAACAAGATATGATGGACCTGCTAATCTTTCTGATGCTTCAAGTGTAATTAAAATTGATCAGTTAGGTAATGTTTATGTTACGGGTCGTAGTTATGGAATAGGAACTAATCGAGATTACGCGACAATTAAATATAGCAATGATGGTCAATTACTTTGGATAGCCAGATATGATGGTTTAGGAAATAGTGAAGATATTGCAAATGCGTTAGTTGTTGACAGTACGGGAAATGTGTATGTTACAGGTTCAAGTATTGGTCAAGGCACAGCACGCGATTGGGCAACTGTGAAATATAATAGTCAAGGACAACAAGTGTGGGTAAATAGATATAGCAGTAATGGGGCTTATGATGATGTTGCTAACGCAATGATTCTTGATGGTGCAGGAAATCTCTTTATCACAGGTTATCTGACAAATATTGGCTCGTACACTGATTATCTAACTCTAAAATACAATAGAGATGGTGTATTGTTATGGTCTGGTATTTATAATGGAACTAGAAATCGTTACGACTATGCTAAAGCGATAGTTGTTAATGATATTGGGAATATTTATGTCAGCGGCACGAGTGAAGGGGTACGAACTGAAAATGATTTTGCGACCATAAAATATAATCCGAGTGTTGCTTTATATGAAACACTTAATGAATCATCAATAAACCAAAAACATTATAAAATCTATCCTAATCCCACTCAAAAAGAATTAACAATTTCAAGTTTATTGCCGCTACAATATATAAAAGTCTATGATGTAACAGGACAGATTGTACGAGAGTACAATTTAACTAATTTACATCAGGTAAAAATTTCTTTGATTGGTCTTTGTCCAGGGATTTATTTTATAAATGTTAACTCAGAAAATACAAGTCTCAAGTTTGTAATTACTAAATAGAAATTTATTAAGGTAGTTTAATTAAAGAATATCTTAGAATTTTAAGAGATGGGCAAATCGTTTGCGAAAAGTGGCTAGCTCTTTATAATTGGTCATATCTAAGTGTAAAGGAGTGATCGAAATATAACCGTTTTCCACGGCTTCAAAATCAGTACCTTCTTCAATTTCCCAACTTAAACTTCCGTCTAAAATGTATGATACTTCACCATTAGGATGATTATTGATTATTGCCATATCTTTATAGATTCTTTTTCCCATTCGAGTAATTTTGATGCCTTTTATTTTACCAGCAGGAATATTGATGTTAAGAAGCGTTTTTTTGACCAGTCCGTTTAATAATAAATCTTGAGCAATATAGTGAATTAATTTTTTAGCAATCGCAGCATTTTTATGATTTTCTCGATAGGAAATTGCAATTGAAGGGATCCCTAAAATGGCACCTTCAATTGCCGCAGCAACAGTGCCTGAATATAAAACATCATCACCCATATTGGGGCTATCATTAATACCGGAAATGATTAGATTGATTGATTTGTTAAATAGACCATGATGGGCAGCTAAAACACAATCAGTTGGTGTTCCAGCAACCGCATACCAATTTTTTTTGATTTGTTGGATTTTAATTGGTTTACGTAAAGTAAAAGAATGGGAAGCCGCAGATTGATTTTCGTTGGGTGCGACTATATATATCTCACCTAAATTTCGGACTGCTTGTTCTAATGTTTTCAGTCCTAAAGCATAAATACCATCGTCGTTGGTTAATAAAATTTTTGGTTTTGATATCTTACTCACAAGGACAAGTTAAGCGGTCCTAATTTTTTAATCATCTCGGTGAATTCGGTGATAGTTTTCTTAAATTTATCGGCTTCTGATGCAGAAATCCATTCTAATCGTAAACGAGATGGTTCAATAGCAAGTTCTTTTAATAAGTTTCTTAAGATTGGAATCCGTTTCATAGTTTTGTAATTACCATCTTGATAATGACAATCATTCGGATGACACCCACCAATAAACACACCATCCGCACCATTTTTAAATGCCCAAAGTATATATTGGGGGTCAATCCGACTTGAGCAAAAAACTGTTATTGGAATCATATTGGGGGGATAAGTCATTCTCGATGTTCCTGCTAAGTCAGCTCCTGCAGAGGTACACCATTTACAGATAAAACCAATAATTTTTGGTTCATATTCATTAGGTATATTAGAACTTTGTGTTACTGACTTTTCCATTTTTTACTCCAATCCAGCTTTGACCATATCTTGAATCTGTTGATCTTTGAAATTTTTTTGTTGAGCTGCACCCACGGGACAAGCAGCAGAACAAGCCCCACATCCCTCACATAAGACTTCAATCACTTTTACGATTCGTTTTTTTTCATTTTCGGTCATAACTAATTCTCGCGCTTGATAGGGACATACATCAATACAAACTGCGCAACCCGAACATATCTCTTCATTTACACCAGCGACGACAGGAAGATGTTCTAGGGTATCAGAAGTAAAAAGTCCAATGACTTTACTTGCTGCCCCAGACGATTGAGCAACCGCTTCAGGAATGTCTTTCGGACCTTGGCAAGCACCAGCTAAATAGAAACCACCAGCCAAAGTTTCAACTGGTCTTAATTTAGGATGGGCTTCCGTAAACCAACCATATTCATCTTGGGTAATTTTTAACTTTTGAGCAAGTTCTTTACTAACTGCACTTATCATTGCGGTGGCTAAAACAACCAAGTCTGCTTCAACTTCAATTTTCTTTCCAGTGAGGGTATCCGCACCCCAGACAATTATTTTATCACCTCGCTCAAATATTTTTGAGACTTTGCCCCGAATGTAGAGGACACCTTCATCAGTGGCTCTTTTATAGAACTCTTCAAAGCCTTTACCACCAGTGCGGATATCGATATAAAAGACAATTGCTTCGCCCTGATGGACTCGGTGTTTATAGAGAATAGCTTGTTTAGCAGTATACATACAACATATTTTTGAGCAATAAGCCATGGCATTTTCTTTATCACGAGAACCAGCACATTGGACAAAGACAACTTTTTCTGGGATTTTTCCATCTGAAGGTCGTCGCACTTCTCCCATAAAGGGACCTGAAGCAGACAGAATTCGTTCAAATTGCAGTCCGTCAATAACATTTTTAAGTTTACCATAGCCGTACGAGGTAAGAATTTTCTTGTCTAACAATTCATAACCCGTAGCAACAACAAAAGCACCAATTTCGTATTCAATAATTTGGTCTTGATCATCAAATTTAACAGCGCCAAATGGGCAATGTTTTTCACATAATCGGCAAGCACCTTTTTGAAAATAGAGACAGTTATCTTTGTCAATCACAACGCGATTGGGCACGGCTTGGGGAAACATTTTATAGATTGCTTTTCTTTCAGATAGACCTTGATTGAATTCATCTTTGGTCTTTTTCGGACATTTACCAACACAAATATCACAACCTGTACATTTGTCCCAATCTACATATTTTGCTTTATGTCGCACTTTTACTTTGAAATTTCCAAGATAGCCTGAAATGCTTTCAATTTCCGCATAGGTTAGGAGCGTGATATTAGGATGTTGTTTAGCTTCAACCATTTTGGGGGTGAGAATGCATTGGCTACAATCAAGAGTTGGAAATGTTTCAGATAATTGGGACATGTGGCCACCGATTGATGGATTTTTATCTAACAGAAAAACAGGATATCCAGCATTAGCAATATCTAAAGCTGCTTGAATACCTGCCACCCCAGCACCGATTACCATTGCTTTACGGATAATCGGAATGGTTATTGGTTGTAGCGGTTCATCGTGCTGGACCTTTTTAATAATTGTTTTTATAATACGAGTTGCTTTATCCGTGGCTTTATCTTTATCTTCGGTTACCCAAGAACACTGTTCGCGAATATTTGCGATTTCGCAATTATAAGGATTAACACCAACACTGCTTACCGCTTTACGAAAAGTTGCTTCATGCAGCGTTGGCGAACAACAGGCAACCACGACGCCATCTAACTTCTTTTCCTGAATAGTTTGTTTTATTAGATTTTGACCTGGGTCAGAACAGCAATATTGATGGTCAATGACGCTTATGATATCAGTTTGTGCTTGGATGCGTTTAACCACTTCTGCAATATTGACTTTACCGGCAATATTAATTCCACAATGACAAACAAAAACGCCGATGCGTTTTTTCTTAGAATTCATTTAAATTAATCCTTTCTGTTGTAATAAAATTTTAGGATTTATAAAATGATTCTCAAAATTTAATATCTTTTCATCAACACCTAACGCCAAACCAAGTAGTTGGGTAAAATAAAAAACGGGTAAATTATACTGCTTAGTCATATACTTTTGTTGATTATCAAGATTGTACTGGCATAAAGGACAAGTCGTTGCTACACACTCGGCTTGTGCATTGACAATGTTTTCCAAAATTGTCTGAGCACATTGTTCGGCGACATCAGGTTTATCAATTAAAACATAACCACCACAACACTCAGTTTTAAACGAGAAATCAACTGGTTTTGCACCTAAGGCATTAAACATTTCATCCATCATCATAGGATTATCAGGATGGTCAAAATTCATTTCTTCAGAAGGCCTAACCATTAAACAGCCGTAATATGAGGCAACTTTAAGACCATTGAGATTTTTTTTAACTTTTTGGGCTAACTTATCAAAGCCAACATCATTTTTTAACACTTCCAAATAATGGACGGTTTCGGTTTTGCCATCATAGTCAGTATCTAAATAATTCATCATGCGTTTGCGATAAATACTATTTTCGGGTCGGAATAAATTAAGATTACTTCGTTTCAGCACATTATAACAAGCCGCGCAAAGGGTAACTAGTTTTTGAGAAATTTTTTGAGCTTCGATCAGATTACGAATCGGAGCGACCTGATTGGCTAAATCATCTTGGACTGTTGAATAAATCGCACCGCAACAATTCCAACTTTCGAGTTCTTTAAGTTCAACACCTAAAATTTGGGCTGATGCTCTGGCGCACAAATCAAGATTTTTACTCTTAGTATATAAAGTGCAGCCCGGATAGTAAGCAAATTGAATCATGTTGTATATTTTCTAAAAGCAGCAATAAAAGCCTGTTGGGGTGCTTCATTAATGAAAGTTTTATCAATTTTTTCTAACACCAAATGGCTCATTTTATTACGTAAGATTATTGCGCGTAAAGCATCGGCAATTTTACTATAATCAACTCCACGCGGACAACGTTCGCCACAAACATTGCAAGCCGCACAAAGCCAAATACCATTTGAGTTTATAACTTCATCAATTTTGCCCAATTGTAAAAGCCGAATTGCTTTGGATGGCACGACATCCATCGCAAAAGCAGTCGGACAACCTGCAGTGCATTCACCACATTGGTAACAATCAGCGAGATGTTGATTGGACAATGTTTCAATCTCTTTTTTCAATTCAATTATCGTTTCGTTCAAATCTAGCATAAAAAAAATATTATTACAAAAAATTAAATCTGTCAAGAATTAGTAAGGTTTACTTAAAATGATTATTACCCCGCCCCGGAACTTCCGCCGCCACCACCGCTACCGCCACCGCTTGAAAAGCCACCACCTGAGGATGATGCGGTGCTGAAAGAGTTCATCATACTACTAAAATTATTAACAAAGTTTTGAAAACTATTGATGTTTTCAGTAAACGATTGTAAAGAATTGAGATTTCCCCTAGTACTGAGATACCAAGCAGGTACGGTCAGTATTTGATTGGTTTGTTTTGCTAATTCAGTAATATTTTTTAAGAACTTTTGAGCTACCCCTAAAGCAACTGCATAGACAAAATAATGTTCCCAAATTACTAATAATTTTAGTGGTGCTTGTTTAATAAGAGAAAAGTCAGTGAGGAATCGTTTAAAGTTAAGCCATCGTTTTTGTTCGTTCAATGCTTGGGGCGTCCAGCGTAAGATGGATTTGCCAACAGAAAAAAAGATTAAAAACAAAACAATACCAGCAATAAAGGCAATACTAAATGCACCGGGGTTAGTATGACCAAGAAAAGCACTGATGCCAATGCCACTAAAGATTACACTTAACAAGATACTGATTGCAGTATAGAAAAGATAGTGATGATATGCCTTTTTACTTTGGGGGTCAATTAAGTCGGTTTGCAGAGTTTCGCGCCAATAAATTTTTGCACTGTCATACAGATCTGAAAGCCGATTGCGGAAACCGCTACGATTTTTTTCTGCATAATGCTTTAAATCACTGTCCGTGACTGAATTGTTGCCACCAAAAAAAAGTGAAACAACATCTTTACTAATTAAATCAAGTTCATTAATCTTATCTGGTTTTTCAATTACAAAACGATATTTATTTTTTTGTCCCAGTTCTTGGATAGAAATAAATCCTTTGGTTGTTAAATCGAGAATAGTGGCGAAGACTGCTTGAAAGACATTAGATAACTTTGTTGATTGGTCAGGACTTTGCAAGAGAATTGCGGGCAACAGAATTGGGCTGATTTTTCGTGGTGGTTCATGTTCATAAGTTCCCAGATATGGAATTGGCGGTTCTTTGCCATAGCGATGATAAAAAATGATTAAGATAATGATTGGGGTGATAATAAGCAGGATGACTCCGATTGGGAAAAAGATTAACTTTTTTATCAAAGAGACCATAAAATTGCGTTTTTCTTCATTAAGAATTTGAGCATAACGATTTTCATTAATAAGTTCGGCTTCGGAAAAGACATCGCTGGCAGTAAGCATACGTACTTCGACAAAATGATTAGCAGGAATATTATATAACACAGCAGTAGCAGAACTTGAATCATCACTAAAATAAAGTTCGCCGTTACGACCTTGCGAATGAATATAGACTTTAAAAAAGTCGGGGTAATTAGTTGGTAAATAAAGATTAAGAACAATTTTATCAATTTTTTCATGTTCATCTTCAATAAATTTCCAATAGAATTCACTAACATCTTGATATCTTTTAAGGGCACCATTTATGGAGTAATCTAAAAGAAAAGTCTTTGTCTCATCTTGAGCAGAATAATGCCATTTAAGATAAAGATTATTAGGATTATCTTCAATAATTGGATTTAATATTTCCCACTTGCCATTGATTTTTTCCAGGAGTTGGGAAAAACTGATGTTTTTACTGCCTTGCTTCTTAAGTTTCAAATAGGCATATGAAAAACTGCCTTTAAAATCATAAGTTCTACTTTGACGGACTACAGCATTACCATAATGGTCGAAATAGATATCAGTAATAATTTCTGAATAATGATAGGATTTAGCTAAGAGTAGAAAAGGCAGTAATAATATCCAACCGAATCTTCTCATCAGTCAATATATCGCATATTCAATTCTATGTCAATAATAAAACTTTAAAAGAAACTAATTTACTTGCAATTTAGCGAGAGAGGGTTATAATAGAATCAATGAATTGTCTTTGGTTGTGCTTAACACTCTTTAGGGTAATCAATATCTCAGGATATGTTGAAACTCGTCCATTTTTGGTATGGAATGATTCATTTCATCTTTTAGGATATAATCGGGGATGGTTGGAATTTAAACAAAATTACGATTCCTATGGTATTCAAATTGCATTGGATGGCCAGATTGCTTATGATTCTTTCACAGCAATTTCGTCACTTAATTTTAATATTTCACGGCTTGCCTTATGGTTGGGAAAAGAAAACAGTCGGATCACCCTTGGAAAACAGAGAGTTTATTGGGGAGTTGGTAAAGTTTTTCGTCCATTGGATATTTTAAACAGAACTAATTACTTTGAACCAAATTATGAACGGTCAGGCAATACTGCGGTTTTAGCGCATTATTCTCTTAGTAACTTATCAAATATTAGAATTATTCTCCAACCGAAACGAAATTTAAAACAGATATTATATGGCATCAGACTTGGCAGCAATTTTACAAACAATGATTTTGGCATTGATTTATTCTATCAAGGACAAGAGCAAAAACTTATTATAGGTGCTGAATTAAGTGGCGAAGTAGAAATTGGGTATTGGTTAGAATCAAATTATACTGTTTTTAAGGAAAAAAGTTATCTCAAGGGCAGTTTGGGTTTGGATTATAGTTTCCCAGCTAATATTTATACGATGGTAGAATATTTTTATGACCAGAGTGGTGAGATAAATCCGCGTGACTATGATTACTTTGCTTGGCAGAACGGTGAGCGATCAACTCTTGCACAACAATACTTATACACTTCAATTGGAATTGGATACGATCCGTTTTTCCGACCAGCAATTAATTCAATTGTTAATTTAAATGACTATGGCTTTATTATCATGCCCCAAATTATGTATTCTTTAAACGATAATACGGATATACTGATTGGGGTTAATTTAATTTTTGGTGTAGCTCAGACTGAATTTAGAAATATTACACCATATAGGGGACAAGTATATATATGGTTAAAAGTTTATTTTTAAATGAAACTGAATTATTAATGTATATAAAGAGAGGGAATTGTGGTGGAAATAAAAAATTTATATAAAAACTATCAAATTGGTAAGATTTTATTTCCTGCATTACGGGGTATTAATTTGGTTATTGAAGATGGTGAATTTACAGCAATAGTCGGCCCCTCGGGTTCAGGTAAGACAACACTTTTAAATATCATTGGCTGTTTAGATACCCCAACCAACGGCGAAGTGATTATTAATGGTCAAAATGTTACTCAATTGAATATGCAACAAGCTTCTGAATTACGTAAAAAAGAGATTGGGTTTATATTTCAGACCTTTAATTTGATCCCCGTCTTAAATGCTTTTGAAAATGTTGAGATACCACTGTTAGTATTAAATATTCCTGCAGCTGAGAGAAAAGAAAGATGTCTTGCTATTTTGAAAGAAGTTGGTTTACAAGATTATATTTATCGTAAACCTAATGAGATGAGCGGAGGTCAACAACAAAGAATTGCGATTGCGCGGGCATTGGTAAAAAATCCAAGTCTAGTTTTGGCCGATGAACCAACCGCTAATCTTGATTCCGCTACTGCAAAGGATATCTTGGCATTGATGCAAGAACTCAACAAGACACATAAGACCTCATTTATCTTTTCAACCCACGACCCCTTAGTAATGGAATATGCCTTAAGAGTTGTGAGATTAAGAGATGGACTCGTAATTAGCGATGAGAAAAAATAAATTATATATAGTAAAACAAAGAATAAAACTACAAACCCAAAAATTACTTCGTAATTTCTTCTTGACGATAACAACCGACTGGAGTGTTGGTATGATTATTGATTTACTTGCTTCATTGCAAAAAACTTTACTATTGTTATTTAAGAGTAAACATAAATATGACAAACCCACGAGTAGTTTATATCATTTAAGTCAGTTACAGAATTGCATTCTATGAAATTATTAATTTTAGCTTGGCGAAATGTTTTTCGGCATACCCGAAGAAGTATTATCTCGGCAATTGCAATATCGGTTGGTCTAGCAGCAATGATATTTATGAACTCAATGATGAATGGAGTGGATAAAATGGCAGAAGAAAATATTATCAATTATGAAGCAGGAGCGTTATCACTATTTAGAAAAGGGTATTATCGGGAAGAAGGACGCTATGCTCTTGATTCTTTGATTGAAAATTCCGACTCGCTTATTAAAGAGTTGCGACAAATTAAAGGTATTAGTACATTAACAGAACGGATCAAATTTATGGCTCAATTAAATACTGGTATTGATGAATTGACAGTGTTAGGCATAGGTATTAATGTTAAAGATGATGACAAAGTTTTTAAAATTCGAAAGTCCGTTGTGAAAGGTACTTTTCTAAAAACAACGGATGATCTTCTGATTGGTGAAGGGTTGGCTCGAGAACTTAATCTGGATCTTGGTGCTATGGTAACCATTATTGTTAAAGATAAATATGGGACTTATAATGCCTACGATTTTGAAATTTGTGGGATTATTAATACTGCACATCCACTTATTGATCGTAACACGGTTTTGATTGCTTTAGAGATTGCCCAAGAACTTTTAAACATGAATCAGCAAGTCACAGAAATTGCAATTAAAACCAATGTTAAGGATTTAGAAAAATTAAAGAAAGAGATTTATCAGAAAATTGGCACTCGTTATGAATTAAAGACCTGGAAAGAATTATATGCATCAATTTTTGAAGTATCGGTAATGAAACGGACTACTCAATTTATGCTTGCTTTAGTAGTATTAATTATTGCGGTAGTGGGCATTGTTAATACGATGTTGATGGCAGTAATGGAACGAGTTAATGAAATCGGGACACTTAAAGCTATGGGATATAGCAATTTTCATATCACTAAAATATTTGTTTATGAAGGTGGTATTATTGGCTTAGGAGGTAGTTTAATTGGCAGCATCGTTGGTGTTATAATGTCACTATATCTACAGTATTTTGGTTTTGATTTATCGAAAATGTTTGAAGGGATTGATATCATATATCCGATAAAGTTTATTCTGAAAGGCAGATTAGAAGTGGGGATGGTTATTTTTACCTTTTTGTTTGGGATTATAATTTCAGTACTAGTCACATTGTATCCAGTACGAAGAGCTATTAAGCTAAAGCCAATTGAAGCATTAAGAAAAGTTTAATATGGTAACTGACGGAATGAGTATTTATCAAACTGTTAAACAAATAAACTAAGCGTATGCTGTTAAGACTTGCGTATCGTAATTTTTTTCGTAATACCCGCCGCAGTATTATTTCAGGGATAAGTATTATGATTGCGATTATGTTGATAATTTTTACGCAGAGTTATATCAATGGAGTAATGAATAATATTACCGATAATGTTGTAAAGCTAATTTCAGGTCATATTCGAATCACAAGTCGAGAATATGAGCGACGGGAAAGATTATTTCCGCTCTCAGAAGCAATATATTTAACGGAAGAGTTTTATCAAAAAATAAAACATGAACAGATTTTATATATTGCACCACGGATTCGGTTTGGTGTTTTATTAGGACAAAATGAGTTAAGTTTACCATGTCTTGGTTATGCAATTGAACCTGAAATTGAAAAACATTTTTCTGCTTTACCAAAGAGAATTATTGAAGGACATTATTTAGACGGAAGTACAAACTCAGTTCTTTTGGGTAGAGAATTAGCTAAACAGTTAAATTTATCAATTGGTGATACTTTGACAATAATTACTCGCACTGCTTACGATTCGCCAACAGGCATTAATTTGATAGTGCAGGGGATTTTTTCTCTTGGAATTGGTGGAATGGATAAAAATATATTTTATATTCCGCTTAAAGTCGGCGAGCGACTTCTTGATTTAGAAGGAAGGGCAAGCGAAGTTGCATTAATTATTAAAGAACCAAAACAGAGTTTGAAGATTGCCCGAGAAATTCGAGCTAAAAGTGATTATGCGATAATGCCATATCAACAAAATGTTATTCTTAGATATCTTAATTCAACGCGAGCAATCTTTACTATTTTTTACTTAATCATCTTGATTGTTGCTTGTTCGACCATTGCCAACACGATGATTATGATTGTTTATGAACGGTTACGAGAAATTGGCATGCTAAAAGCAATTGGGATGAATAATTGGGCAATCCTAAAACTTTTGCTTGGGGAAGCAGGGATTATTGGTTTTTTAGGTAGTTTGAGTGGTGCGATTTTAGGAAGTCTTTTGAGTTATTGGTTAAAATATCACGGATTAGATTTAAGTGTCGCGTCAAAGACTGCTTCATTAGATATACCATTTGGACCAATCATTTACTTCGCACCAACACCAACAATTATCATAACTACTTTTATTTTTGGGATTTGTGTGACTCTATTAGTTAGTTTACTGCCGATTTATCGAGCAGTAAAATTAAAGCCAATTGAAGCATTGAAAACAACAACTTAAACTTATGAAAAAAACAATTATGCTCTTTTGTTTGATTGTTAATATGATGTTAGCATTATCAGGAATTGAAATTATCGACCGAGTGGACAATAATTTGGTTGCGAATACAATAAGTTATACGGCGAAAATACAATTAAGTATTGACGGTGAAATCCGAACAAAAGAATTGATTGGTTATGTACAAGGCAAAGATAAAGCTTATTTGGAATTTACCGCGCCGGCTCGAGATAAGGATACTCGTTTCTTAAAATTGGATAATGAGATGTGGATTTATATTAATGAAGTAGAAAAAGCAACTAAGATTGCCGGTCATATGCTCAGACAGAGTTTTGCGGGTACGGATTTTTCGTATGAAGATGTAACCAGTAACCAGAGATTTAAAGAACAGTATGATATTAAATTAATCGGAACAGATACGATATTTAATCGTGTATCTTATCAATTAGAATTGATCGCTAAGCTTAAAAATGTTACTTATTATCGAAGAATGTTGTGGATTGATGCGGAATATTTTTATCCCCTCAAGGAAGAATTATATGCCAAAAGTGGTAAATTAATGAAAGAAATTACGATTTCTGATTTTAAGAAAATTGGCAATAAAAACTTTCCTACTAAAATCCGAATGGCAAACAAATTACGACGAAACACATATACTGAATTGGTGTTAGAGAATGTTAAACTTGATGTAGTTATTCCCGAGCGAATATTCACCAAAGCATATTTAGAGAGAAAGTGATATAAGACCAATAAGAGAGCGCGAAAAAAATTATATTTTGCTTGACTCTATGCCATTTTCTAAATTTATTTGGTTATTCTTTTAAACCGGTGCGGGCATAGGATTGAATAATCTGTTTTTGAGCAAAGAAGAAAAGTATTATTAAAGGTAGAATTGCTAAAGTTGAAGCAGCCATTAATAATGGATAATTGGTAGAGAACTCTCGAGAGAAATAAGCTAATCCGACTTGTAATGGACGGATTGAATCTGAGTGAGTAACAATTAAGGGCCAGAAGAATGAATTCCAACTGGCAATGATATCAAAGATTGCAATCGTAACGATTACAGGTTTTGATAAAGGTACTACAATTTGCCAGAGGGTCCGAAAATTGCCACAACCATCTATTTTGGCAGCATCAAACAAGTCTTGTGGTAATGTTTTAATATGTTGTCGCAATAAAAAGATGGCAAAGATATTGACCGTCCAAGGCACAATTAATGCTAAATATGTATCAATCCAACCAAGTTTAAACAAAATCATATACGATGGGACTAAATAGACCGGTAGGGGAATCATCATGAGAGCTAAAAAGACCATAAAGACTAAATCTCGTCCCCAAAATTCAAATTTGGCAAAAGCATAAGCAGCTAAAATACCACTAAAAAGAACCCCTAAAAGCGAAGCAATTGCAATAAAGATCGTATTTAAGAAATAGCGTAATAAAGCAACTTCTTTGAAAATCTCGACAAAATTAGAGAATTTGAGAACCGTTGGAAATAGGGTTGGTGGAAAACGAAGCGATTCAATTGGTGTTTTTAAGGCCGTTGTCAACATCCAATAGAAAGGTAAGAACATACCAATACCAACTAGAATTAAAATGATATGGACTGGTAAGAGTTTTTGTTTCATAAACGTTGATTATTAATTACTTTACGCATAATGAACTCGTTTTTCTAAAACTGTGCGTTGTAAAATTGTTAAAGCAAGAATAATCAGAAATGCAATAAAAGCAATAGCTGCACCATAACCCAGTCGCCAGAGTTCAAATGATTGTTCATAAAAATAATACATAACAACTTTGGTAGTGCCTAATGGTCCACCTGGTGGTGAAGTCATAATCCAAACTTGAGCAAAAGCTTCAAAAGCAACAATTGTGCTCATAATTAAGATATAAAAAGTTGTTGGTGATAAGAGTGGCCAAGTGATGTTACGGAAAAGTCGAAATGGACCAGCCCCATCAATTTTAGCTGCTTCATAATATTGAGTTGGAATATTTTGTAAGCCTGCTAAAAAGATGACAATATTATAACCAAGCCCTTTCCAGATTGACATAATGATGAGTGAGCAGAGTGCAACTGAGGGACCTGAGAGTATTGATGGAATTTGAATACCCATAGCATTGAAAATAATTAAAAAAATACCCCGTGGGTCTTCAAGCCAACGGATTGGGGAGATGTTAATTAAAGATAAAAGATAATTTAGAAGACCACGCTCAGGATTAAAGAGCCATTTCCAAACGATCGAGACGGCAACGATGGAAGTCACAACGGGCAGGTAATAAAGAGTCCGATAAAAACCGAGACCTTTGATTTTTTGGTTTAACAATACTGCAATCACTAATGACAACAATATCATAGTCGGTACCGTAAAGAGGGCATACCAAAAAGTATTTAAAAGTGAAGTATAAAAGACAGGGTCTTTTAGGACTTGAAGATAATTATTAAGGCCAACAAAAGCTCGTGCCCCTGCCATTCCCCAATCATAAAGACTAATGCGCACAGAAAATAGGATTGGGATAATCCGAAATGATAACAGAACAATCAACGCAGGAGTTAGATAAGCAAAACCAATCAGCGTCTGCTTTAATTTTTTAGACATCAATTTAATTTATAATAATAATAAAATCTGATTCGTCAAGATCTATGCCGCAAATTCTTGGCGTAATGCTTGAATGACTGGTTCAACTTTATGTTTTGGCACAAGGAAACTGATCATCATTAGACTTGCTGAGATATTTTCAATATTGACACCTAACTCACTCACAATTTTAAAGACCTTGCCCGCAATACCAGGGGTTGAAGCGATTTTCGGACCGAACAGAGTAATTAACGCAACATCTTTATCAATATCAAAATCAGTTGGACGCAAATCCCGCAATTTCATTTGGAGATATTCAATTACCCGAGTAGTTTCACTTTCTTGAATAGTAAACGCAATATCGCAATAATTTTTACGGGTAGAAATTTGTGTTATCGTTTCGACATTAAATCCTGCTTCACCAAGAATTGAAAATATTTTTGAAGCGCTACCTGGAATATCAGGTACAGAATGAATAATGATTTTAGCTAAATCACTTTTGGCACTAATTTCTTGAATTATCTGTTCCATAACCACTCCTTTGGTTTAGTTGAGTATAACATTTGGCGTTTGTTAAGTCAAGATAAAAAACGATGATAGATGACTCAATCATAAATTCTATATATAAATAGAATAAAAATTAAGCATTAGATGTATTTAAGTTATTAAATATCATAATGATAATTCAATTTTCTTTAAACAAGGGGTATAATACCCTGAGAGGTGCTAGAAGGCACCAAATATTTCTGTATCGTAGTCTATTTATAAATCTTATTAATTGTATAAGTTTATTTGTAATTGAGAGCGACTATTTTTGTTTCTTTATTAAGTGCGTAAGTTGTATTTTTTAATTTTATTTATTAAATTGTCAGTAACGTAAATCTTTACTTCGCTTTTGAGCTAGAATACTTAATCGTCGTCGTTCATGTTCAGAAGGTCACTGGTATGTGATAACAAACTATTAGTGAATTAATAATTGAAAGAGTTTTTAATCGGAAAATATAGAATTGGTTGACCTATAGAGATGGTTTGGCTACAATATTTTTATGCGCACGGGTTATGCGAATTTACCTTTGCATTATGGCTCAGCACCAAAATGGCTTTTTGCGCGGATGACTAAGTTGGCGCGAGCAATTTTAGAGATTATGCTTGGTGAATTTGGTAGCGAAGAATTTTTACGCAGGATTTCTGACCCGTTCTGGTTTCAGAGTTTGGGGTGTGTCTTAGGTTTTGATTGGCATTCATCTGGATTAACCACAACTTTATGCGCTGCTTTGAAGTTGGGTCTTAAAGATTTAGAAAAGGATTTTGGCATATTTATTGCTGGTGGTAAAGGTACGACATCTCGTCAAACTCCTGTAGAAATTAAGAATTACGCCGAAATGTTATCATTTGAACCAGATCGATTAATCTATGCTTCGCGAATGAGTGCAAAAGTTGATTCATCTGCTCTGCAAGATGGTTATCAAATTTATCATCATACTTTTTTCGGAACTAAAGATGGAAAATGGGCAGTAATCCAACAAGGTATGAATCCGAAAACCCGTTGGGCAAGACGATATCATTGGTTGTCCTTAGACTTAACAGATTTTGTCTGTGAGCCACATAAAGCGATTGTGAGTGAAAAGCGAAATAATATTTTGAATCTGGTTGCTAAAGAAAGCGAACCAGCCAGAGTGCTGTCAACATTGATTGCCAAACAGAATCCTAATCAATCAGTTAGAGAATTGATGAGAATTAAAGAATTGTCATTACAAGCAAGACATCCCATCCTATCGTCGGATATTAATCCTAACCGGTTCGAAAAGATTTTATTAAAGACTTATGAATCACAACCGCCAAATTTTGAAGCATTGTTAGGTATTAATGGTGTTGGTCCGCAAACGATTCGAGCATTGGCTTTACTAAGTGAAGTTATCTATGGTGTCAAACCGAGTTATCAAGACCCTGTGAGTTATTCCTTTGCCCATGGCGGTAAAGATGGTTATCCATATCCAATTAATCGAAATGATTATGATAAGTCAATTGAAATTTTAGAAAGAGCAATAGCGCAGGCAAAGATTGGTAATCAAGAAAAACTCCAGACATTAAAAAGGTTAGCAAGAATTAATAGTGCAACAAAGAAGTTATTTTAGATTGATAGAGCACAAAAAATATTATTATATCTAATAAAGTGAATAATGTGTATAAAATTCCAGAAGAGTTTATTGAACGATATCAGAAGTTTATTCCTGATTTTGAGAGGTTTTTGAGGGTCATACAAACACCAGTCAAGCCAAGTTTTCGAATAAATACACTTAAAATAAATAAGGAACAGGCGTTATCAAAATTGATTGATATAAAATTAAAGCCAATTCCCTGGATTGATATTGGTTATTGGGTATTGGATAGATTGAATATTGGTGATTCACAGATGCATAAGGATGGTTATATTTATATCCAAGAAGCCGTTTCCATGATACCTGCATTAGTATTAAATCCGAAACCTACTGATAAAGTTTTGGATATGTGTGCCGCGCCGGGGTCAAAAACTACTCAACTTGCTGCACTTATGAATAATCAGGGAGTTATTATTGCTAATGATATTTCACCAAAACGAATTAAAGCATTAAGAGATAATTTGTCAAGAATGGGAGTTAAAAATACAAAAACTATAAGAAAACCAGCCCAGCGTCTGGGTTATTATTATCCTGAATATTTTGATATGGTTCTGTTAGATGCGCCGTGTTCTTTAGAAGGGACAATAAGAAATTCACCAGAAGTTTTATTACAATGGAAAAAATTTATAATTAAGCGGTTGTCAAAAATGCAAAAAGGGCTTATCAATTCAGCATTTAAGGCACTTAAGCCAAATGGAGTTTTGGTTTATTCAACTTGTACTTTTGCTCCAGAGGAGAATGAAGAAGTTGTTGATTATCTTTTCACAAAATACCAAAATCTTAAGTGTGAACAGATCGAGTTAAATGGTATCATCACCCATTGCGGCTTAACTGCATGGCACAAAGATAAATACCATCCCGAACTAAGCAAAGCGATACGCATCTATCCCCATGATAATGATACCGAAGGTTTTTTTATTGTAAAAATCAGAAAATTATAACCCCCTCATTTGATTTTGTTTTGAGCTTTTACTTTATGTTAAAATACTAATTCCTAAGTATTGAAATTCTAAATAGTTGCATAACTTTTGTTATGAATAAATACTCAATTTTTTACTTGACATCTAAGAGATGAATATTATACTTATATTTAATTATTTATTCGGTCATACTCTAATTACAAGGAAGGAGTTGTTTATGAGTAATAAAAATTTATCAGTAATTTCAATCCTGATATTCTCAATGATAATGATTGTGAATGCGGGAAGTATGGTTCGCGATTTTGAATTTCCATTGAATTCATTACGCATTGAGAATCGAGATGGATATAGTATTGTAAGTCTTCGTGGTTGTGATGTTTATACTCACGAAATTGCCAAACCGATGTTACCGATTGCAAGTGTTAATCTTTTAATTCCAAGTACTGCAGAAATCACGAATGTGGAGATTCTAGATGCCAAGATCACTGAAGTTAAAGGTAATTATCTAATTTATCCAGCGCAAGAGCCAAGACCAATTTCCTATCAAGGTCCAATTAATTTTGTAGAGCCCGATTTACAAACTTATCAATCACAAGAAGCTTATCCTCTTAAATTAAAGGAAGAATTGATGAGCGGTTGTAAGTCTGGTTTTCGGATTGGTAATTTCTTTTTGTATCCTATACAATATATTCCCAGTGACAAAAAATTAGTTCTATATGAACGCATCAGGGTAAAAATAGATTATGAAGAAAACCGCTATCCAGAAGAGATGCTTACTGAGTCACAAAGAGAATTATTTAAAAGAGATGTTCAAGTATTAGTAGTTAATCCTGAAGATATTGATAGATTTGCGCCAGCACTACGGGTGTCAGAACCAACTAATATTGATTATGTGATTTTGACTTCAACAACTTTAGAAAGTAGATTTACGCCACTTGTTAATTGGTTACGCAAAACTGGATATTGGGCTGAAACTCGTACTACAAGTTGGGTATCATCAAATTATTCAGGACGAGATTTACAAGAGAAGATACGAAACTTTATCCGTGACTATTTTACTAATTATGGAATGAAATATATTTTACTTGCTGGCGACCATTCCATCATTCCATCCCGTCAAGCTCGCGCTGTAGTTGGTAGTGATGTTGGTAACATTCCGTGCGACTTATACTATTTTGATTTGCAGTGGTCTTGGGACGGCAATAATAACAATATCTTTGGTGAAGCATCTTATGACACAGTTGATTTATATTATGATTTATATGGTGGCAGATGGCCAGTAGAAACTACTGCTGAAGTCGATACAATGATAAAGAAATTCTTTACTTATGTCAAAAATCCTAATATTGGTTATCAGAAACGGATGATGTTACCTGCAGCGTATCTTTGGTCTGGCTATGACCACACCACCTCGCAAAATATGATTGCTGGTTATAGTCCTGCCGGTTGGACGGACCGCGTGATCGATATGGGCCAAAATGATGCTTGGCGATGGGCAGTGCGCGATTCGTTAAATACTGGATTTGGATTTCTCCATATGGTCGGTCATGGCAATGATAATGGTGTTTATATTAGTGGACCAATGTATTATTATACTGACCCAGCAACTCAAACCAATTATGATAAATTGACGATTGCCAATTCAATTGCCTGTTATCCTGGTAATTTTGAGACTAATGATTGTTTAGCAGAAAAGATGGTCTTAGCAAGTGGTAGTGCGATTGCGACAATGATGAACTCAAGATATGGCTGGGGATATACTAACCAGATTGGGCCTTCAGAACTTTTAGATGTTAGATTTTACGATTATTTATTCACTTATGACTCAATTCGTATTGCTAATTGTCATCAGTCATCAAAAGAATATTATCGGAGCACTGCAATGAGTCAACAAGTCTGGCGTTGGTGCTACTATGAGTTAAATCTTTTTGGCGAACCGCAAATGATGATGTGGAAAGATACCCCACAAACTATGAACGCAAGTTTTACTAATCCAATTTATGTGGGTCCGCAATCATTTACCGTTACAGTTACTTCAGGTGGTTCACCACTTCCATCAGCAATTGTTGCTTTATGGAAAGGAAACGAAGTTTTCACTAAAGGTACTACTAATTCCAGTGGTCAAGTGAGTTTATCAATCACACCTACTTCCGTTGGTTATATGTATCTTACCATAACTGCAAAAAATAAGCTGCCCTTTGAAGATAGTGTGTATGTTTCAACCCCTAATATTCATGATGTGGGAGTAGCTAAGATTATAACACCCAGTGGTATGATCGACCAAAATAGCAATGTCATACCTTCTTGTTCAGTCTATAATTATGGTATGTATACAGAAAATTATTTAGTGCGAATGAAGATTGGTAATTTCTATAATCAGACCGTAACTGTGACTAACCACTTACCAAATACTTATCAGTATCTCACATTCCCCAGTTGGCAAGCAACACAATTAGGCAGTCATACGGTAAGTTGTTCAACTGAACTGGCAATTGATGCAAATCTAACCAATGATAAACAAGCTGGTAGCGTCACAGTTGCTTATAAAGATGTTAGCGTGACCGTGATTGTTCAGCCAAAAGGAACAGTCTTTGAAAATACAGTAATTATTCCGGCATGCTCCGTTTATAATTATAGTAGTCTGGTCCTGAGCTTTACAGTACGAATGAAAATCGGTAATTTTTATAATCAGTCTGCTTCAGTAACAAATCTTGCCGCTGGCGGTCGGCAATATGTGACTTTCCCGAATTGGAATGCAACTCAAATTGGCACCCATGTAGTTAGTTGTTCAACGGAATTAAATGGCGATATGAATCCAACAAATGATCAATTGATAGGTTCGGTCACTGTTGATGTAGCACCATCACCACCCTGGACTCAAAAAGCAAATATGCCCACTCAGGCTTTAAATAAATATGTGAGTTCTGGGGGTGCTTTAGTTGGCGTTGGTAATAATGTATATGGATTTAAGGGTAATAATTCGACTGAATTCTATATGTTCGATGGTACAAACTGGGTTCAAAAAGCTTCCGCTCCAGCAACAGTAGGCGCGGGTGGCGCTTTATGTTATGATGGCAACAATACAATTTATGCATCACAAGGTAATGGTAAAAATGCGTTCTGGGCATATTCAATCAGTACCAATACTTGGAGTGTAAAAGCCAATATCCCAGTGACAGTGAAAGGTGGTACGAGTATTGCTTATTATAATGGTAAAGTCTATCTGTTAGCAGGAAGCCAAAAGGTTAACAAACCAAATTTCTATGAATTTAATCCCATTACAAACAGTTGGACACAAAAAGCCTATGCCCCAACACCTGATAATGTTGCTTATTCAACGGGTAGTTGTTTAGTTGAATGGAATGGGTTGATTTATGCTTTAAAAAATTCAAGCAACAATCTATTTTTTGCCTATGATCCGACCACAAATAGCTGGATACAAAAAGAGAATCTGCCATTAGTGCATCCACAAATTGGCTTAAGCAAGGTAATTGGTGATGGTGCAGCAATGACGAGAAGTGGAACAGAAATCTACGCCGTGAAAGGTAATGGTACAAACGAATTTTGGAAATATACCACAAGCGGTTGGAGTGCAATGGAGACAGTACCAAGATTAAATAACAAGAGCATCATTAAATCAGGTGGTGCACTTGCTTTTGCAAATAGCAAAGTCTCTCTGTTAAAAGGCAATAATACCCAAGAGTTCTGGCAATTTGACCCTGCTTTAGCGACCATAATAGAAAAGATTACTCAGATCAATCCTGCAATTATGAATACTATGAGTACGCAATCTTCCTTTACTCTTGAGATTTCACCTAATCCTTCTACTGATCAGTTTGCTATTAAATATTCATTACCTAAAGCTACATACATATCGCTGAAACTGTATAATGTAAATGGTCAATTAGTTAATATTCTCCAGGAAGGTTATTTAAATGCCGGTGATTATCGTATTACGCTTTCGAATATTGCGCAAGGCGTTTACTTCTTAAAATACAGCGATGGTATTCATCAGGATGAGATGAAACTGATTGTACAATAAAAAGATAATATAAATAATTGGGAGTTTGGTTGTGATGAGAAGCCAAACTCCCTTTTTAAATGACATGCCGAGTCAATAAACTATAAACTAGTTAAATCAGCATTTACAATTAATGCGGTGGTATTGTATTTATTATTTTACAATGATTGGTTTCTTAATCGTTTGTATTTGATTGGTTTTTAAAAATTAGTAAGAGCAAGTTTTAAATTAATGCTATATCTTTCTTTTTTTCTTTACTTGTTCCCAGATTTTATCCATTTCTTGTAAAGTACTTTCAGAAAGTTTTTTATTATTTTTCTGAAAATGCTTTTCAAGTTGGATAAAACGTT
>CBFGJZ010000022.1:0-26483 GCA_965649215.1 Caldifarciminota bacterium
AGTTTATATAATTAAATATAAGTGCTAAATAAGTAATGTCAAGCAAATTTTTTGTCATTGCGAAGGAGTATAACGACCGAAGCAATCTTACCGACAGTATTTAGCATTCTCATCTTATTACTGTATGCAAGATTGCCACGCTCATTCCATTCGCTCGCAATGACATTTGTGTAGTCTTGTCATTGCGAGGGAGCAAAGCGACCAAAGCAATCTTACCGACAGTATTTCCCATTTGTCATTGCAAGGGAGCAAAGCGACGAAGCAATCTTACCGACAGTCTTTCCCGTTTGTCATTGCGAGGGAGTATAACGACCGAAGCAATCTTACCGACAGTAAAAAATCTAAAATCATCTCTTTGTCCTTACTTTCCTTTATGTCTTTATCTTTTTTAAGATTATAACCATAAAAGATTCTCGATACCTTACTTAGCCATCTAAATAACCCAGTCGGTCACCATCTAGACAATATATTGGGCAATCGGTTATCTAACCTACTAATTAAAATAGTAGATAATATAACAGATAACCGAATTAGTAATCTTTATAATGACATCGTCGGTCACATAATAGGTGAGCCGGGGGGCTACCTAATAGGCAACCTACAAGGTGACCTGCTAACTTAACTATCTGATAACCAATAAGGTTAGAGTGTACCCTGCGATTTTATAAAAGTATTTGATAAGTGTTCTCAAGTGGTTATAAGATTGCCACGCTCATTTCATTCGCTCGCAATGACGGTAAAGGGCGTATGCAAGATTGCCACGCCGTCTTTGATGGCTCGCAATGACACCCTGCTATTTGTCATTGCGAGGGAGTATAACGACCCAAGCAATCTTACCGACAGTATTTTGTCCTCCTGTATCAATCTTGACATAAGATAGTATTGGCTTTATACTTAAAGACCTGCGAGGATGGCGGAATCTGGCAGACGCACTGGATTTAGGATCCAGTGGAGAAAATCCGTGGGGGTTCAACTCCCCCTCCTCGCATAAAAAGTAAAAAATAATAAAAAACTAAATAAAGAAAGAACTAATATAAAATGGAAATAAAATTTAAAGAAACAAAACCTTATCTTAAAGAGATTGAAGTTACAATAGAACCACAAACCGTGATTCAGAAGATTGAACAAGTAACTTCATCTTATGCCCAAAAAGCACAAATTCCCGGTTTTCGTAAAGGTATGGCACCCCGTCCTATCTTACAAAAACGCTACGGTGCTACTTTTGAAGCAATGGCAATTGATGAACTGATTGAAGAGTCTTATAAAGAAATAATTGAAAAGCATAGTCTTGAACCTATCAGTCAAGCCAAAGTTAATGATTATCAAATTAGTGACGATAAAACCTTAAAGTTTGATTTAAGTTTTGAAGTGATTCCTGACTTTGAACTTAAAAATTACTTAGGTATCAAAATTAAGAAATTAGAACCAACTGGCTTTGATGAAGAGTTTGATAAACGGATTAAAGCTTTACAAGAACGATGTGCTACCTTCAGCACTCTTAATCGTCCTGCTCAAAATGGCGACTATGTATTAGTTGACTATGATATTTATGAAAATGAACAGAGTGTAAGCAAAAAGCAAACTGGCGTTATGATTGAAGTTGGTGGTGAAAAAAATATGCCTGAAATTAACCAAGCCCTGCTTAATGGTCAAGCCGGTGAACAAAAATCAGCAACAATTACTTTTCCTGCGGATTATCCTGAAAAAACTTTAGCAAATCGGACTTTGACTTATAAATTTTATATTCGTGATGTTAAAGAGAAAAAATTGCCTGAAATTGATGATAATTTTGCAATTGATTTAGGATTCAAAGACCTAAGCGAACTTCGCAATCAGATCAATGAAGAAATTCTACAAGACCGAGCCCAGATTATTAACGAAGATATGAAAAATCAAATTTATAAGTATCTTATTCGGGAGCATGATTTTGAAGTCCCGCCAAGTTATGTTGAGCAAACCTATCAAGAGTTATTAAACGAATTTAATATTCAAGACGACACTAAAGCCAAAGAAAAATTATATCCTTTTGCTATTGAACGAGCCAAGTTTAATATTATTATCAATCGGATTGCTCGTAAAGAAGGGATCATGCCTACGGAAAAAGATATTGAACAAGAATTACAAAAATATCTTAATGCCGGTCTTAAACAAGACCAATTAGAAATGTTAAGCAAGAGCCCTGTGTTTTTAGGACGCTTGATACAAAATAAGACTTTGGATTGGCTCATTGAACGAGCCGATATATCTAATTAAGGAGGTAATTTATGTATATTCCAATTGTGATTGAACAGACCGGCCGGGGTGAACGAGCGTATGATATCTATTCTCGGCTACTAAAAGAACGGATTATCTTTGTTGGAATGCCGATTGACGACACGGTGGCTAATTTAGTAATTGCTCAACTATTGTTTTTAGAAGCTGAAGACCCTGATAAAGATATTTCATTATACATCAATTCGCCAGGTGGTATTGTTTCATCCGGACTGGCAATTTATGATACTATTCAATATATTCGACCTAAAGTATCAACAATTTGTATGGGTATGGCGGCCAGTTTTGCCGCTTTGCTTTTGGCGTGTGGTGAAAAAGGTAAACGCTTTGCCCTGCCCCATTCACGGATTATGATTCATCAACCTGAAGTTGCCGGCCTTTCAGGTCAAGCCACTGATATTGAAATCCATGCTAAAGAAGTTATTAAACTTAAACAGCAATTAGCCGAACTTTTAGCCAAACATACGGGTCAAACCGTTGAGAAAATCTTAGCCGACACTGACCGAAATTATTTTATGTCGGCTCAAGAAGCTAAAAATTATGGCATTATTGATGAAGTGATTGAACGAAGATAAAATGTCTAAATCCCAATTGCGACGCTGTTCATTCTGTAATCGACCCGAAACCACGGTTCGCGCTATGATCAGTGGACTTAAAGCAAATATCTGTGATGACTGCATTCGCTTTAGTCAAAAGATGCTGGATGATAAAGAAAAACATAAGTTTTTTGCAACTGTTCACTCAGTCCCGCCACCCGCAGAAATTATGTCATTCTTAAATGAATATGTCATTGGTCAAGAACAAGCCAAAAAAGTCTTATCCGTCGCAGTTTATAATCATTATAAACGGGTCTTTTCCAGTAAAGCCAAAGTTGATATCGAAAAGAGTAATATATTATTAATTGGTCCGACTGGCGTTGGAAAAACCCTCTTAGCCGAAACCTTAGCAAAAGTCTTAAATGTCCCATTCTCAATTTCCGATGCCACTCCGCTAACCGAAGCCGGTTATGTGGGTGAAGATGTTGAAAATATTCTACTCCGTTTAATCCAAGCCGCTAATTATGATTTAGAATTAGCATCCATTGGTATTGTCTATTTAGATGAACTTGATAAAATTGGTAGAAAGAGTGATTCGCCTTCAATCACTCGTGATGTTTCCGGTGAAGGTGTCCAACAAGCATTGCTTAAAATTTTAGAAGGCACGATTGCCAATATTCCACCTCACGGAGGCCGTAAACATCCCGAACAAGAATATATTCAACTAAATACGAAAAATATCCTTTTTATCTGTGGCGGTTCGTTTGTCGGATTAGAAAAGATTATTGAACAACGAATTCGAAAATCAAGCCTGGGTTTTCAAGCCAAAATCTTTTCTAAATCTGATTTTGATAAAGATAAATTGCTAAGTTATGTTGAGCCTGATGATTTGATAAAATTTGGTTTAATTCCCGAATTAGTCGGTCGTCTTCCTGTGATTTGCACTTTACATAGTCTCTCGCGCAGTGCTTTATTAGATATTCTCACTAAACCTCGTAATGCTTTAATAAAGCAGTATGAATATTATTTTGAATTAGAAGGAATTAAATTAACTTTTCAAGAAAAAGCGTTAGAAGCAGTTGCTGATTTAGCTATGGCAAGAAATACTGGTGCCCGTGGCCTTCGAGCAATAATGGAAAATGCCTTATTGGATATTATGTTTGACTTGCCGTCCAAAAAAGAAGAAGATATTGAAGAATGTATTATCACACCTGAAGTTATCCTTTCTAAAGCCCAACCAATTTATGTGCCAAAATCACGCAAACGCAAAAAAGCATAAACTATATCGTATCCCTATGAAAAAAATATTCCGCTATTTTTTAGTATTACTATTTTTAATGTTAATTTTCGGGTGGCAAAAAATTAAGGCCCAATCTGAAATCTGGGCAAAGATAACCGCAGGTGCAACGCGTCAGAGAATTCGTTTAGCTATCGCTGACTTTTATACTGAAGTAAATACCCCCCAAAGTCTTCTCGATAATATCCTGGAAATTAGAAATGTCATTATTGATGATTTAGAGTTTTCTCTTTATTTTGATGTGATCCGCCCCGACTCGACTAAGAAATTTAGTGCAATTGATAAAAAAATTGATTATCAAGGTTGGCAAAGTACTGGTGCCCAAGTGCTTTTAGCGGCTGATTTACAAATTAAGAAACGAACGAATCTAACAATTCGCTTATATGATCTCTTCACCCGTAAACAGATTGGCAGTAAAAATTATGAGTTGACTGATAATTATCGGGCTTTAAGTCATCGCATCGCTGATGAGGTCATTAAAATCTTAACTGGTGAAGACGGCATTAATCAAACCCAAATCGCTTTTTCTTTACGAAAAGGCAATGCCAAAGAACTTGCAATTGTTGATTATGATGGTTATAACTTAAAACAATTAACCGATGCTGGCGGTCTCAAATTGTTTCCTGACTGGTCTCATAATGGACAAAAGATTGCTTTTTGTAGTTATGCAAATAATAATCTCAACATCTACACTTACGATACGAAAAGAGCCACGATTGATTTAATCGTTGATAAGTATGGCTTAAATACTACGCCCGCATATTCTCCTGATGGTAAACTTATTGCCGCAAGTTTAAGTTTTGAAGGTAATTCTGATATCTATCTTATGAATGCGGATGGTAAAAATTTACGACGATTAACCTTTGGCAATTCAATTGAAATTTCACCTACTTGGTCACCCAGTGGCCAAGAGATTGCTTTTGTTTCTGACCGCACCGGTACACCCCAAATTTATATTATGAACATTGACGGGACTAATGTTCGCCGTTTGACCTTTGAAGGAGCTTATAACACTTCACCGGCTTGGTCACCTCGTGGTGATTTAATTGCTTATGTCTCCCGAGTCGGTGGTAATCACCAAATCTTCGTCAGTGATATTACAGGGACTAACCAGGTACAGTTGACTCATATCAGAAATAATGAAGAACCAAGTTGGTCACCAGATGGTCTGCATATTGTCTTCAGTTCTAATCGAGATGGTAATAATGAACTCTATCTGATGCATTGGAATGGCAGTGGCCAAAGAAAAATAACCAATACCGCAGGTGCTTTTTCACCAGCTTGGTCACCCCGTTTAGGGAGATAAAAGAAAATGTCAAAACGCCTACAAAGACCAGTTAATCCTGCTCGCTTATTGATAATTGGTTATCTGTCTATTATTCTAATCGGTGCTGTTCTTTTATACCTACCAATCTCTTCTGAAAATATCTCACCGATTGATGCCTTATATACCTCAACATCAGCAGTTTGTGTTACGGGTTTAATTGTCAAAGATACAGCGACTGATTTTACTTTAATTGGCAAGATTATTATTCTCTTGTTAATTCAGATTGGTGGCCTTGGTTATATGACCTTATCTACTGCATTTTTCTTTTTTATCGGTCAGAAATTAAGTTTACGGGATAGACTTTTAACCCGAGAATCAATTAATTATTTAAGTTATGATAACTTACGACGATTTGCCTTTAATGTTGTTCGTCTCACTTTTATATTTGAGCTTTTAGGAGCGATTGTCCTTACTATTAAATTTGTGCAACAAGATATGAAAATTGAAACTGCAATTGGTCATGCCATCTTTCATTCAGTCTCCGCTTTCTGTAATGCTGGTTTTTCAACATTTTCAAATAACCTTGGCAGTTTTTCGCATAGTATCTTAGTACCCTTAACAATTGCCACTTTATTTATTTGTGGCGGAGTTGGCTTTGTCGTTTTATCAGATATTTATAAGACATTTATCAAAAGAACTAATCGTTATTTATCTTTACATAGTAAGACTGTTTTATCAGTCAGCGCATTTTTAATTCTTTTTGGTACGATTATTATTTTATTACTAGAATGGGATCATAGCTTACACGGTTATTCGTTCACCCAACGCATTATTTTAGGTTTATTTCATGCGGTTACGCCTCGTACCGCAGGTTTTAATATCTTAAACATTGCTAATTTTTACCCTGCTACATTATTTTTTATCATAATTTTAATGTTTATCGGTGCATCCTCAGGTAGCACCGGTGGCGGTATCAAAACAACTACTTTCAGTTTAATTATTCTTCAACTAAAAGCATTGCTTACAGGACAAACCGAAATTTTAGTCTTTCAGAGAAAAATAAACCAAGAACAGATTTTTAAGGCATTTTTAATTGTCGGACTGGCTGTAACTTGGCTCTTGACATCTTTAATTTTACTCTTAATCTTTAATAAAGAGAATATGGATATAATGTCTTTAATATTTGAACTATTTTCTGCCTTTGGCACAGTCGGCTTATCGGTCGGTTCTAAAGTGGTTAGTAATCTATCAGCATCTTATGATTATTCGGTCCTTGGTAAATTAGTTATTATTTTAACTATGATTATTGGACGAGTTGGTATTTTAACCTTAGCCACTGCTTTAATAAAAAAGAAAATTGTATCTTATACACATCCGGAAGGGGTGATTTTAGTTGGCTAAAACATTTGCTGTAATTGGTTTAGGTCGCTTTGGCTCAAATATTGCTAAAGCCTTAGCTGAAAAAGGGTTTGATGTGATGGTTATTGATTCAGATGAAAACGAAGTGCGAGAATTTTCGGAAATTGTAACCAATAGTTTAGTATTAGACGCTACTGATGAACGCGCTCTGAAAGAAGCAGGTATTAGTGATGTTGATGTGGCAATTGTCAGTGTTGGTCAAAACATTGATACCAGTATTCTCATCACTTTATTACTTAAAGAACTGGGTGTAAAGTATGTAGTTGTCAAGGCAGTTAACGATAAACATGGAAAAATTTTACAACGGATTGGTGCTGATAAAGTAATTTATCCCGAGCGTGAAGTTGCCACCCGCTTAGCAGAAAGTTTTGTCTCACCAAAGATTTTTGATTATATTGAACTCTCCCCTACGCACAGTATTATTGAAATTGCTGCCCCAAAAGAATTTGTGGGAAAAACTATTCGAGAATTAGCCTTACGAGAAAAATATCGGGTTTCGTTAATTGCAATTAAACGGCGCATTCCAATTATTACTAATAAAGGCACACCTGACTTTAAAGAAGAAATTAATATCTCACCAGCCGCAGATGATGAAATCCAAGAAGGCGATGTGATCACATTGCTTGGTAAATATGAAGATTTAGAACGAATCGAACGCTTATAATTATTCCTCGTATGAAAAAAAAGAAAAACTCTTCCTGCCAAGATCATATTGAATTAGCCCAGTTCTATATGCTTAATCAGAAATATCAAGAAGCAATTAAACATTTCAAAATCGCTTTAGAAATTAAACCCGATGCTCAAGTTTATTACCAACTTGGTTTAGCCTATGAAGCATCTAATGAAATTTCCTTAGCCCAAGAAATGTATCGTAAAGCATTAGAATTAGACAAAACCTTAAATGAAGCAGCGGAACATCTCAAGAACATTACTAC
Organism: Caldifarciminota bacterium; assembly: GCA_965649215.1. Lineage (GTDB taxonomy): Bacteria > Hydrothermota > Tepidihabitantia > Tepidihabitantales > CAIPLT01 > JAGXRL01. The sequence continues at coordinate 7,726 of CBFGJZ010000022.1, forward strand.
CTAGTCTTAACCATTTTAAGATGAAAATTTTAATCATAATATTTTTAACAATATTATTTAATATTACAGAGGGGGGAAAGATGATAAGAACACCAGTTGTAAGTGGACAATTTTATCCTGCAGATAGTAAAACTCTAACTAAAACTATTGATGATTTGTTAAATCAAGTAAAAGTGCCTGCAATTAGTGGTCATATTTATGGCATCGTTGTGCCCCACGCCGGTTATCCTTATTCTGGTTTCACTGCTGCCCATGCTTATAAAATTATCGCTAACCAAGATATCCAGACGGTGATTCTATTGGGTCCAACTCATCAAGTTTTTCTTAATGATTTTGCAATTTATGGTGAAGGTACCTGGCAAACCCCCTTAGGCGAAGTCGAGATTGATACCAACCTAGCTAATGTCTTAATAAAAAGTTATTCTAAAATAAAAAACCTACCCCAAGCCCATAACCAAGAACACTCTCTTGAAGTGCAAATTCCCTTTTTACAACGAACTTTGAAAAATATTAAAATAGTTCCGATTATGATGTTAGAGCCATCTTATGATGAATGTCAAAAATTAGCCAAAACAATTGCCCACGTTTGCCAAGATAAAAAAGTTTTGGTATTAGCATCATCAGATTTATATCATGGTTATTCCTATACAGATTGCCAAAAAACTGATGCTTTAACTTTAAGTTATCTAACAAAATATGACCCTGCTGGTTTATATAAAGCACTTCAAACCAATAAAGCTCAAGCTTGTGGAGGATATCCAATTGTTGTGGCAATGCTTACAGCCCAACATTTAGGTGCGGATAAATCGCGCATTCTTTATCAAACTAATTCTAACGATGTCATTGGAGAGCGAGGTGGTTATTGTGTGGGTTATGCTTCAGCCATCTTTTTTAAGGAAACTAATCAATCAAACAATAAACAAGAAGATGCTATTGAATTTACTAAACAAGAACAACAAGAATTGATTAATATCGCCCGAAAGACTTTAGAATCATATATCAATAATAAAATTAAACCAATTTTCAAACCTAGCACTGAACGGCTTAAAGAAGAATATGGCGTCTTTGTAACCTTAAAAAAGCATGGAGAATTAAGAGGTTGTATTGGTTATGTCCAGGGTATTAAGCCATTATACGAAGCAGTTGCGGACATGACCATTGCTGCTGCTACTGAAGACCCCCGATTTCCTTCAGTTCAGAAATTTGAACTTAAAGATATTGACATTGAAATTACAGTTATGACGCCACTTAAAAAAATAGCTAGCATTGATGAAATCATAGTTGGTAAACATGGTTTATTAATTAAAAGAGGCAATCGATCAGGACTTTTATTACCACAAGTTGCTACTGAAGAAGGTTGGGATAAAATTACATTCTTACAACACACATGTTGGAAAGCAGGCTTGCCGGAAAATGCTTGGCAAGATAAAAATACAGAAATCTACATCTTTTCTGGCACAATTATCCACGAAAAAAAATAACAATCGTTTAGATTATTTATATTTATTATATATATTTCATTCAGAGCGAGCGAAAAAGTATTTGTCTTGACTTATTAATATTTATTATTTATTATTATTTCACGGGGCGTGGCGCAGGTGGCAAGCGCACCAGCTTGGGGTGCTGGGGGTCGCTGGTTCAAATCCAGTCGCCCCGACTTTTATTGTATAATATTAAATTTTTTTAGAGGAAATAATAAAGATGCTAAAATTGTTTTAAAAATCGAATATCGTTTTCGTAAAACAAACGAATATCATTAATACGGTATTTAATCATGGCAATTCGTTCTACCCCTAATCCAAATGCAAAGCCTGTATACTTTTCAGGATCAATGCCAACATTCTCAAAAACAGCGGGATGGACCATTCCTGACCCTAATATTTCTAACCAACCACTATTTTTACATGTTTGACAACCTTTGCCATTACAAATAACACAAGAAATTGAAACCTCAGCACTTGGTTCAGTAAATGGAAAGTACGATGGTGTAAATCGTACTTTGACTTCATCTCCAAACATTTGCTGACAGAATACTTCTAACGTCCCCTTGAGTTCTGCAAAGGATACATTTTCATCTACATATAAGCCCTCAACTTGATGAAAAACCGGGGAATGAGATGCATCAAAATCATCGGGTCGAAAGACTCGCCCCGGCGCAATAATTCGAATTGGTGGTTTTTGTTGTTCCATAACTCGAATTTGCACCGGTGATGTATGGCTTCGTAATAATAAATTATCGGATAAATAAAAACAAGCAATTTGATCACGGGCCGGATGATTCTCTGGAAAGTTTAATGCCGTATAATTATACCATTCCGTTTCAATCTCTGGTCCTAATTTTTCTTCAAATCCCATCCCAACAAAGATATCAACAATTTCGTTTAATACCTTAGTTAAGGGATGTAAATTACCAACCCAAACTCTTCGACCAGGTAAAGTTAAATCATATTGAGTCTTTGTTTCACCTAATTCTTGTTGTTGGATTAACTCCGACTTTTTCTTTTCTAAATGGGTATTAAAATCTTGCTTGATTTGGTTAGCGATTTGACCAGCATGTTTACGTTCTTCTAATGGTAAATTTGCTAAGTTTTTAAGAAAATTAGTAAGTAACCCTTTCCGACCTAAATATTTAATACGAACTTCTTCAAGTTCTTCTAAGGTTGATGCTTTCTTTAATTCATTAAGGGCATCAGCACCAATCTGCTCAATATCCATTTAAAAACGATATATTGTTTAAGGTTTAGTTTTAGCTAATTCAACTAATGTCTTAAAGTCTTCAGGATTTCTTATTGCTAATTCTGATAGTGTTTTTCGGTCTAAATCGATATTATGAAGTTTAAGACCATGAATAAATTTATTATAACTTAATGCAAATGGTTTTAGCGCGGCAGTAATGCGAGTTATCCATAATGCACGATAGGTTCGTTTCTTACGTTTACGTTCTCGATAAGCAGATTGTAAGGCTTTCATTACTTGTAGACGAGCAGTCTTATATAATTTTGATTTTGCGCCCCAATAACCTTTAGCTCGTTTAAGCCATTTTTTTCTTCTTTTCCGTGTAACTGGTCCAGTCTTTACTCGTGGCATATTGTCTCCTTCTTATTAATAACCCGGCAATAGACGCCGTATTTTTTTTGTAAAAGTTTTATCAATTAATGTTGCTTTCGAAAGGGCTCTTTTACGGGCTCTTGATTTAGAGCTTAAAAGATGTTTACGACCTGCTTTACTTCTTTTGTAATGACCTTTTGCAGTTACTTTGATGCGTTTTTTTAATGAACTTAATGATTTTTGTTTCATAATCCATCCTTCCTAACTTTTCGGTAACAACATTATTTGAATTGTTTGCCGACCTTCACCGAATACTTTTGGTGGTCCTTCAACAACTGCAACACTTTTAAGATCTTCAATTACTCGTTTGATAATGTCCATGGCTAAATTTTTATGTAGGATTTCTCGGCCTCGGAGTTGAAGTGAAACTCGTACTCGATCTCGATCTGCCAAAAATTCTTTTATTTTATTTAATTTTACTTGATAGTCATTATCGCTAATCTTCATCGACAATCTAATTTCCCGTACTGAAGTCGTATGTTGCTTTTTCTTCATTTCTTTTACTTTACTTTTTAACTCGTAAAGAAATTTACCTAAATTTACAATACCACACACAGGCGGTTGTGCATTGGGTGCAATTTCAACTAAATCTAAACCTTGACTTCGCGCAATACGTAATGCTTCTTTGACCGGCATAATTCCTATAATTTTCTTATCCGCACCGATTAAACGCACATACGGACTTTTTATCTCTTCATTAGCGCGTGGACGATTTTTTATACTCTTACCTCCGTTTATTAATATCTTCTTTGATACTACTTATCACAGTATCAAGAGTACTCGCACCTAAATCACCTTGTTGTCGTTTACGCAAAGCAACCTGCCGATTTTCCTTTTCGCGTTTACCGATAATCAAGATATATGGTATTTTTTCTCGTTCAGCTTCTGATATTTTATAACTAATTTTTTCATTTCGAAAATCACCTTCAACCCGAATTTTTTCTGATTTTAACTTATTAATAACTTCTTGGGCATAGTCCATTTCACCTTCAGTTATGGTCATCACTTTTACCTGCACAGGACATAGCCAAACAGGAAAAGCACCACCATAATGTTCAATTAAAATACCCAGAAACCTCTCTAAAGCACCTAAAATCGCTCGATGAATCATAAAAGGAGTATGATGACGACCATCGGCTCCCATATAATAAAGGTTAAATCGTGCCGGTAGATTAAAGTCAAATTGAATTGTTGGGCACTGCCATTCACGACCTAAACTATCCAATAATTTAATATCAATCTTAGGTGCATAAAAAGTTGCTTCACCTTCTCTTTTGGTATAACTTAAACTCGATTTCTCTAAAGCTTTAATTAAGGCACGTTCACCCATTTCCCATTGTTCATCAGTACCAACATATTGCTCTTTATGGGCAGGATCTCGTAATGATAAATCAATATGAAAATCGTTAAATCCAAAATCAGACATTATCTTTAATGCTAATTGCAAAGTTCGATAAATTTCATCTTCAATTTGCTCAGGGGTGCAAAAAATATGCGCATCATCTTGGGTAAATCCCCTAACTCGTAACGCCCCATGCATGACACCTGATCGTTCGTTGCGATATACGGTTCCTAATTCTGCATATCGAATCGGCAATTCACGATAACTTCTCACTGCGGAACGATAGATTAAAATGTGACCTGGACAATTCATTGGTTTTAATGAATATTCTTCTTTTTCAATAGTCAATGTAAACATATTCTCTTTATAATAAGAGAAATGTCCTGAGGTTTCCCATAAATGACCTCTCGCAATATGTGGGGTATATATTAATTCATAACCAGCTTGATAGTGAGTATCAATCCAATAATCCTCAATAATTCTTCTTAATTTTGCTCCTTTCGGAGTCCATAACATCAATCCTGGTCCTAATTCTTCTGAGAAAAGAAATAATCCTAATTGCGGTCCGAGTTTTCTGTGATCGCGTCGTTTTGCATCTTCTAATTTTTTTAAATAATCATCTAACTCCGTTTGACTTGGGAAAGATATACCATAGATTCTTTGTAACATCGGATTATGTTCATCACCTTTCCAATAAGCACCTGCTACAGAGAGTAATTTAAATGCTTTAATCACACCCGTATTGGGTACATGGGGTCCTAAACAAAGATCAAAAAAACCATTTTGTTCGTAAATGGAAATCTGTTCATCTGGTAACTCGGAAAGAATTTCTAATTTATATTTTTCGTTTTTAACTTGAAATAAGCTCTCAATCTCAGTTCGTGATTTCAATTTATGGATGATTGGTATTCTCTTTTCAACTAATTCGTGCATCTTGCTTTCAATCTTTTCTAAATCAGCTTCTGTTAAAGATTGATTCAAATCAAAATCATAATAAAAACCTTCATCAATAGCTGGTCCAATCGCTAACTTAACATTTGGATAAAGCATCGTTACTGCATGTGCCATTAAATGAGCTGTGGAATGCCAAAAAATTGATTTCCCTTCTGAAGATTGAAAAGTTATTGGTGAAATTTCCGCATCTTCTTTTATCTCCGTTGATAAATCAACTAATTGTCCATTCATTTTTGCTGCAATAATATTATCATCCTTTAATAATTCATTAATCTTAATACCTGGTTTGCTACTAATTATGTTCTCACCTAATTTAATTTTAATCATAATAATATTAGATAATAATTAGAAATTATTAAAAGTCAAGAGATATTAACATCTTTCTCTTAACAAAATATTATATTTGCTAAAAATTAATATGAATTACTTTAGCCCCTGGAATACCGTTAAAGTTTGTTGATGAAGCAATCGTATAAGCACCAACTTTATCAGCAATTAATAAATCGCCAATTTCTAACTCACCGGGTAATTGTTCACTTGTAGAAATTTTATCAAAACTATCACAAGTTGGACCAGCTACCGTACAAACTTCAATCTCCCCTTTCTGTTGATCTTTACTAAAAGGTCGAAAATGATAGATACAATGGTCAAAAACAACTCCTGAAAAGGTATGATAGACTCCATCATTAACATAGTAGAAACGTTTACCATCTCTGCGGGACCGACCTTGAATTCTCACAATACAGGTTGCTGCATCACCAACCATAAAACGACCAGGTTCAGCAATAATTTGATAATCATTAGGAAACAAACGATCTAATTCGTTATTTAATATTTCTGCTAATGTCTCAAATGCAGGAACATCATCAGTATATGAGGTAGGGAAACCTCCGCCAATATCTAAAATTTTATAATCTCGGTCAGCCAGTCCGACTTTGAGTCCGTATCGTTCTGCTTCATGAAATACACTTGATGCGATTGCTAATGCATCAACATAATTTCGAAAATTGGTACATTGACTACCAACATGAAAACTTAAACCTTCAACATTTAAACCCAAGTCAATGGCAGCTTTTATCAAATCAATTGCTTCGGCTGGACGTACTCCAAACTTACCGCCCATTTCAACCATTGAACCAGTATCTGGTACTTTTAATCGCAAAATTAGGCCAGCGGTATCGCAATAGCGTTTAATCTTTAATAATTCATCAATATTATCATAAGTAACTAACGGTTTAAATTTTCTTAAAGCTTTCAGAGTTGATTCCGGTTTAATCGTATTTGAAAAGATAATTTTATCCCAGATATAATATTCAGAATCCTGTTCGGTCCAATCTTTAATAAGATTATATACTAAAAGAAATTCGCTTAATGAAGCTGCATCAAAACTTGCCCCTTCATTAAAAAGGGTTGTAATAATAGCAGGTTCAGGATTTGCTTTTATCGCATAATAAACTTGAATACGCGGTAAATTTTTCTTAAACCGATGATAATTTTCACGAATTTTGCTGTGATCAACAATAAATAATGATTGTTCACAACCATATTTATCAACTAATTCCAATAATTGTGCTTCCGTCATTAAATGTATGGTCTTTTACTTCAATAAATTTAACAAATTGGGAATTTCTTTATTATATTGGAAATAAACTTTTCGTAATTTGTGATAAAGTTTAATACGACGAAAATATAGTTTTTTATATCTTTTTTTCGGAGTTTGTGACAGAACATAATTAGTAATTAATGGTAAGTAGACTGTTGAGTCACCATAAACAACTACATTTTCTTCAATTTTATTAGGATCAATTTTTCCCCAAGAAACTGCTTCGCTGGGTGTTGCGCCTGAAAGTCCACCGGTATCAGGACGAGCATCGGTTATATTTATATCATAATCGTGACCCATTTCTTTAATTCGTAGAATTTCTTGAATTTGGGGCTCAGTTTGTAACATAAAATTCTTAGGACTGCCGCCTCCTACTAATATTACAGCGGATTTGCCACCGGACATCTTTGCATCTAAAACTATTGCGGTTGATTCATTAACATCAATACTTGGATTGATTTTTAAGCGAAAATTTTTGTCTTCTAATAATTCTAAACCAGCAATATTCATTCCAATCGTACTATCACCGGGAGACGAAGTAAAAATTGGAATTCCTAATCGATAGGCACAAGCTAAAATACTAACTTCACCTGTTTTATTTTTCTTTTCATATTCATCCATGGCTTTGCCTAAAAGATAATAAAATTCTTGAGTTCCCATCTCTTTTTGAAATTCTTTACGAATCAGAATTCTTCTTAATTCAAAATCGGTTTTTAATAAGACATTATAATAATCGCCAAAAATATCGTAGATTCTTATCACACCACACTTTCGCAAATCAGCATCATTTACATTTGGTTTACCTTGATGCAGTGGTAAATTAAAAGCAAAATGAATATCGTGATACATGTTGGCACCAGTTGCTACTAACCAATCAATATACCCATGTTTCATTAACGGAATGATACACGACGGACCTAAACCAGCAGGTGTTAAAGCACCTGCTAAACTCATTCCAATCGTCACTTTATCATCAGAATATTTTTCTTTAATAAGAATGCAAGCTGCTCTAAGTCGACCGCCATTATATGCTAACATTGTTTCTTCGATCAATTTTGCAACCGAATCTTTATCCGTAATAGCTTTAGGAAATATTCTTTTACCACATAAATATTTCTGTGATTTCTTCATAAACTTTATCATATTAAGAAAAGCATAAAAGTCAATAGTTTTATTGACACAAGCAATAAAACTTATATAATTGTAGATAAAAAGATAGGCTATGAAAAAGATTTTCATTATTATTATATTTTTATTAGGTATAACTTTCGCTCAAGAAGTTACAATTAGCCACGGTAAATTATCCATTGATGGTCTTTTATGGCTTACCTATCAATACACAAAAGATACTATTGTCTCGAATACTTTTAATCGACGCGCAGCATTTTTAGGATTAAGTTCCAAACTAACGGAACAAATATCTGCTCGGATCTATATTGATATTGCGAATATGAGTGCTTATGACATCTATATAATGTATAAAACACATTCCAAAGTTTCTTTCCTCTTTGGACAATTCAAATTACCGCTGGGTATTGAAGTTTTAACCAAACCACAACAACTTGAATTGATTCAATATTCACTAATTGGTCGAGATCCAATACGAACTCCGAAAGGCACACGGGATATTGGTATCCAAACTTCCCTGGCTTTTCCGTTTATTGATTTAACTTTAGCATTAGTTAATGGTAATGGTCGCAATACTTATGATGATGATAATAAAAAATGTCTGGCTTCTCGTCTTCTTATAAAACCCTTAAATACTGCCAATATATTTATTGGCGCAAACTATTTTGGGGGGCAATACAATAATTCCCAGCAAAAGTTCTCAAAACTTGGGTTAGAATTAAATTACACGGTTAAACCAATTATTTTCAAAGCAGAATTTCTTTCTAATGATGATGCTTTAAAAGGAAGTGGTTATTATTTTCAATTAGGTTATAATTGGCTTTGGTTACAACCGATCTTTCGTTATTCTGCTTTCAAAATACAAAATCAAGACCGATTAGATGAATATACGTTCGGTCTGAATTTGTGTCCCCTTTCAGATAATTTAAAAATATTAATAAATTATAAATTCGAAAAAATTTCTCTTAATAACAAACAGAGTGGTATTTTAACACAAGTGCAATTTGCTTTTTAATAGTCTTGACAATTATAATTTTTTTTATAATAATAAGTTAGTTGGGCCTATAGCTCAGTCGGCTAGAGCGCGTCCCTGATAAGGACGAGGTCAGTAGTTCAATTCTACTTAGGCCCATTTTTTCTTATGAAAAAACCAGTTCTCATTACAATCATTATTTTAGCAAGTATTGTTTATTTACTAATTTTGACTTTTATCATAATATCTTTTAGAAAAACATCTACTTTTGCATCTGATGCCATTGCGGTTATTGAAGTTGAAGGTGTTATTAGTGAAGCCAAACCAATTGTTGATCAGTTAAAAAAATATACTAAAAATCCGTTTATCAAAGGTATTCTGATACGAATCGATAGTCCAGGTGGTGGGGTTGTTGCTGCTCAAGAAATTTATAATGAAATTAAAAATACCAAAACTAAAGGCAAGAAAATTGTTGTTTCAATGGGTGCAATTTCTGCATCCGGTGGTTATTATATAGCATGTCCAGCAGATATAATCGTTGCTAATCCTGGTACTCTAACGGGTTCAATTGGTGTTATTATGCAATTTCCGATTATTGATGAACTATTAAAGAAAATTGGTATTCGTTTTGAAACTATCAAATCCAAAGAACATAAAGATATTGCATCCCCATTTCGTCCTTTAACCGAAAAGGAACGCAACTTACTGACGGAAACGACGTTAGATATTTATGACCAATTTATTGAAGTTATTGTGGATAATCGCAATCTTCTCCGGGAACAAATTTTAGCGATTGCTGATGGTCGAATTTTCTCAGGCCAACAAGCTCAGAAATATGGATTAGTTGATAGTTTAGGAAGTTATCAAGATGCAATTAAAATTACGGCCCATCTTTGCGGTATAAAAAAAGAACCTAAAATAATTAAAGAGCGACCGCCCTTTTCCTTTTTTAGAAAAGCATTAAGTCGCTCTTTAAGTCGATTAGTATCGCCGATACCCTTGTATCTGTATCAGCTTAATTAATCCCCTTCGGTTGTTCCTCCCAAATCTCTAATCAATCGGCGGATCTTTCGGATATGTTCTTGAGTATTATTATATCCTTCTTCTCTTTCTTCGCGGGTTGTTTTACCTTTTAATTCTTCCACCGATTTCATAAATTCTTCCATTTCTGCATCTAACGCTTGAATACTTCCTGCAACTTCTGATGCAGATCCATATTTTCGCTTAATTCGCTCAATACGTCGGTTAAATTGCTCAATTTGTCGTTCCATTCGATTGATATATCGTTCGTATGCTTCATCACTTAAAGGTTTCGTAACCTTTAATGCGGCGGCTTGCCTGCGGGTGGAAACAATAAAAATAACACCCAAAACCACGACAATTGCGACAATTGTCCAGATTACTACTCGACTCATTTTGCCTCCTTATGATTTTATATATTTTTTCCGCAACATTTTTTATATTTTTTTCCAGAACCGCAAGGACACGGCTCATTCCGTCCAATTTTTGCGGTTATATTTCGTTGCGGGGTTGTTTTTACGATATTAGTTTCTTGTTGGGTAGCTTGATTGGGCGCTACGCCATTACGGGTAATTTCAGGTTTATACGCATGCATCGGTCGAATTATGCTCTTCCGTTCTGTTGTTTGTACTTGAGCTCTAAAGAGCAGAGCGAGTGCATCCCGATTAAACTCTTGCATCATTTCATTAAACATTTTGAATGACTCCTGTTTGTATTCGATTAAGGGATCCTTTTGTCCATAAGCAACTAAAGATATACCTTCTCTTAATATATCCAATCCATATAGATGGTCTCGCCATTTAGTATCTATTATACGTAAAAAAACTGCTTTGACAAGTTCTAAAAATAACTCTTTGCCTAATTCTTCTTCTCGTTGTTGAAATCTTTCGTGGGCAATTTTTATTAGGGCCTGTTTTAATATTTCAACTTTTATTTGTGCGATCTCTGAATTATCAATTTTAAAATCGGTTAAAAAAATCAGACCAAATTCACCTTTAATTGCATCCCAGTCCCATTCATCGGGATATTTCGAAATTGCGTATTTATCTATGATCTGGTCAATTACTTTATGAGCGGTATTTTTATAGAGCTCTTCTAGATCTTCACCTTTTAAAACCTGGTCTCGGATGTGATAGACAACTTCGCGTTGGCGATTCATCACATCGTCATATTCTAATAAGTGTTTACGGATTTCAAAATTACGGGCTTCAACGCGTTTTTGAGCATTTTCAATCGCTCGACTCACCAATGTATTTTGAATTGGTTCCATCTCTTTCACACCAAATCGATCCATTAAATTAGCTAATCGGTCAGAACCGAATAAACGCATTAAATCATCTTCTAACGAAAGAAAAAAGCGCGATGACCCAGGATCCCCTTGCCGACCAGCCCGACCTCGTAATTGATTATCAATTCTTCGTGCTTCATGTCGTTCAGTACCAATAATGTATAAGCCGCACGGAATATCATCTAAACAACTTCCTTCTTCTTCCCATTTTTTACAACGACCACCGGTATGTTTTGTAACATAGCAACCATCGCCGATGATAACTTCTTTATCAAGTTTAATATCCGTACCTCGACCTGCCATATTAGTAGCAATGGTTACTGCACCTTTTTTACCGGCTTGGGCAACGATTTCAGCTTCTTGTTGATGATAGCGCGCATTTAAAACCTGATGATTAATACCTTGTCGCCTTAATAGTCGAGATAAAGTCTCTGAGACATCAACTGACGTAGTTCCGACTAAGATTGGTCTACCGACTTTATGCCATTTTTCAATTTCTTTAATTACTGCAGCATACTTTTCTCGGCGAGTTTTATAAATTACATCGGGATAGTCAATTCGCCGTACGGGTGCATTAGTCGGAATTTCGACAACATCTAATTTATAAGTTGAATAAAATTCATTTGCGCTGGTCATAGCGGTACCGGTCATACCAGCTAATTTTTCATACATTCGAAAATAATTTTGAATGGTAATCGTTGCTAATGTTTGAGTTTCGGCTTGAACTCTCACCCCTTCTTTGGCTTCCAAAGCTTGATGGAGACCATCCGAAAATCGCCGACCGGGCATCAACCGACCGGTAAATTCATCAACTATAATAACTTTATTATCTTGAACTATATAATCCACATCTTTTTCAAATAAGGTATAAGCCTTTAATAAAGCTTGAAAATTATGGAGGGTTTCACTTTTTTTTGCATATCGCTCATATGCTTTTTCTTTTTCAAAAATCTTCTCTTTAGGCGTCAGTTTTGAGTCGTTATCAATCTGTTGCAGTTCAGTTGACAAATCAGGAAGGATAAATAAAGATGGATCATTGGGTGATAATGTTTGACGACCTTTTTCGGTCAAATCAATCGTATTATTCTTTTCATCAACAACAAAATACAACTCTTCATCCAATTCGTGTAATTTTTTATCGCGCAGATAATCCAATTCCACTTTCTCAATCAGTTTTTTAACCCCTTCTTCTTGTTCAATTTTTAAAAGTCGTTTATTTTTTGGCGCTCCTCGTCGGGCTTGCAATAACTTTTTAGCAGCTTCGTAAGTTTTATTTTCTTTTAATAATCGTTCGGCTTCTTCAACTAATCGATTCACAAAGATATTTTGAGCTTGATATGCTTTTTTAACCAAGGGAGTTAAATTATCAAAACCTTTATCCGATGCTTCTACGGGACCCGAAATAATCAAAGGGGTTCGAGCTTCATCAATTAAAATTGAATCAACTTCGTCAACAATTGCATAATAGTGACCTCGTTGGACTTTATCTTCCCAACGAATTACCATATTATCGCGTAGATAATCAAAACCAAATTCATTATTCGTACCATAAGTGATATCAGCGTTATAATGTGGTTTGCGTTCTTGGGGTTCCATACCTTGTTGAATACAACCAACAGTCAATCCTAAAGTCTCATAAATTGGTCCCATCCATTCGCGGTCGCGAGCGGCTAAATAATCATTCACAGTTACTAAATGGGCACCCCGTTTGGTAAGACCGTTCAGATACATGGGCATCGTTGCAACTAAGGTTTTACCTTCCCCAGTCTTCATTTCCGCAATTTTGCCTTCATGTAAGATTATTGCACCAACTAATTGGACGTCAAAGGGAATCATATTCCAAGTTGTTTCAATATTACGCACTAACCATTTTTTACCACATAATCGTCGACAAGTTTCTTTGACCAAAGCAAAAGCTTCGGGTAGGATTGAATCTAAACTCTCACCATCCTGATAACGACGATAAAAATCTTCGGTCTTTTTTGGCAATTCGTTATCTGGGAGGTCTTTTAATTTCTCATAAATCGCATTAATTTCTTCAACGATAGGCCAAATTCGTTTCATTTCTCGATCGGTCTTGGTACCAAAAATTTTACTCAATATTTGTGAAAACATAGTTCTCTAGTATTCTATAAATTCCTTTTCTGACTGTCAATAAGTAAAGATTACTATTTATTCAATTGTGAAGTACAATTTGGACAACGACTAGCTTTAATAGAAATTACGGAAAAACAAAACGGACATTCTTTGGTAGTAGGTTCGCTTACAGGTGCAGGTTTTTTGAAGCGATTAATTTGACGGATAATTAGGAAAATAACAAACGCCACGATAATAAAATCGATGACTGTATTAATAAACATCCCATAATTAATTGTCGCCGCACCCGCAGCTTTGGCTTCAGCTAAAGTGGCATAATGTTTATCCGAAAGATTGATAAACAAATTAGAAAAATCAATTTTACCTAACAACAATCCAATAGGAGGCATAATAATGTCATTAACTAACGAAGTGATGATTTTGCCAAAAGCAACGCCAATGATAATACCAACCGCCATATCCACGACATTACCTCGCATTGCAAACTCTTTAAATTCCTTAAACATATTTTCACCTCTCTTTCTTTATAGACATTACATATAAATCATATATATTGATTAAAGCTTGTCAATAGTTATTCTTGACAATCAATAGTAAATATATGATAATTAAATACAATATCTATATAAAGGAGTAATTATGGCAATTGGAACAATTATTATTATCATTGTCGCCATTATTATTTTATGGCTGATTGGAACTTATAACTCGTTAATTACTAAGCGCAACCGTGTTAAAAATGCATGGGCACAAATTGATGTCCAACTTAAACGACGATACGATTTAATTCCTAATTTAGTAGAAACTGTCAAAGGTTATGCTCAGCATGAACGTGAACTATTTGAAAAGGTTACTCAAGCCCGCGCCTGGGCAATGAGTGCCAAATCAGTTGCTGATACTGCAAAAGCCAACAATGCATTAAGTGAAACCTTAAAATCACTCTTTGCGGTGGCAGAAAACTATCCCACGCTCAAAGCCAATGAAAACTTTTTACGACTTCAAGAAGAACTCTCCGCCACGGAAAATAAAATTTCTTTTGCCCGTCAATTCTATAATGACGAAGCTATGTTATATCGGATTAAAATTGAAAAGTTTCCATCTAACATTATTGCGGCAATTTTTGGTTTTAAGCCAGAAGAATTATATACGATTCCGGAAGGCGAAAAAGAACCAATTAAAGTATCGTTTAGCAAATAACAACTTCATTTAGCAATAAAAAATCAAAATGAAATCAACGCTTTACTCATTAATAACCCGTAATAAAATCCGCACTTTTTTATTTATTGTCGTTTTTTCGTTAATACTTGCTTTTATTGGTTACTTTGTTGGGAACATCTTTCAATTTGGAATCGGATTCTATGTTATATTTGGATTAATTATTATCTTTTACAATCTTATTCTTTATTACAATTCGGATAAATTAGCATTAGTCTTTTCAAATGCTCGGCCGGCATCAGTTCACGAATACTATCAACTACATAACATTGTTGAAGAAGTTGCGTTAGCCGCAGGTATTCCTAAACCAAAGATTTATATCATTGAAGAGCCGATGCCGAATGCTTTTGCGACTGGTCGTAATCCCCAAAACGCTTCATTAGCAGTTACAACTGGTCTTCTTCAATTAATGAATCGGGAAGAACTACAAGGAGTGATTGCTCACGAAATCGCTCATATTCGCAATTATGATATTTTAATTATGACTATTGCTGCGATTATTGGTGGTTTAATCGTACTCTTGCGGGATATTTTTTTACGGATGATGTGGTTTGGTGGTCGAAGTCGTTCTCGTTATAACCAACGGGGTAATGCAGGAGCAATCTTTGTTATTGTGGGAATTGCTTTAGCCATTATTGCACCGATTTTAGTTGCGTTAATTCGTGCCGCAATTTCGCGGGAACGAGAATATTTGGCAGATGCTGATGGTGCGTATATTGTTCGTTATCCTCATGGCTTAGCTTCAGCGTTAAGTAAACTTGCCAGTTATAAAGGAAAAATGCAAAGTGCGTCGGATGCTACTGCGCATTTATTTATTGCTAATCCATTTGGCAAAGACCGTTTTTCAATTTCAAATCTTTTTGCTACCCATCCCCCATTACACAAAAGAATTGAACGGCTAAAACAACTAGTTATTTAAAATACATTTAAAAACACGAAAAGAAGATTGTCATTACGAGCCGAAGGTGTGGCAATCTTACCGACGGTGAAACAAAGATTATCTTTACCGTCTATAAGATTGCTTCGTCGCTTTCGCTTCTCGCAATGATATTAATATGCTTCCTTTGTGTCATGCTGAATTTATTTCAGCATCTTTCTTTATGTTCGTAAAAAAAACAAAATACCCTTTAAGCTGGACTTAATTTCAACACCTCATACTTACAACTAATATAATGTTCTTACTAATCTTACTGACCAATAAAATCAAAAAGACCCGATAAAATTATCTTATAACAATAAATCTCACCGCTGGCAAATTCATTCCATCAACTTTAATAAAATAAACACCATTTGCTAACTCTTTATTTTGATTAGTTTTCAAATCATAAGTAAAACTATTACTTGCTTGGGGTAAGACAATCTTATTTACCTTCATACCATTTATATCATAAACTGACAAAATCAACTCTTGATTAGTTAAAGTTGGATAATTCAATTTCAAATAGGTTTGGACAATATTATTTTGAAGTTGTAAACTAAAATCCTGTGAGATTACATTTTGGTTATGTTCAAGTAATCCGCTTGTTGGTTTATACTTTTCAATTGCATCTAAATAAAAGGTACCCACCCCATCTAATCGCACATATTTTGCTGAATCAAAACCAACGGTTGCCAAATCAAAATGAGTTCTGCTTGCATTTGCAGTACCGATTGTTGTCCACGGTCCTTTCCAATTATTAGAAACTTTAACTGTGGCAGTACCGTTACCTTGAGAACGAAAGACCGTAAAATCAAAACCAGAATCATTACGAATCGGTTTAGCCATTTCTAAAACAATCCATTTGTTATTATCAAGTTGATACGCAACACTATCCCGAACTCCTAATGCCCGAACTGGATACGTTCGGTTAGTGCTGGTAGTGACATATAAGCAAGATATCACCTGCATTGCAAAATTACTCACAGCATTAGAATCGGGCAACATTGCAAAATTAACAACGGCAGTTGAATCCGTACTGGTAGGAATGATTACCAAAGAAGTCTCTGGTTTATAACCTGCACATTGAACAATTAAATTATACATACCGGGCAGATAGAACCGATGAAAATCACCATTAATAGGCGAACTATAACTTAGATAATTGCGGGGATACATCCAAATTTGGGCATGTAATGGCTGTCCGGTTAGCGAATCATAAACTCGGCCACGAATGCCGTGGCCCGCTTTATGACAGAGCCAAAGCATCGCATCTTTATTAATATTAAAAGTCGGGTCAATTGCTGAAGCAGGAGGAGTCTTAATATTATGCAATTCAATTGACCAACTTACCTCACCGGCAAATCCATAACAATAATCTTTACTTGAGCCATTGATGGTATACATAATAATTGACCCTTGCCCATACGGATAATTATTACCCCTTTGAGAATAACCCGCGGAAAGATACCACACTACAAATTTCTCTGGAATTGAGTCATAAGTAGTATAACTCCACGGATTAGAAATTACGCTATCACCAGCATGATAAGTCGTATAAATTACAAATGGCTGTTTTCGATACAAATCATAATAAAAAGTTGCTTCGTTTTCACTGAATGCACTCGCTCCGCAATTTGATTCATTGCCCCACATCCATCCAAAATTACGGTTCAAATCAACACTCCGGCCATTATAACGCACATTATTCACATAGCCATCTGGATTAATCATCGGTACAATCCAAATCTCTCGATTATCAACTAAATATGAAACGGTTGGGTTAAAATTATAATTATTAAGAAGATACTTAATAAACTCAAAACAAACTGCCCAACCAATTTTTTCATCGCCGTGAATATTCCCATCAAAATAAATTGCCGGTTCCATTTCATCAATAGCTGCTGAATCCGATATTTTCAAAGCTAAAATCAATCGATTCTGATGGCTTAAACCTAAAGTTTCCAACTTACAAATTAATGGATTATTAATTGCTATAACATGCATTGTATCGACAAATTCAGTATAAGTCAGATATCGGCCTCGCTCAGATTCAGCAAAGAAATTCTCATAGTACAGATTACTGATATTTTCACTTAAAATTTCAAATTGGTAACCCTTTTTAGCAAGCTTTTCAAACAAGGTCGGTGAGATTTCAGCTAAACAATAACCATCCCGTATCTGATTGATAATTACACCCCATTGCTCTAATGTCTGTAATTGTCGATTATCTTTTATTAAAATTTTAACCAAATCAAGTCGGGCCGGGATTTTCATTTCTTGCCGTGCTAATTGCCAACGATTCGCAAAAATTAAATTGCTTAATAACAAAAAAAGTAAAAAAAATTTTTTCATATTATTACTCCCATTGCTTATATTATAGATTTTAATAATAGTTCCGTCAATCACTAATATTACATTAAATTAAAAGATTCGGGGGGTCATTTTACCCTTCTGAATCGTTATAGATAGATAAAGAGATTTATGAAAAGGACTGAATGAGAAACGATACTAGAAAGGTAAAAGACAAAGTGTCATTGCGAACGAACAGAGTGAGCGTGGCAATCTTGCCGACAGTATTTCCCTTTTCGTCATTGCGAGCGAATGTAATGAGCGTGGCAATCTTAGCGACGGTAAAACCAAGATACCACAAAGACACAAAGGCACGAAAGAACACAGATGGTCCTATTTATATCACCTATAAATCCCTGCGCACAGTTAAACGCACCCTTTCCTCTGGAATAAAAAAATTTAAGAAAAAATGGGAAAAGAGATAAGGAGTGAAGTTGTTTTAATTTAACTAAGAATCTTTTGGGGCTAATTTTTTATCAATGTCTTGTTTGCTGATTTTACCTAAATAAAAATCTATGAAATATTTTTCTTTGCCATATAAATTTTCAATGCGACTTTCAAGATAATTATAAATCAGATGTCCGATAATTACCACAATCTTTGCACTAACCAAGGCAATAATGAAAGACCAAACAAATACTTTAATTAAATATTTAGTTGATTTTCGATAATTACATATCTAACGTTACTTTCATCTTTTGCAAGAATATCAACTTTGTACTTATCAACGGCTACTTCAGTTTGAACATGCGTAAATTTGAC
>CBFGJZ010000023.1:0-26276 GCA_965649215.1 Caldifarciminota bacterium
CCTCATTGTATCTGTCAAGTAATATTTAGCACTTATTATCTTTAAAGTGTTCTTCCAACATCGTTGAAATACAAGTTATTAGTAATATAATCCCTAAAACTATTGGACGATCAATTTTAATCCGCCTTGATTGTCTAATGTCTCGTATGTTAAGAAATAAATACCGCGACTGATGTTGGTCAAGTTAATTGTATAATCACCTGCTTTAAGATGTTCATTTACCAATGTTTTTACTAATCTTCCTGATGCATTATAAAGTTTAATTGTGACCGTACCATCAAACCGCAAAGTATAATAAATTGTCGTATGTTTTACGAACGGATTGGGTTTAATCTTTACTACTGAATTATGTGGCAAGTAATCATCTTGACTATAAGGCAAGTAATCATCTTGACTATAAATCGCTGGTTGGGACTGAGCATATTTAATTACGACCCAGTCAATATAAGTTCCCAAACCTCTGCCATAACCAGCAACATAAACATTATTGGCATTATCAACCGCAACCGATTGTCCTTGATGGATAGTATCAATATTCGGATGATTATAACGGGCTTGCCAAAGCAGATTACCATTCGCATCATATTTCAGAGTTAAGATATCTGTATAAGAAGTATAAGGAGCACCAATATAAGTACTCCGACCCGTGAGATAAATATTACCAGCATTATCAAATGTGATGCCATTTTGCCCATCTTCACTGGGACAATTTTCATAACTGGCAAGCGTATCTTGGACTACCGCAGGTCCATTATAGGTTCTTAACCACACTTGATTACCACTTATCGCATCGTATTTTATCAGACATAAATCCTGGCTGCGGACATTGGCAGGTGTATAAATTGTGCCATAAACATAAACATATCCATTCCCGCTTAATCTTATCCACCACCCACCATCTGCTAAATTATAAGAACCATCATAAGTTCTTACCCAAACTGTGTCGCCCATTGCATTGTATTTAATTGTAGTAATATCTGTGTTCATGCCAAGATTGTTTGCCGCACCCGTAATATAAACATTACCCAAAGCATCAGCGACAATATCACGACCATAATCACTGCTATTAGCAGTACCATTATATCGTCTTGACCAAATTTCATTACCATTTGCCGGGTCATATTTAATAGTTACGATATCTGCATTACCTGTTGAAGTTGCATTGGAATAACCTGTCACATAAACACCAGTTTCATTAACAAATATTGCATAACCTTGGTCCGCACCGCTTACACCACCATCATAAAATGCTTCCCATTGAAAGGCACCATTCGTATTATATTTCAAAGTTACAATATCATAAGAACCATAACCAGTTCGTGCACCATAACCAGTTACATAAACATTTTCTAATGCATCAATTGCAATTCTACGGGCAAAATCATAACCACCGCTGCCCGGCGCATCATAAGTTCGAGTCCAAATCGAATCTCCAGTCTGGCCATTAAGTTTTACAATCAGATAGTCTCCCGCATTATAACCCATTGTATAGCCACAGAGATAAACATTTCCTGAGCGTGCTACGGCAATAGAACTGAAGCGTTCCGCATAATTACCACTGTTATATTCATAAGTCCATAGCAAATTACCATTGGTATCATACTTTTTTACCAGGGCATTACTACTCTGATTGGTGATCGTATGATGACCTGCGACATAAACATTACCAACACTATCAATGGTCATTATATAAGCATAATCTGCCACTGCACCTGCTGAAGTGTATCTTCTGGTCCAAACAGTATCAACTTGCGCTGAGGCTGAAGCGATTATAACTAACATAATTACTATAAAACATGTTTTGTTTTTTAGCATAACTCCCTCCAACTATATTTTAAGTAGTTACTAAAAACCATAACATCTTTTATTTGTAATGTTTGTCTATTTTAAATAAAAAAACTCAATTTATCAAGATATAAGATTCTAATTTTCGCCCACATTGTCGTTTAACTCTTTATCTAAAAGATTACGAAAATGACGATGTGAAATATAGTGATCGGCTAACAATTTACCATTATAGATTAAATTAAAAGTCGCATAGACTGATGGTGCATTTTGAGCTTTCTGGGCGTTTCTAATTTCATAAACTTTAAGTGGACAATTATATTCTTTGGCAATCTCTGTCATACCTTTAATCCCGCGCGCAACCCATGGACATTGATTAGAATAAATAATATTCAATCCTTTATATCGTCTTAAGCTCAAAGTGCTTTTTTGAAATCTAACCGTTCCTGCTTTTCGAAAACTCTTGACCAATAAATCATAACTTGGTTTTTGCGAATCAACAATCTTAAAGCCAAGTTTTTTGTATAAATCTTTACTTGCCATAAATGGACCATTGCTACTCATGGCAATCACACCGGCTTTTTTCTCTTTTTGGGCTTCTTCTAAAACCTGTTTGATTAACAACGAACCATAACCTTTCCGTTTATTATTATCGCCTGACACCCAAATACAATGGATAAACAAATAATTTTTAGCTTTCACTCCCCGCCACGCATATTCTGAGGGTATGTATTCAATAAAACCAATACACTTATCTGATTGTTCGGCATACAATAATTTTATCTTTAAACCGTTACGAAACTGTCTTTTAATCCATTTTAATTTCTTTTTATAACCATCATTATCAGTTTGCATAAAACAAGATGGCGGATATGTTGTGATGTTCTTATGATTAATATCAATTACTCTAACACTGCTTTCATTTATCACATTAAACTCCAATCCTTATAATTTTTATTTTAATAAATTATTATACTTAAATTACAAACCACGGACAAGACTTAGCGAATCACGGGTTCACATAATTATTACCTCTTAAGCATTATCTTCATTATCTCCTATCTCTTTGTCACATTACCACCATTAAGATTCTATCACTCCGTCTCGTAAGGATAAGAAACCAGCTTTACAAAAGAAAAAATGTCATATTTAAGCGATGGTGGTAATATCTTTCTTTCCGCTTTCGCTAAGCAACTCTAATAACTCTTTAAACTCATATCTATCCCGATACTGAAAATATTTAATGAGCGTGGCGACATTAACACCGCAGATAATACCGAGTTTCTGTTCTTTTGTTTGGGATAAGACCTGTCGTGAAATCGTATCACACGAACCGCCTTGCAAATCTACAAAGATAATCACATCTTTCCCGTGAAACTTCTCAATTGCTGAATTAAGACGGTTTTTTAACTCAACTGCAGAACAATTGTTATTGGAGACAATCTCAATATCATCTTGTTTGCCAATAAATTGTTCCACGGTTGTGAGAATAACTTTTGGAAACTCACCGTGACCAATCAAAATACCGCAAACTCTCTTATTCAATGTCATAATCCACCCACGGGTCAATTTTACTAACTTCATTTGATTTCTTATTCATCACGCGTAAGAGCTCTTCGTTAAATGCTTTGGCTGGCGAATAACCAAGAATCTTTAACAGATAATTTTTCGCAATCACTTCACAAACTAATGCTAAGTTCTTTCCTGGAATAACGGGAATTTGCACTAATGGTATTTTCACACCTAAAATTTCCGTATAGCGATCTTCTAAACCAATCCGTTCATAATCCAATTGTTCGCTATAACGCACCAACTCAACTTGAACTTCTATCCGTTTTTGCATCCGCACTGAGCGAATTCCGTATAACGCATAAATATCAACAATTCCAACGCCTCTGATTTCAATATGATGTTGCAATTTAGCACTTCTTGCCGCACTCTGTCCCATAATAATCACTTCACTACGGCGCAGCACTTTAATCAAATCATCAGCGACTAGGCGGTGTCCGCGCTCAACCAAATCCAACGCACATTCACTTTTTCCAATTCCCGATTCCCCAACTAACAAAAGCCCAACTCCGTAAACATCAACCAAGTCCCCGTGCACATAAGTTTCAGGTGCTAACTTATATTCCAGATAAGCTGAAAGCATATGAATAAAAAGAGTCGTATCCAAAGAAGTTCTTAATACGGGTACTTTTAACTTATTTGCAATCGCAACTAATCCGGCAGGTACATCCAATCCTTTGGCGATAATAAAACAGGGTGGTGTAAAACTAAACACTCTACTGATTGCCTTTTTCCGCTCGGCGGCAGTTAAGGTTTTTAAATAAGACAATTCCGTACTTCCTAAAATCTGAATGCGTTCTTTTAAAAACTTTTCTGTATAACCTGCTAATGCCAAGCCCGGTCGATTTATATCAGCAGTAATCAATTTACGGATTGTCAATCCTTCGGCACCGGCTAATAATTCCAGTTTCAAATCGATACTTTTTTCGTCCAATAAAGTCTTTACCGTAATTGATTTAGCCTTAGACTCTTGATTATTAACTTTCTCCATTCTAACTGACCCTATTTATCCGTTTCTTACTCTTTAACTTACCATCAAATGATTTCAATTGCTTTAATAATTTATCTGCCAGTTGCGTGATTGCCAAAAAAATATCATGCGACTGTGTTTTCGCAATTAAAAAACTACCACGCAAACTCACCTTACCTTCGGCAATTTTCAAACTACCTTCATTGCTCAAGACAATATCAACCTTAACAATCAAATTATCAAAAACATTCAATTTCCGAAACTTCTTTTCAGTGAACTCTCTAATCTCATCAGTCAGTTCAAAATGTCGAGTTGTGATATTAAAAATCATTTCGCCCTCCTTCTATACCATTTATAACCATAAGAAAATATACTCAATTCCATCGCAAAAGTCAAGTTGACAATTAACATCTCCTAATTTATACTAATCCATAAAACAGAGAAAGGAATAATATGTGGCAACGAAGAGAATGGCAAAAAATAAGTGAAGTATTAGATGAAATGCAATCCTGGATGATTCAAATGCAAAGCGAATTGACTTCACGGGTTGCAATTGGTCCAACTAATGGCGGTGACGGCGAAAAAGAAAAAGCCCAATACCTAATCTCAATACTAAAAGAAATCAATTTAGAAATCAATGAATATAATGCTCCCGACTCGCGGGTTTCAAGTGGATATCGCCCAAACATAATTGCTCGCTTTGCTGGAATCCATCCCAAACCAAAAATCTGGATTATGACCCATCTTGATGTGGTTCCGAGCGGTCCCAAGGAATTATGGCAAACCGATCCGTTTCAAGTTAGCGTTGTTGACAATAAAATTTATGGACGTGGGACCGAAGACAATCAGCAAGATATGGTCGCATCAATTGCTGCAGTTAAAGCCCTAAAATCACTCGGATTCAGGCCTAATTATGATATCAATCTAATCTTTGTTGCGGATGAAGAAACCGGCAGTCAATATGGAGCTGCTTATTTGCTTAACACCGTTCCTCATTTATTTTCACCTGACGATATCTATATCATCCCTGATGCTGGTAATGAAGACGGCACTTTATTAGAAGTTGCAGAAAAATCAATCTTTTGGATTAAATTCACAGTTAAAGGCAAACAAGTTCATGCGGCAGCCGCTCCAAAAGGCATCAATGCCCATCGCGCTAGCGCCTATTTAATTGTTTCTTTAGATAAAATGTTTAAGAAAAAATATCGTAAGAAAGATTCCTTGTTTTCACCACCAATAAGTACAGCCGAACCAACTAAAAAAGAAGCTAATGTACCTAATATCAATACAGTTCCTGGCGAAGATATCTTTTATTATGATTGCCGGATAATTCCAGAATACAATATTCACCAAGTGCTGGCGGATATAAAAACCGAAGTTAGTAAGATTGAACAGAAATTCGGCGTTTCCATCCAGTTAGATTTTCCCCAAGCTGAACAAGCTGCTCCACCTACATCACCAAATGCCGTGGTCGTAAAAATGTTAAAAAAAGCAATTAAGCAGGTTTATGGTGTCACCGCTAAACCAAAGGGAATTGGCGGCGGTACTGTCGCGGCATTTTTTAGAAGACTGGGTTATCCTGCAGTGGTCTGGGCAAAATTTGCTGATAATGCTCATAAACCTAATGAATACTGCTTAGTCGAAAATATGCTTAACGACGCAAAAGTTTTTGCTTATCTGGCTGGAATGGAAATTGACAAAATATAAAATCAAATGAGCGATTGTTAATAATTTATGACTCTTGTTGATATTATTGAACCAGACTCAATTTCTTTTAAAGATGCCCGGGTGACGCGGGGCGAAGCAATTTCTTTTTATATTAAGCAAAATATTGATGTTAATAATGCGCTCCAAGTTATTATCAATGACTTAAAACAATTTATGAGTAAAGCTACGGGTAAACTTTACACGCATAGTCGCGAATCATATAGTAATTCTTATCGTATTTCAGAACCCGGTCGGATTAGTTACGGCGTAAAAGTCAGTGCAGATAATCTGCAAATTACTATTCAAGCCATTGCTATTTTAGAAGATATCACACTCCTTAAAAGATATTATCAACGTATAAAAAAATTAACCGAGACTTAAGATATAATCACAATGAAAATATTACAATAAATTATGGATAGTCATCCTTCTGAAATCTTTCCTTTTGATTTTAATGAGATAAGCCAATATTTACAAATTCATAAAATCGGTTTTAATTATCTGGAAGGTAAAATTAATGAACCTATATCGTCTAATATCCAACACTTAACAGTTTTTTTCCAAAATAACGGTTATACAGCTTTTTTTACTCAGAATAAAAATTCGTTTAGTCCTCATCTCATAAAATTAAATCCTTTGATAATTAGTCAAGTTAAAGAGCAGTTACAGATTAAAAGTTTAATTCTCTCATTATCATTATTTCTATTAACGCTTGTTAGTACTTTAACGATTGGCTCATTAAATCGAGGGGGTAATCTTTTTCATAATTTCAAAGATATCTTTTTAGGAATTCCATTTTCTTTTTCATTGTTAGTCATTTTAAGTGGCCATGAGTTAGGTCATTACTTTGTTGCTCGTAAAAATAAAGTCTCAGTTTCACTGCCTTATTTTTTACCAATTCCTCATCCTTTAATTGGCACAATGGGTGCTTTTATTAAAATCAAATCTATAATCCCTAATCGTAAGGTTTTAATCCGAATTGGTATTGCCGGTCCGTTAATCGGTTTTATCATAACGATTCCAATAACGATTATCGGTATCAAACTTTCAAAAATAACTGAAATTCCACAAACTGAAACCGTTTTTCGATTAGGCTCGTCACTCTTATTCTTTTTATTCACTAAAATCATTCATTCCTCTTTGCCTTCGGGATATGATATTGTACTTCATCCGATGGCTTTTGCTGGTTGGTTAGGAATGTTTATTACTGCTATTAATCTTTTACCTTTAAGCCAACTTGATGGCGGACATATTGCCTATGCCATTCTTGGTAAAAAACACAAGTATCTTATTATCTCCCTCCTTGCGCTTTTAGGATTTTTAGGGATAATTTGGCCTGGTTGGTTTTTCTTGATTTTACTTATTTTAGTTTTTGGCTTAGCACATCCGCCGGCTCAAGACGAAATTACCCCAATCAATAAGAATGATAAGATTTTAGCAATCATAGGATTAATAATCTTTGCTTTAGCATTTATACCAAATCCATTTCCAATTAAATGAATAATATAAAACAATTTAATAAGGAGAAAAAATGTATCCTACTTTAATAAAAGTTGGCAGTTTTCAAATCTATTCCTATGGGTTAATGCTTTTCCTTTCCTTTTTGATCGGAACGATGTTGGTTGAAAATCGTGCCCGAAAATTTGGCGTGAATCCTGAAAAGATTACTAATTTAGCTTTACTTACTTTAATAATGGTTGTGATTGGTGCTCGGCTCTTATATGTAATTTTTCACTTCTCAGAATTTGCCAATGATTTGATTGGGATTATTGCTTTTTGGCGTGGCGGACTTGGTGGGTTAATGTTTTTTGGCGGATTTTTATTTGCTTTTATTGCCGGTATTATTTATGTCCAAGTTAACAGAATGCCCATTTATAAGATGCTTGACGCAATTGCCCCGGCATTGGTATTAGGTGAAGGCATTACTCGCATTGGTTGTTTTCTTAATGGCTGTTGTTTTGGCAAACCAACCAATTGTTTTATGGGCATTATCTTTCCACCCCATTCTGCTGCGGGTTATCAGTTTCATATTCCTATCCATCCCACGCAACTTTATTCTTCGCTTGCAGGGTTTATCTTATTCGGCATAGCTCTGATTTTAGAAAAAAAACATCTTAAAGATGGAGTTCTATTTGGGATAATTTTAGCTTTATATTCACTTTTTAGATTTGGCATTGACTTTGTCAGGTATTATGAAAACGCTGCCAATTTCTTGGTTAATCAAATTATTGCGCTTGTGCTTTTTATTGGTGCGGTGGTCTTTGTCATCATTCGGCTAAGAAATAAAAACTAATCTTAGTGACTAAAATTACTTTTAAACCTATTCAATTTTTAATAAATAGTATTCAGGATTTTATCTTCCCGCCACAATGTCTGGGATGTAATAAAGATATTGACGAAGGATTTATCTGTAAAAAATGTTATACGATTGTCACAACCTCAGCTTTAATAAATTGTCCGATCTGTGGTTTACCATACGATCATACTGAAAAATGTTCTCATCCAACACTTAAATATAATAAATCTTCCCCTTTAAAGAGAATTCGTGTTTTAGGTAAATATAAAATGCCATATCAAAATTTAATCCATCATTTTAAATATCAACAAAAAACTGAGGTCGGCAAACTTTTCGGATTTGCTTTAGCCAGATTAATTATCTCGGACCCGATTTTAAGCCGTGCCCGTTATTTAGTGCCAATTCCCTTACATCCTGCCCGATTACGAGAACGAGGATTTAATCAGTCCTTGCTCTTATCGCAAGAAATTAGTTTGAATACAAATCTGGTTGTGCTTGATTGTTTAAAAAGAGTAAAAAACACCAAATCGCAAACCGAACTTAACTTTGCTTTGCGTGTAAAAAATGTTGAAAATGCCTTTGCAATCAAACCTGGTTTTTTAGAAATTACGAAGCAAAGTTTGATTATCCTTGTTGATGACGTAATAACAACCACTGCGACAATTTCGGAAGCGTCCCGAGTACTCCAATTAAATAATGCTCAAGAAATTTCAGCTGTAGCGGTGGCTATGGCCAAAACTTGACCTAAAGTAAATTGACTATCACGGGCTAGTTGTTTATGATATTCGCGTTAAAAATTCTTTGGTCGGTAAGATTGCCACGCTCATTATATTCACCCGCAGACACCCTGTCTCTGTCTTTGCGAGGAGCAAAGCGACAAAGCAATCTTACCGACAGTAAAAATAAATCCTTTATTCATCAATGGTTGCTCTGAATTAATAAAATGAATATAATTACTAATACAATAAATTAAGTGCGCGAGAAGACAAAAAAAATTCTATATCTATTACTCTTCTTTATCTCGCTTTATCTGTTTTTAGCGAGTATCAATCTATTAGGCGATGGCTTAAAATTACTGGGTAATAACTTTATTAAAAACTTAATTGCCTTAACCGCAAATCCTTTTTTAGGGCTGATTATTGGTATCTTTGCCACCGCCATAATTCAAAGTTCATCAGCCACTACTTCTATTACAGTTAGTTTAGTGGCATCAAATATCATCAGTATTAGTAATGCAATTCCGATTATCATGGGCGCAAATATCGGCACCACTGTTACTAATACTTTAGTTTCGCTTATTCATGTCACTCGGAAAAGCGAATTCCAGCGGGCTTTTCCTGCTGCAATTGTCCATGATTTTTTTAATATCCTCACCATCCTCATCGTTTTTCCGTTAGAACTAAAATATCAAATCTTACAACGAGTTTCTCACCTGTTAAGCACTATTTTCTGTTCATTTGGCGGAGCTCACATTGCCAACCCTTTGAAATATATCATCACTCCCTTATCTAATCAAATATTAAAAATCACCTCGCAGTTAAATTGGTTAGTTGTAATCTTTGCTTTATTACTGCTTTTTTTCTCCTTGAAA
Source organism: Caldifarciminota bacterium (assembly GCA_965649215.1). Lineage (GTDB taxonomy): Bacteria > Hydrothermota > Tepidihabitantia > Tepidihabitantales > CAIPLT01 > JAGXRL01. Next base: position 9,919 of record CBFGJZ010000023.1, read on the forward strand.
TTTTTAGTCGATTCAATGAAGGCATTGAGCAGTCGGCGGTTAGAACTGATTATTGACCATTATCTGTTTGGCAGTTCATTCGCCGCATTTCTGATTGGTTTAATCACAACTGCCTTGATTCAATCTTCGTCTGTAACAACCTCATTAATAATCCCGCTCATTGGCGCAGGCATTCTTTCACTGGATAAAGGATTTCCTTATATGGTGGGCGCTAATATAGGCACTACCATTACCGCCCTATTAGCCGCTTTAGCCACTGCCAGTCCCTTGGCAATTCAAATTGCATTTGCCCATTTTGGTTTTAATTTTATCGGTAGTTGTATCTTCTTGCCCTTAAAAATCATTCCCATTAAACTGGCACTGTTTTTTGGTAATCATGCCTCAAAAAATCGGTTCTTGGCAATTTCATATATTGTCATTCTTTTTTATCTGTTGCCGATTATAATTTTTATAACAACTAAATTAAAATAAGTTATATTAAAAGGAGTCAAAATGTTTGGCGATTTTCTAAAATTTTGGAGAACCACTTCATTATTAAATGAAGCCACTGAACTGACCAATCAAATGCTTCTTAAAACTAAAGATATGTATGTCTTTGCCTTGCGGGTCTTAATGGATAATGAAAAAGAAGTATCTGATATCTATCAATTAGATCAGCAATTAAACCAAATGCAAATTTTAGTGAGACGCAAAGTCTTAGAACATCTCTCGATCAATCCCAAACAAGATACAACCGGCGCTTTGATTTTAGTGACCATTGTGGTTGATATTGAACGGATTGGTGATTATGCCAAAAATCTTATTGAATTAGCCCATATGTATCCTGAACGGTTATGTGGTAGTTATTGTGAACGCGTCCGTAACTTTGAAAACATCATCACTAACATCTTTGATAAAACCATCAAAGCCTTTAAAGAAGCTGATGCTGAATTGGCGGAACGTGTCATGCAAGAACACGCTCAATTAGCTCCCGAAATTGAAAAATTGATTGAAGATATTATTAATGACAATCAATTAAGCGGTCGCGATGCGGTCATCTATGCCCTGTTAGCCCGATTCCTAAAGCGAGTCTCTGCCCATTTAAAAAATGTTGCCTCGTCAGTTACAAATCCATTCCATCGGCTTGGCTATAAACCGGAATGAACAGATGCCAAATCGCAAACCAATAAAAAGATTGTAAGTAAAAACAATAATCCCGATGAGAACGAATAACACAAAGACAAAAAAGAACACAAAGATGATTAAAGGATTTATTTTTACTGTCTGTAAGATTGCTTCGTCGCTTTGCTCCTCGCAAAGACAGAAACAGGGTGTCATTGCGAACGAACGAAGTGAGCGTGGCAATCTTACCGAGAGAGAAAGAATTGATAGACCTGCTTTAATCCGTCTTTGCTTTTCCGCTCTGTTTGTCTTATTATTTATAATCCTAATTTTAATCTTATTTCGCCGTTATCCCCAACTCCCGCTTATTCTTACCAATCCCCAAGAAATCCGTGCTTTTGTCTCTCAATTTGGTCTACGTGCACCGTTAGTTTTTATCGCCTTACAAGTCGTACAAATCATTGTCGCGCCGTTACCTGGTTATATTGTAGAATTAGTTGCCGGTTATATTTTTGGAGCATGGCACGGCACGATTTATTGTATGTTGGGCATTCTTATTGGATCGTCGCTTGCTTTTAGCATCGGTCGTCTTTTTGGTCGGAACCTTTTACAGACTTTTATCAATAAAGAAAAAATGCAACGGTTTGACGATTATGTAGTTCATAAAGGGCCTTTTATTATCTTTTTACTGCTCTTATTTTCCTTATTAGGAGATTTTACTTATTATCTGGCTGGGCTAACTCCAATTCCCTATTTGATTTTTATCTTTATGGTACTTATTGCCCGCTTGCCCACTAATATTGCTTATAATTTGGTTGGCTCAAAAGCATTTTCGCTTTCGCTTGCTCAATGGCTAATTCTAATTGGGATTCTTTTACTTTTGGCTGGTCTGTTTTATCGCTTTCGCCATCAAATTGAAAAAATCATCATTCGTTTAACTAAAAAATCATAGAATCCGCTTTCCGGTTTTACAAACAAACTCAAACTTTACGAGCTTTTTTATTTACGGTTATGGGAATTCAAGACATCGGCCATCGTATATAATCCTGGTTTTTGATTTACGATAAAGTGAATTGCCTTAATCACACCATTGGCAAAAGCATTGCGGTTAATAGCCTGATGCATAATTTCCACCCGTTCACCACTGCTAACAAAAATTAATCGATGTTCACCGACAATCTCGCCTGCTCTAATGGAATGAATTTTTAAGGGCTCTTTAGTTCCCTTGGCTTCTTGAATTATTTCTGCGATGCGCTTAGCAGTTCCGCTGGGCATATCTTTTTTATGCCGATGATGTTCTTCGATAATCTCAATATCAAAATCACTTAATAATTTAAGTAAGTTTGGTAACAATTCATAAATTGCATTGATGCCAATTGAAAAATTAGCCGCCATTAAAAGCGGTATTTGAAATTGAAATTTATAAATTTCATTTAAGTTATTATGAGCGGTTGTCCCACAGATGAATGGTTTATTTTTTAAAGCTGCAATCGCAATATTCTTTAAGGTAACCTCTGGACTTGCAAATTCCACAACCACATCGCATCGGTCAATAACATCATTCAAATCTGAATAGACCCGTCCCTCTCCTATCATACTTCCAAGCATTGGATGAGTAGCACATTCAACCCCACCAACTATTCGCATATCCACTTCTTTTGACAATGCCGCCACCAAGGTCTGTCCCATTTTTCCGCCGATGCCAACAATCACAACTCGTATCATAAATTAATCAGAAATCAATTTTACTAAAAACAATTTATATGATCTTATATCGTTTTAAAGTTTGTTGGATAATCTTTTGACTTTCTTCTGATACACCAACCAATGGTAGTCGTAAAATATTTAAACCCATCCCTAATAATGACATCGCATACTTAATCGGCGCAGGATTAGTTTCAATAAACATCACTTTACTTAAAGCAAACAACTGCTGATTTATCAGTTGCGCCTTCTCAATTTTACCCACCCAAAAGTAACGAATCATTTTCGCGACCATTCGCGGAACCAGATTAGCAATCACAGAAATCACACCCCTACCTCCAATGGAGAGAATTGGTAAAGTCAAACTATCGTCGCCACTCAAAACAATAAACTCATTTCCGCAGGCATTAATTATCTCTTGACACTGATCCAATGACCCGCTCGCCTCTTTAACACCAATGATCTGTTTCGGATACTTTTTATATAACCTTTCGATCGTCTTAGGTAACATATTTACCGCACAACGAGCAGGAATATTATAAATAATAATCGGTATTGAAACCGTATTAGCAATCTTTTCAAAATGACGAAATAAACCCTCTTGAGTTGGTTTATTATAATATGGGGTAACAACCAATAAAGCATCTGCTTTTAACGCTTCGGCTCGTATAGCAAATTTAATCGTCTTATCGGTCGCATTCGTGCCACAGCCCACAATTACCGCTTTCTTGTGAGCAACCGTTTGAACGGTTGTTGCGACAACGTCTTCCCATTCTTTTTCACTTAAGGTTGGTGCTTCCCCGGTCGTTCCACAAACGACAAAACCATCTGTCTGATTGGTTAATTGAAACTTAATATTTTTAACCAACTGCTCTTTATCAATTTGTCCATTCTTATCAAAAGGGGTTACTAAAGCAACTATTGAGCCTTGTAATTTCATAAATTTTGACCTTGTTCAGAAGTTTGGGTAACTGATGTTTTTAATCCCAATAAAATATCAATTTCATTACCATCAAGTATCTCTTTTTCCAAAAGTTTCTGGGCTAAAACTTTTAATTTATCAAAGTTTTCTCTGAGGATTTTTAATGCGGTTTGGTGGGCATCTTCAACAAATCGACTGATTTCGCTATCAATCAACTGGGCGGTTTTTTCTGAATAATTACGATGTAGTCCCATTTCTCGACCTAAAAATATCTCTTCATCTGCCTTACCCAAAGTCAAAGGACCTAATTTCTCACTCATTCCCCATTCACAAACCATTTTTCGCGCTAACATCGTTGCCCGATTAATATCATCTCTTGAGCCGGTTGAGATATCATTAAATTGTAACTCTTCAGCAGCGCGACCACCTAACATAACTACCAATTGATTTAAGCAATATGATTTAGAATATATCTTACGATCATCTAATGGTAGTTGTTGAGTTACACCTAATGCTTGACCTCGCGGAATAATCGTAACCTTGTGAATCGGATCTGACCCCGGCATTAACTTTGACACGAGTGTATGACCTGCTTCATGAAAAGCAATCCAGGACTTTTCCTGTTCGGAGATAAATAAACTCCTCCGCTCAACACCCATTAAAACCTTATCCTTTGCGTCTTCAAAATCTTTCATTTCTACCACTGACTTATTACGCCGAGCGGCAAGCAACGCTGCCTCATTAACCATATTTGCTAAATCAGCACCGGAAAAACCCGGTGTCCCCCGCGCTAACACTTTAAAATCAACATCCTTACCCAACGGAATTTTACGAGTATGAACTTTTAAAATCCCTTCCCGCCCAATAACATCAGGCCTGTCAACTACAATCTGACGGTCAAAGCGACCAGGTCTGAGTAATGCCTGATCTAAAATATCAGGGCGATTTGTTGCGGCCATGATAATAACCCCTTCTTGGGTATCAAAACCATCCATTTCAACCAATAATTGGTTCAAGGTTTGCTCACGTTCATCATGACCACCACCCAAACCTGCTCCCCGTTGGCGACCAACTGCATCAATCTCGTCAATAAAGATGATACAGGGGGCATGTCTTTTACCTTGTTCAAATAAATCTCTAACCCGAGCTGCTCCGACTCCAACAAACATCTCAACAAAATCTGAGCCAGAAATAGAAAGAAACGGCACGCCAGCTTCGCCAGCAACTGCACGAGCTAATAAAGTTTTGCCGGTTCCTGTGGGACCGACTAAAAGTACTCCTTTCGGTATTTTGCCACCTAATCGTTGAAATCGGCTTGGTGCTTTTAAAAACTCAATCACTTCCTTTAATTCTTCTTTTGCTTCTTCAATTCCTGCGACATCGTCAAATGTAATTTTCGGGCGATCAGTGGTTAATAACCGCGCACGGCTCTTGCCAAATGTAAATGCCCGATCTGAACCTGCTGACATTCGTCGAATAAAGAAAACCCAAATCCCGATAAATACCAGCCACGGAATAATTGATAATAAAAGCGAAGTCCATGGCGACGAAGGTTTGGCAACAACTACGACATTGCGGGCTAATAAAGTTTTAATTAAATCGGCATCTTCAAATGGAATATAGGTCTTAAAATGCTTATATGACTTTTTTTCACCCGGCAGGGTTGACTCTTTTCTTAAACTCCCTGAGATTTCTTTTTCTGATATCGTAACCGATTTAATATTGTCATCTTCCAATTCTTTAATAAATTGGGAATATTCAATATTCGCTTTACCCGCACTCCGACGCATAACAAAATTCCAGGCAGTCCAGACAACTAAAAATATTACTATCCAAATTATAAAATTACTAATGATAGGTTTTTTAATTGGTTGTTTTGCCATCTTTAATTACTCACTAACTTTGTTTAGTTGCTTTAACTTCTATGACGACAACTTCTTTCGTCTTTTTATTAACCAAAGCATGATTCGAACGCCGTAGCCCAATCAACCATAAAATATGGTTTTTATCGCATAAAATTGGCAAGCGATTTCTTATCTCACGCGATATTTTATTATTAATCAAAAAATCTTTCAGTTTCATCTCTACTCCCTGATACGGAGTAAAACGATCACCTTCTTTTCGCAATCTGATCAGCAATGGCAAATTAACTGCTTGTTTATCAAAAACCGCATAACTCTGATCATTCAGTTTTTGCTTATCAATCGCAGTAATTTTAGCAATCTTTGTGATAACTGATAAATTAAGTTCTTTAATATAATTTACGCTCTTTATATCTATGGGCCAAATTTGATGCTCATTCACACGCTGACTCTCTCTTTTACTGATAATCAGTTTATCATAATCCCGATAAGCAACCCAATTATCGGAGAGATAGATTCCTTTTCCACTTGGTTTATCAAGAAGACTTAAAACATTATCAATCATTTTAAAATCATAACGGGGAAGCATTGCTTTTATTATCTCCCGCCTTACTAACATATTATAGATTAAAAGATTTTTAATGTCAAGTTCAATCCGTTTTGAGTTGGATTTACGAACTACATTTTTTATCGCGTTTTCGGTAATCTCTTTAATGCCCTGCTCCATATCTCGTAAAATAATTGAAGTTTTAATTAAGGTGGTATGTAAAGAGGGATTTATTTTCTCAAGTTTAGGAATTACATCGTGACGAATAAAATTACGTCTGAAACCTAATTCAAAATTTGAAAGGTCGTGACAATATTTAAGATGATTTGCTTTTAGATAATCGATGATTTCTTGACGCGTAATCTCAATTAATGGTCGAATAATAATTTCCCGTGTCGGTGGGATTCCTGTTAAACCCGTCAACCCACTTCCCCTTACCAAATTGAGCAAAATAGTTTCTGTGTTATCATTAGCATGATGACCAAGGGCAATCTTATCACACTTTCTTTGCTCTGCGATTTCAAACAATTTCTCATATCGTAAAGTTCGAGCTGCTTCTTCAATTGATAATTTATTTTGTAAAGCATACTCCTTGACTGACACTCTTTTGATGACAATCGGAATCTTTAGTTTTTTACAAAATTCAATACAAAAACATTCGTCTTGTAAAGCACTCTTGCCCCGAATTTGGTGATTAATATGGAGTGCAATCAATTTCACTTTTAGGATATCTCTTAATTGATGCAAAACAAAAAAAAGCGCAGTTGAATCAGGGCCACCCGAAAAACCAATTAGTACTCGCTCATTTTCTTTAAGCATCTGGTATTTCTGAATCGTCAGAAATATCTTTTTAAGAAAATTATCTGTGGTTAGCTTCTTCAAGGGTTTATTATATTTACTTAATCTCGGTGATATTTGTTATCTTGCAATTAAGAGATTAAATAGTTTTTATTTAATTACAATGTTTTTTTAGTACCGATTCAAAGATTTCCAAAGCAACCGTAATCTCATCTTCATTAACAATTAAGGGCGGTGAAAAACGAATTGCCGTCTGGCCACATCCTTGCAAGAGCAGTCCTTTTTCAAAACATTCATAGACAATCGCATTTCTTTTTTCGGGAATCGGTTTTTTACTAATGCTGTCTTCAACTAATTCAATGCCAATCATCAAACCTTTTCCCCTAATATCACCGATTATTGGATATTTTGCCTGTAAACTTTCTAATTGTTTTAGTATGATTTTGCCCATCCTTTCAGCGTTTTCAATTAATCCGTTCTCTAATAATCTAATCGTTGCTATAGCTGCAGCACACGATACCGGGTTACCACCAAATGTTGAGGCATGACTGCCGGTGGGCCAACTCATTAAACTCCGATTGGCAATAAACGCTCCGATTGGCATTCCTGAGGCAAGTCCTTTGGCAATACAATAGATATCGGCCATTGTCTCGTAATGTTCAATCGCAAACATTTTGCCCGTTCTGCCCATTCCTGATTGCACCTCATCAACAATTAAAAGAATTCCGTATTTATCGCATAATTCCCGTAATTTGGTAAAATAACCATCCGGTGGTATTACATAACCACCTTCACCCTGAATGGGCTCAATAAAAATACCACATACTTCTTCGCTCGGAACTGTCTTTTTGAATAACTCTTCCTCAATATAACTGACACAAGCAAAATTACAACTTGGATATTCTAAATTATAAGCACAACGATAACAATATGCATAGGGAACATGATACACTCCTGCAATTAAGGGACCAAAACCTTGTTTTTGAGCGGTTTTACTGCCGGTCAAAGATAAAGCGCCCATAGTTCGACCATGAAAAGCGCCTAAAAAAGCAATTGCATAAGGTCTTTTTGTCATATAGCGGGCAAGCTTAAAAGCACCTTCTATTGATTCAGCACCCGAATTACAGAAAAACACCCGTTTATTCATCCCGCCCGGCGTAATCTCAACAAGTTTTTCTGCCAATTCAGTTTGTAATGGGTAATAGTAATCAGTACCTGACATATGAATCAATGTCTGAACTTGTTTTTGGACTGCATTGACAATATCTGGATGGCAATGACCTGTTGCACATACAGCAACACCGGCATTAAAATCTAAAAACTTATTACCATCTACATCCCAAACCCAACAACCTTGACCACTGCATATAACCGCAGGATAGGAACGGGTATAAGATGGCGAAATATATTTTAAATCTTTGCGTAAAACTTTCTGTGCCTTTGGACCTGGTAATTTTGTAACAATTTTAGGTTTTTCCATGACTTCTCCATTTTAAATAAAATATATTATTAAAAATAAATTATACTACAGCTAACTCTCTTAGTCAAGTTTAAGGGATAACCTATTCGGTTACTTATTGAAATTATTCTGGTTATAGTATAGTTAAATATCCCGTTTAATTTCAAAACATCTTTAATGATCTTTTATAAGAGATTTATCTATTATTCAACTAGCACTGTTTTAATTGTATCAAAGTCACACTTAATATGTGTTCTCCTACTGTTTAGGCCATCGTGTCAGCCCATAAGACTGATCACATAAAAAATTATTAAAACTATTGCCAAATTTATCTTTTTATGCTAAATTCTATTATTTAAAGCGGGGATAAATATGGTTAATAGCATTATAGCAATCTTTTTGGGCTATCTATTGGGCTCAATACTACCTGCATACTTTCTATCAAGGTGGATAAAAGACATTGATATAAGAAAAATTGGTACGGGCAATGCAGGGACAACCAATGTTATTAAAACAATCGGTATAATTCCTGCCATTCCCACTGCAATTTATGATGTCAGTAAAAGCATTCTCGCAATTATCATTGCCAGACAAATCTTTCATACTTCATCAATAATTGCTTATCTTAGCGGGTTTGCAGCGATTTTAGGCCATATCTTTCCCTTTTATATCGGTTTTCGAGGTGGACAAGGCGCGGCTAGTGCTACCGGGCTTTTACTTTATAATCTATATCAACTTTTTTTTATTAGTAAATCTCAGTTGGTCATTTTGGATTTATTACTTCTGATTTTAACCATCGTCATAATGATTATTATCTCTCATATTCAAGAACTTATTGCAATTACCGTACTACCCCTTTTCGGCTTTTTCTTAATCTATCGTTTACCCCCACGAATTGAAGTCATCACTAGTTTGATTATCATTACTTACCTTTTTGCCTTAGCCATTTATAATATTATCAAGTTTAACCTATATACGATTGATTATGAAAATTACCCTGATTTTAGATTATGGCGCACCTTAATTAGGCCTGCGGCGATGGCGTTCCCAATTTTAAGTTTTTTCATCTCAAAATCATCTTTGATTACCTTAATTGGCACGGTTCTAGCAATTTTTTTCATAACTGATGTTGTCCGGATCTTACATAAAAGAGTGGGGCGGTTTTTTATCCATGATATCAGAAAATCAATTACAATTTATAAAGATAAAGAACAAGTTAGAATTTCATCAATGACACTTTTCTTGCTTGGTTGCTTTCTCAGTTTTCTGTTATTTGAACGGACAATTGCATTTTGTGTAATGGTCTTTTTAATATTTGGCGACCTTTCTGCTAAGATGCTTGGTTTGGCTTATGGCAAACATAAACTTTTTAATAAGACTTTAGAAGGCTCATTAGCCCACTTATTAGCGTGTCTTGTCTTGGGTTATATACTCCATCTCTTTGTTTATATGCCAAGTAGTCTAATCTTTATTGGTGCTTTTGTCGCCACGATAGTTGAAGTTCTGCCTTTTAATATTGATGATAATTTATCCGTCCCCGTCATCACAGGTGCAATATTAACTATTGGTCTTCAACTTATTAAATAATCTCTGGCAAGTAATAATATTAGAGAAGTTAAACTAAAGATCGATTAATTATACTCCTGCTTCTCTTAGTTCTTCTTCTGATAGCCCATAATAATGTCCAATTTCATGCGTTATCACTTTACTAATCAATTCTTTAATTGCCTCTTCGTTATTAGCAATCCTTTCAATGGGCTTTTGATAGATAATTATCTTATCAGGTAAAACATTTCCATACCAAAAGCCCCTTTTGTTATACGGAATCCCCTGATAGGTGCCTAATAATTCATATTTACCCCGCTTCATTTTAGTCAAAATCTCCTCTGACGGGAAATCTTCAATTATAATACTTACATTTTCCAGTTTATCTCGGAAAAACTTGGGCAATGCTTTAACTGCTTCAATTACATACTGTTCAAACTTATCTTTTTCCATAAATTTTATTATGTTAAACGACTCCCAAAAATCGCAGTCCCGACTCTTATCATATTTGCTCCTTCTTCAATAGCGACCTCATAATCCGAACTCATTCCCATTGACAAATATGGTAACTTAAGCCTAAACTCTGCTTCAATTTTCTCTTTTAACTCGTAAAGCTTTCTAAAACAAGGTCTTGATTGCTCTTTATTTTGAATGGCAGTGATGGGACCCAATGTCATTAACCCCATTAACTTAACATTAGATAACTTTAAGATTTCAGCAACCAAATTAAATAAACCTGACTCCCTTATCCCAAATTTACTCTCTTCCTGAGCTGTATTGACTTCAATTAAAACAGGAATGGTCTTATTCACAGCAAGTGCTCTTTTTTGGATTTCTAATGCAAGATGAAGAGAATCAACGCTTTGTATCATAGAGAATATCTCTAATGCTTTTTTTACTTTGTTGGTTTGTAAATGGCCAACTAAATGCCATTCAACTTGATGTGGTATATAGGGGTATTTATCATCTGCTTCCTGAACCCGATTCTCACCGATAACTTTAATTCCATTATTTATAGCAATTATTATTTTTTCGACAGGGACTGTTTTTGTAACCGCTACCAATGTAATTTCTGATGCTTGGCGATTTACTTTAGCCGCTGCAATGGCTATTTTTTCATAAACCCGTGCCAGATTCTCTTTAATCTCAATATCTTCCATATTTACCATAAAAGATTATAACCCTAACTAATGCTCAATGTCAAGAAAAACTCACCCCCATATACCCCTTAAAGCATTCAGATAGAAATTTAGAGTGCTTTAACAATATAAGATAATATATTTCAATACCTTACATTAAATAATCATATCTAAATTTAACATCTTATATCTTGACATAAGTGAAAATTACGCTTATTATATGTTATAATGCTTATTTTAAGGTTAAAAGACCGCATAATGCGGTTTTTTGTATTTTTAATGGTTTTGGGATTGTCTTGTATCTATCGTCCCGTTATTAAAGACGACCCAAACCGACCCGAGACCCGACTTTTACATATTGATATCAATAAATCAGAACAACCTGAACGCCTAAATTACAAATACCTTGGCAAATTCAAAGTCACTTTTTATTGGATTGTGGAAGAAAAAGACTACAGCGGTCCTAAAACCACCCCTTTATTTTTGGAAAATGGCAAATTACTCGGCTATTTTCCATCAAAATTCGTATCCGATTTCCGTAAAGAATCCTGTGCTGAACTCAAAGATGGCCGTCGGATCAGTTATCTTAAGAAAAAGAATAAAGTAAGGATCGTTTCAGACTTTCTTGGTTATGGCGGATATACGTTAAAACCATTTATCTCAGTTGCGACAGACCCCAAAATCATTCCGACCGGGTCAAAATTATACATCCCTGAGATGACCAAGATTGACCGGGTTATCTTAATTGGCTTAAACGACAAATATGAACCAGGTATTGTCTATGCCCATGATATTGGCAGTATGGTCTGTGACCATCATATCGATTTTTTTGTCGGTTACAAACGAAATATCAAACTATTTAATGATGCTGGAATTGAAAGTTCGGGTGTTGTCGATGTCTATCTTATTGAATAGGTCGTTAATTAAATAATCTGTTTCTAACCAGCCTTTATCTTTGATAAATCTCACCATCATCTCTTGCCACCATTTTTGATATAAGTCGCGTAAAGTCAAAAACTCAATCTTTTCATTTGCGCTTAAGGTATCAATTAATCGATTAAACTTATCAACCGACCATTCGGTAAAAACCATGGGCGCTCGACTGAGACGATGAAACAATAAAATTGTAATATCATTATTATTAATATACCTTACAACTTCATCAACTGTGGTTGTGTTTCTTACTTCTTTAACAGGTAATAAATAACGGTCAACCCACAGATTAACTTGTCCCCAACGAACACTTCGGCCTAATTTATAATTCTCTCTTTTAGTAAGTTCAATGACTTTTCGGTTAACCGCTCCGTAGGGATATACAAAAGTAATAGTTTCCTGTTTAAAGAGCGAATCAAGTATTGCTTTTGACTGTCTTAATTCAGAGATTGCTTTTTCATGGGGCAATTTGGTCAAATCAGGATGGCTAACCGAATGGCTGGCGACTTCGATATCAAGTTGTTCTATCATCTCTTTGATTTCACCTTGACTCATAAATTGATACTCACTGGCATATTTGCGTACCTGATTAGACTTAGATAAATAAGAAGTAATCACTGCTAAAGTCATGGGAACTTGATAACGTTTTAAGATTGGGTAGGCGTATTTATAGACTGAATAATAACCATCATCAAAACAGATAACAACTATTTTTTTAGTAGCATCTTCATAACCATTACTAATATTACCAAATCCCACTAATCCTACTGTTAAAGCGACAATAAAAGCATTTTTTAGCATCGGTTTAAAAAGATGTAATCAACATAAATTCAGGTTCTAACAAGAGCATAGCATGGTAATAATTATTTATTGGAAAATAACTGTGTTAATGTTTTTCATTTCTTATTTTCATTCCCTTTGAAGCCAAAGTGAATTTGAGAACGATACTTTTTTTGACAAGCCTGATAGGCTAGTTCCGTCGCTTCACGACCGCGGGGGGTACGATGTAAAAATCCTTTTAGCACTAAAAACGGCTCATATACTTCTTCAATAGTTTCCGCACTCTCACCCAAGGCTACCGCCAAAGTATTTATACCAACTGGTCCGCCCGAAAATTTATCAATAATTGTTAACAATATCCGTTTATCCATTTCATCGAGACCATTCTTATCAACTTCTAACTTTTCTAAGGCGTAATCGACAATATCCTTATCAATTATTGATTTTTTATTAACCTGCGCAAAATCCCGAACTCTTCGTAAAAGTCGGTTGGCAACTCGTGGTGTACCACGAGCTCTCAAGGCAATCTCTTTTGCTGCATCTTCATAAATAGCAATATCCATAATTTTAGCTGACCGCTGAATGATTAAAAACAGGTCTTCGGGTGGATAATAATCAAGATGAAACGAAATTCCGAACCGCGCTCGGAGCGGGGCTGTCAAAAGACCGGACCGGGTTGTTGCACCAATTAAGGTAAAATTCTTGATTGGAATTTTACAAGTGCGTGCTCCGGGTCCTTTATCTAACATTATATCAATTGTAAAATCATCTAAAGCAGGATATAAATACTCCTCAACTGATTTATTAGTACGATGCACCTCATCAATAAAAAAGATATCTTTATCTTCTAAATTAGTTAAAATGCCACAAAGATCGGCAGGGCGTTCTAACACTGAACCGGTAGTTGCTTTAATTCCACTACCCATCTCATAAGCAATAATATTTGCCAATGTTGTCTTACCTAAGCCCGATGGCCCAAAAAGTAATACATGTTCTAATGGCTCTTGTCTTTCTTTGGCCGCAGTAATAAAGACTCGTAAATTATCTTTAATCTTGTTCTGACCAATAAATTCATCCAAAGTTCTCGGTCTTAACTTAATATCAAATATTTCATCGCCTTCAATACGATCGGGCGAGGTAATGCGTGTGGCTTTAGACTTAGTCATTGCTTATATCCCTACTTATCCTGTCAATGTCGATCATCTTTATCTTTGTTTTAAGATATCTTGAATGACATCGGTGACTGATTTACTCTGCCAGTCTTTAATTTTGCTTAATTTCTCATTGATTTCTTTGCGATTAAATCCCAAATTTAATAACGCTTGAACAATTTCTTTATGACTATCCGGCAATCCTTCCGTTGCTTGTTTAGACTTTCGTAAATTAAAAACAATCATCTCTGATTTTTTTTCGCCAATACCAGGAATGGTTCTAAATAAAGAAACTTGATTTTCATCAATTGCTTTAATAATCTCAGTTGGACTGAGCCGAGATAAAATATTAATCGCGGCTTTCGCGCCAACTCCACGCACACCAATTATCGTATTGAAAATATCTCTCTGTTCTGGATTTTCAAAACCATACAAACTAATTTCATCTCGACTGATAACAGTTTGAACATATAATGTAACCGAAGAATTTACTTCAATTGACTTTGCCAACGGAAATGGCACCGTGATTGAAAAACCAACACCTTGGCAATCAACAATAAAACTCATTGCTTTTTTATAAACAACCTTACCCCGCAACAACCCAATCATTTTCGTAAGCGATAAATACTGTTTAACTTTTGCATCGCTTCATAACAATAAGCCACTGCCAAAGCATCCGCAGCATGCTCATTAACTTTACCATCTAGTTTATAGAGTTTCCTCACCATATAATTTATCTGTGCTTTAGATGCCCTGCCATTGCCCGTAAGAACCTTTTTAACTTTTGCCGGGGTGACTTCAATGACCGGAATATTTAATTTAAATAACAGATAAAACAAAGCACCACGCAGATGGGCCGAATAAATCACGCTCCGAGCTGATTGTTGACGAAAAAAAAGACTTTCAATCACACAGACTTTGGGTTTGTGCCGTAAAATCAATTTTCGCAAATTTGAAATAATTTTGGCAATTCGTTCTCCTAAGGGATAAGCATTATCTGTCCGCACCATGCCATAATCTAAACACTGCTCGTTTACCACAAAACCATAACCCGTAACCGACAAGCCGGGATCTAAACCTAAAATCCGATTAACTCTTGTCACGAAAAACTAGTAGCAATCCCAACTATCAAAAACTATTCGTTACCAACCGATGCTGAAAGTCGTTCCATTATATCTTCTGAAATATCAAAGTTAGCGAAAACTTTCTGGACATCTTCATGTGATTCTAATGCTTCATACATTTTAAGCACTCGCTCTGCAGTTTTCTCATCCAAAGTAACGGTGTTTTGAGGAATTTGTGTTAACTCGCTATGGCTAATCGTAATCTTTTCTGCTTCAAATTGCTTTTTGATCTTTTCATAATTTTCTGGTGGCGTGATCACTTGATAAGAATCTGCATCAGTTTTAACATCATCCGCTCCTCCGTCCAAAGCAATCGCAAAGATTTTATCTTCGTCATTGCCACTCCGTGGAATAATAATGATACCTTTGGGTGAAAATTGCCAAGCGACACAACCTGCTGCGCCTAAATTTCCACCATATTTAGAAAATATATGACGCATCTCAGCGGTAGTTCGATTCTTATTATCCGTAAGCGCTTTCACAATCATTGCCACACCGCCTGGTCCATAACCTTCATAATCAACTTCTTCGTAACTTACTCCTGGTAGTTCACCGGTTCCTTTTTTAATTGCCCGTTCAATATTATCTGCAGGCATATTCACTGCTTTAGCCGATTCTATTGCAGTCCGTAAACGTGGATTAGCGGCGGGATCTCCACCACCAATTTTAGCGGCGGTCGTAATTTCACGAATCAATTTTGAAAATATTTTGCCTCGTTCAATATCAGCTTTACTCTTTTTATGTTTAATAGTTGCCCATTTCGAATGTCCTGACATAAAATTATCTCCTTAAAGAAAAGTAAATAATCTAATAATAGTTTATAACTATTTAGTTAAATGTCAAGAAAAAAGTAAGTAAAAGTAACAATCATAAATATAAATCAATAAAGAACACATCGCTAACATTAAAAATTATCTTATAAAAACATAATCTGACATTTCAATCATACCCCAAAAAGATTTCATTAATTCAGGGAAAAAAATCTGAAACAATAATTATATTATAAAACTAAATTAACTATTGACAATCTGCTGATTTATTATAAACTAAAATTGTTAGAAGATAGGAGGCACTATGCCGTGTATGAAAAAAGCAAAACCCAAGGCGAAGAAAAAGGTCGCCAAGAAAAAGTAGTAAACTAAAAGGGGGCTTTAAGCCCCCTTTGTTTTTTTTACCCACATGGACTTTCTATATCAAAGATTTCTTAAGTTAAGACCCACACAACAATTAATCCAAACCATTGAAAATTATCTAAGACACAATCAACCAAAACCACTGCTTGCAACAATCAAT
>CBFGJZ010000024.1:0-25927 GCA_965649215.1 Caldifarciminota bacterium
AACGACCGCCGAAGATTGGGAACGAGTCAAAGTAGTCTTATCAACCGCAAAACCTGCTTTAAGTGGTATCATTCCAATCCTCTCTCCTTGGTATCTAAATCTCTATGAAGCACGTCCCTTACCCACGCGTGGTATGCCAATGACGGAATCTCAAGCTTATGAAAAAATCGTTGACTATGGTGCCAAGGCTGAAACCTATGAAATCCCAACTGTTGAAACCGGTATTTCTATTCAATATGTAATACCGGGTCGAATCACGCTTAAAAGCGGTGAACCTGCTAAAAAAGTCACACTCCTACAAACTCAATTTCCCGCTACATTTCAATATTACACCATTCCCAAAGTCCAAGAAATTGCCTATCTCAACGGTAAATTCAAGAACTCAAGCAACTATATCTTTTTAGCTGGCAATGCCAATACTTATGTTGGTAATGAGTTTAGCGGCAATACTTATCTCAATACGATCGCTCCGGAAGAATCGTGCGAAATCAGTTTTGGCACTGATGAACGAGTCAAAGTAAAACACGAACTAATTAAAACTATGGTTTCATCAGTCGGTCTTTTTAGTAAACGCGAGAAAAAAGAATTTGAATATCGCAGTACTATTGAAAATCTGCACAAGCAAGACATTGATATCAAAATCATCGAACAGATACCAATCTCACAACACAAAGATATTGAAGTCAAAGTAACGAAAATCGAACCTAGTAGTTATGAAGAAGATAAAAATCTTGGCAGTTTTACCTATCAGCCCAAAATAAAACCCCAACAAAAATTCGTCATCACTTTAAATTATTATGTTGAATATCCAAAAGGAAAAATTATCAACGGCTTATACTAAATTAAAATCTATTTAATTAAAATTCTGCTTAATAATCGCAATATCATAAGCATGACTGGGTACTGATTGAGTACGATCCCCTCCCTCTGGTTAAATCTTAAAGCAAACCTTAAATAGAAATAAAGTTTAGCCCCTTAACCTCTTGATTATTAAAGATAAAGGATTGATAAGATGAAATAATTACCAAATCAACCGAGGAAACGAAATACCGAAAAATCCATCTAAGCCAAGAGTTATGGTTAGAACTTGCTTATCAACATTTAACGGATAACCCAACTCAACATACAACCCACCCGGCAAAAAAGATGCCAAGCGTTGATTCTTCCAACCGCTCTTACTATAAATATGAACACCACTAAAAAGTTGCGCGGTTAAAATATCTCGCTTTGTATTGGTTTGGATATACATATTAGGCCAGCGAAAAACTTTTGCGCCACCGTAAACCGAAAAATTCCTACTCAATTCAACGCCCCCAATCACGGTTCCAAATGGTGATAGCATAAGCTCATTGATCACATAATCACAACCGACCATCACTGTCCAATTATTTGTCGCTTGATATTTCAGATTAAGTCCTACTGAAGAATTAACTGATGAATTACCATGTAAGCCAATATCAAAATTTTTACTTATGCCATACTGGATATAACCACCATAAGTCCGATATTTCTCATCCGCATCATAATATATCGCACTATCCCGAGCTTGACTTTGTAGGTATAATGGTAAAGTCAGATACGCACTATAACTAACATTACCAACCCCTTTACTAGCAACATCTTGACAAATACCCCAAATGCCCTTGGCATTATTAAAGACTAAGACGCTGACTATAAAAATAACGATGCGGTGATATTTTTGATATGTTCGGTTCATAACTTAGTCGCGATTACAATCGGTTTACGCACCACCACATTACGACCGTGAGCAGTAATTCCTTTTAAATTCACAATATAAATCCCCAGTGGACAAGGTTCTAAGTTATCGTCTTTACCATCCCAAGAGAGTTCTTGATAACCACCCGGATGATTTGTTAACAGGCGTCTCACTAAACGACCTTCTAAATCAAAGATTTCCATATAAATCCGATAATCCAGAGGCGCATTAATTCGAATCGTCGCGTACTGACGATAAGGATCCGGATCATTCACTGAAAATGGATTTGGGAAAATCGTATCAATTCTTAAAACTGAATCGGCCGCGACCATTGAATCCGTAATATCAACCAAATCCGAAATAAATCTTGGCATCACTTGATAACCTGTATTATATGGATACGAATTATCATACTGACCAACAATACCCGTAACCTTGATGCGTCGGTTTTTACAAATCCAATTCAAAGGAATGCCGGCTCCATCAACAACTCGAATGGTTATAGCTGGGGTACCATTCTTAATGGTAAAGTTTCGACCGGCGCCTGAAACTGATGGTTCTGTAATAATCGCACCGCTCACTTCAATCAATTGACTTTCCATTGCCTCGGTGATTGGTGTGTTGTAAGGCAAAACTCGCACATTAAGCGCTTGAGGATTTGAATCCAATAAAAACATTGCGCCATTCGCAACTTCCGTGAGACCGGCATATTCAGTCACCCGCCCAATACATTCCCATTTTGTGCCCACAATATTTAATAAATGGGTATGTTGAGAAGACACTTGAGGAGCATAGATGTTAACACCATTGGTTGCATCTTGAAGATATAAACTATATGACGAGCCACTGGTAAAAACATTGGCCGGTCCACTAATCCAACCTTGTATTTTCACATACTGACCTTCATAATAAGAAGAATAGCCATCAAGTCCCACTCGTTGCACTTCATTAATTGTTAACAATGGTAATTGATCATTTAAACTCCGTGAAAAATCACTGCGAAAGCGGGGTAAAAATTGATAACCAGAATTTACCGGTGGCATCGTATCGGTTGTATATTGACTTTTAATACCGATCACTGTAAAAGTATCTTGGGCAACAACTAAACCAGGAATATCTGTATCACTATCAATGCGCAGGACACAATTACCCGTGGAATCAATCAAAACATAATTCTGATCACCCAGCAGTAAAAAGGCAGTAGAAAAAACACCCCGGAGCATCACCAAACTACCTTCATATGGTTCTCGATTCATCATTGCCGTTGTTAATGGAATCGGCGATGGTAAAGGCCGATTGTTGGCAACAATCGTAATGTTAGCATTGTAAATTTCGGTCTTTCCCCGATAAAAATAAACAACCCCACTCACAATCACACTATCACCCAATTGAACAGGTTGATAAGAAAAACTAAAAACATTCACCCCAGCAGTATTATCTTGTACATAAATATCTGTCTGGGTTTTTGAAAACACTCCTGTTGGTACTGTCACAATGCCCGTAATAACAACACTACTTCCTCTTAAATCAGGAATCCCATTACTATCTGCATCCACAATTGCATTAGCGATCGGTATTGCGTTAACCGGCAATTGCAAATCACTGCTATTACGGGGCATTACTTGATAACCATCAAAATATGGTGCTGAATTATCATACTGGGCAATCACGCCAATTAAATTAAAATAACCAGTTGGAATCGGTTGGCCGATTAAACTCGTCACATCATTATCAATCCGTATCTGCGCCGTATTACCATAAGTATCTTGAATTGTATAGTTAGTATTACCTGCAAAATTACCACTGGCTTGCGGAATGCGTATCTGATTGAGACGGATTAAAGTCCCTTCATTTTCCACATAACCCGCCGCAGTGTCAATCCTCGCAATTTGTGGAATACTCATTGCCACCGGCGTAACAATCTTACCACTACTATGTTTAGTTATGGTCGGATTGATAATTTCAGTAAGACCATTAAAAAGCGTCACCGTTCCAGTCACCGTAACACTATCGCCAATCACCAACGACGATACACTTGAACCATAAACCGCGACGCCACCGGTATTATCAAAAACATATGCCGGGCCCGAACTACCAAAATGAGTAGCGACCGAAACAATGCCACTTATCGTGACCGTCGAATCTAAGAGCAATGGAACGCCATTACTATTATTTCTTCGAACATCAAGAATCGGCCGTGCTTCGCTAATACTGATAAAAAAATTACACAACACAATCAAAACAATAACTACTGATTTTATCGTATATTTTCTCATTTTACTTTTTCCACTCCTTTTCAATTTTTAAAGCCGCATTATCCAACGCCCGTTTCGGGTCAGTCTTTAAGCGTAATGCTTCTTCCATTGCTTCTCCCAAATACTTACGACCCGCAAACCATTCTTCCCCACGTGGCTCAAAATAAGCATAATTCAATTGGTCAATTGCTGCTCGTAAACCTTTTACTTCATTTAAGACTTTTTGATAAGTCGGTTGATCGAGAGCACTCCGACAAACTGGCACATAAAAAGTTTCACTTGCCCAACGTGCTTGTTGTTTGCTTCGAGTAAACCATTTAATAAATCGCCATGCGGCTTCTTTCTGCTTTAAATTGGCTTTCTGAAAGATACAAATATTAGTACCATAGGTTAAAACAGCATTTTTATCCCAACTCGGAATCGGTGCGATTGCAATCGGAAAAGTCATCTTATCTCGCATAAACGCCCAAGATACAATCGTCCCCCAAATAATACCAATTTTACCGGATAGAAAATCATTCTGCGGTTCATAACCACTGATAAAATTACTTACTGAATCTTTATAAATCAAATCAATTAAATACTTTAAAATATCAACGCCAACTTGATTGTTAAAGGTTACCTTATTCGTATTTTCATCTAAGAAATGAACACCCCTTTGATATAACATACAACCAAATAACCAAGAATTAACACCACCTGCTGTACCCCAAATATCAATCTTACCATCTTTATTGACATCTCGGGTTAATTTCTTACAGACCACACGAAAATCATTCCAACTCTTCGGAAATTCATTAATCCCTAAAGAATCAAACATTGCCGCATTATAAAAATATACCGGTACACTCTTATTAAACGGGAAGGTCAAAAACTTTCCATCCCATTTATTATTTTCAATAAAAACACTAAATATATCATCAATCTCTTCTTGGCTTAATCCATTGGGACTAAAAATAAAACTATCTAAAGGAAACAGTTGATTTTGTTTATAAAATTGGGTTGTCCAAGATTCATAAACTTGAGCAATTGTCGGTGGATTATCCACTGCAATTGCACCCATTAACTTTTGGGCTAAAGCACTATAATCACCCATCCCGACTAAAGTTACTTTGATATCCGGATGCTCTTTCTCAAAATCACGCACCATTGATTCTAAAGTCTTTCCCAAAGGACCACCCATTGCATGCCAAAATGTTATCTCGGTCTTTTCGATTTTCTTCTGACACGAAAAAACAACTACTCCGACTAACAAAAATAAAATCAGATATTTTCTCATAGCAAGAAATTTTACCTTATCTATTATCAATGTCAACTATTTTATTATCGGACACAAATAACTTGATTATTACTAAGAATTGCAGTATGATAATAGCTATGCAAAAAATAATCCTTATAACTTTATTAACAACCATTATCAGTTATGCCCAGTTCTCACTTGATTTTGAAGGTGGTATCGTATTCAGTGGTTATAATAATGTACAAATTCCACGATCTACCGGCACTCGCTTCTCACTCACCAATCAGATTAAAACTGATCCTGCCTTATTTTTTCGTAGTCGTATAAATTATACCCTAAACAAGAAACATACCTTCTCTCTCCTCTATGCGCCATT
Source organism: Caldifarciminota bacterium (assembly GCA_965649215.1). Classification (GTDB taxonomy): domain Bacteria; phylum Hydrothermota; class Tepidihabitantia; order Tepidihabitantales; family CAIPLT01; genus JAGXRL01. Next base: position 5,589 of record CBFGJZ010000024.1, read on the forward strand.
AAATTTAAGCGGAAGTGGTGTCATTAATAATACCATAATTTTTGAAGGTGTAACTTTCCCTGCTTATGAAACTCTTCAATCTACTTATAAATTTAATTCCTATCGCATAACATATCGTTATGATTTCCTTAACAAAGAAAAAGTTAAATTTGGACTTGGTTTTACCGCTAAAATTAGAGACGCCGCCATCAAACTCCAAAGTTCAAATACCTCATCTGTAAAAACTAATATCGGTTTTGTCCCGATTATAAACTTTAATTTTGAATATTACCCGATAAAACAAATTACTCTCCTTATCAATGGCGATGCTTTAGCTGCTCCTCAAGGCCGAGCTGAAGATGTTGTGATTGCTTTAAAGTATCATCTTTCTAAGCACTTTGATTTTAAATTAGGTTATCGAATTTTAGAAGGCGGGGCTGATGTTGAAGAAGTCTATAATTTCTCAATGTTTCATTATGCATTAGCAGGTCTCTTAATAAACTTCTAAAACGGTGCTAAAAAAAATATCAGTTGTGGTTAAACCAAACTCTCGGGTCGAAAAGATCGAGGAACATCAAAACTATTATGCAATTTGGGTTAAAGCACCACCCCATGAAGATCGTGCCAACCATGCCTTAATAAGTATCTTGGCTGAATATTTTCGACTTCCCAAAGCTAATCTCCGGATCATTGCTGGCCATAAATCAAAAAGAAAAATTGTTGAAATTAGAACTAATTAACTAACAGCGACTCATCAATCCGTAAAACATACATTTCGGGTTTTGAAGTTTGGTAGAGGACTTGAAACTTATCTTGATATTTACTAACAATTGGTGCTAAATACTTTGTGGTAGTAGCGGTCCAATAAAATCGGTCAAACAATAGATAGTGGGGTTGATACTTCTTTACCATTTCAAAAAACTTGTTTTCATCATTGCTAAATGGATAAGTAAATGACTTACGATTCGCAATTAAATAAGTGAATTGCGGTTTCCGCGAGATAACGACTTCATCAGTGGCAGTATTATGCTTAATCCAATCTAAAGCCTTAAAATAATTTTGCCAATCTAGCGGATAACCCGCCATCTTGTCTCCTCGAAAATAAGCATTTAAATTGCGCATATTTTCAGAACTGACTGAAAGTAGCTCTGCAAGGCAAAAGATTACAAAAAAACTCGTAATTAAAGACGGCATAACAAAGGATTTCTTTATTAATCTCTGTATCCCTAATATCAGATAGTAAAACAATAATGGCAAAATGGGTAATAAAAAGCGGTCACCCGTCCACACCGCAGGCCAAGCAAAGGTAATGATTAAAAATAGCACTAAATAAATCTCCAACATACTGATTTTCTTAATTTTGCTGATAAGGCCAATTAATACTAAACTGGAACTCAAAAAACCAACAATTCTTAAAGCCACGACATTATGCCAAGTCGGTAATAATATCTTCGGAAAAATTTCTAATGTGTACAATTTAAAATTCTTAAAAAATCTACTAATCAATTCTGAAAAAGTAATTTTTCCTGCTTCCAGATCATAAGGATTACGACTGAAAAATTGAGTAAAATAGCCACTATCTCCTATTTTAACACTTCGGATCTGCCATAATGCAACAAATATCCCCGATAATAATAAGAGTATTACAAATTCCGAATAACGCTTAGTAAATATGAGATAAATTAATATTGCTAGGAGCAAAGTGATACCGACGGTACGAAGATAATAAGTAGCAATCAATGCTGATATCATGCCAATAAATAATGCTAATGTTTTTCTATTTAAAATCTTTATCTTAGTAAATAGGTAAATTGCTAACAGTGAGAAAAATAAATAAGGAATCTCAGAAAGGATATAATGTGAATACATAATAATTATTGGCGAGCAAGTAACTAATAAAAGTGCTAAAATCCATCGTCGATCAGTTAAATAATGTTTATACAGTTGATAACAAAAATAAAACATACCAACTGACAATAACATAATAACTAACTTTATGGCGATAAAATTATCACTAAATAATAATACAAACGGTGCTAATAAAATAGGAAATCCCGGCGGATATTGGCTATGTGCAGGCATATCGGGCATAAAAATATCTCGATAGCCTTGACCCGTAATTAAAGACTTAGCTAAAATTAAATAATGGGCATTATCACCACCTAAAAATAATTTAGGGTCAAAATTCAAAATATTAATTATGATAAAAATTACCATTAATATCAGAAATATCTTTTTATCGTTGATACTTACTGAAGGACGGATATTTTTAATTGATTTAACCTTTTTTGCTTTACTCATTTAGTAAAAGCAAGGTATTTGATAATTTAAGAAAAACTATTATTTAAAAAGGTAGATCATCGATATTTTCTGGTTCCACATTACTCTCATCAATATTTTCTTCAGGAACCTCGGTAATATCTGGTTCACTACCAATTTTATCTAATACTTGAATGCGTCGGGCAAAAATTTCAACGACACTTCTTTTATCTCCATTTTGGTTGGTCCAGGAGCGGCTTCGTAAACTTCCTTCAATTAGAAGCGCACTGCCTTTTTTAATGCGTTCTGCACAACGCTCGGCTTGCGGACCCCAAACCACCACATTAAAATAACTGGTGTCATCTTTCCATTCTTGACTTTCTTTATCTTGATAGCGGCGGTTTACCGCAATTGATAAATTGCAAGTTGGAGTCCCTTTCGGGGTATATTTTAATTCCACTTCACGAGTTGCTCGACCCATAATGGCAACATAATTAAGTGAACCTAATCTAAGTTCAGCCATGGCTTCACTCCTTTTTAATGAAAGTACTTCGCAAAATTTCTTCCCAATGTTTGATTTCTTCTTTGATACTTTGAATTGCCTGGGGCGGTGCTTCAAAATTGAAAGTTAGAAATGTCCCTTTGGTTTCTTTTTTAATGGGATAAGGAAATTGCCGACTCTCCATGGTTGAGTTAATTATTTTAACACCTTGCATTCCTTCAATTGTTTTCTTAAGTTTTTCACTAAATTCTTTAGTTTCGTTTTCGTTCAGTTTAGAACTGATGACAAAAATTGCTTCATAGTTTCTTACCATTTTGCCTCCCTAATATATTCTATTATATGATATAACATTTTAATGCGTTGCAAATTTAATTAAAATTATATCGCCATCGTGAACAATATAATTTTTACCTTCGATGCGTATATGACCAGTTTCGCGGGCTTTATTAAAATCTTGGCAAGCAATCAAATCATTATAATGCATTACTTCTGCCTTTATAAATCCACTCGCCATGTCGCTATGAATGCGGCCGGCTGCGTCAATAATATTAGTGTTCTCGGGAATCGCCCAAGCTCGACTTTCATCACCTTTGATAGTATAAAAGCGGATTAAATTAAGTTTTTCAAAACATGCTTTAACAATCCCGCTTATCCCATCCACATTTAATCCCAAACTTACTCGCATCTCTCTTTTTTCTTCTTCACTAAAATCCATTAAACCTTCTTCCAAGGCAATCGAAAAAAGAAAAGTAGTCTCATCTTTAAGGCGTGTCAGATTTCCTAAATCGGTTTTTATTTTATCGGAACAGTTTATTGCATAAATATATGGTTTTAAGCAAAATAAATTTAAATCTTTTAATATCTTCCGCTCATTATCATCTAAATTAGATTTTATAATCCCACGAGCTAAATTTGCTTCAAGTCTTTCTAAAAGTTCTAAGCGATGTTTATCTTCATTATTTAAAGATTGTTTTTTTAGCTTTTCCAAATTGCGTTTTATAATCTCTAAATCAGCTAAAGCTAATTCACTCTCCACAATCTCAATGTCTCGGTGCGGATCTACTGAATTATAAATATGAGGAATTGAACCATCTTCAAAATTGCGCACAATATGGAGAATTAAATCAGTTTCACGAATATGACCTAAAAACTTATTACCTAATCCTTCTCCTTGTGAAGCTCCTTTCACTAATCCTGCAATGTCAATAAATTCAATCGTTGCAAAGGTTATCTTGGGTGGTTTTAGGATTTTACCAATCATTTCAAGTCGCTCATCAGGAACAATTACTACCCCGACATTCTTTTCAATTGTTGTGAAAGGATATAAATCAACCTTGGCATTGGCTTTGGTTAACAAATTAAAGAAAGATGACTTTCCGACATTCGGTAAACCAACTAAACCAACTTTCATCATAATTAATTATTATTAATTTGCGGCTCAATTATTGTTAACGGATTAAACTTATTCATCGCTTGTTTAACCCCGTCTTGTTTTATAACCATCAAAGCTTCTATTGCTGAATCTAAAATTTTCAAAAGCACGGATTTTTCCGAAACTGAAAATTCAGAGAGCACATAATCAGTTGTAGTAATATTAGCTGGTCGCTTCCCAATGCCAATTCGTAAACGAGCAAAATTATCTGTTTGCAAATGATAAATAATTGAAGCAACCCCTTGATGACCACCGTCACTTCCTCGTTCTCGAATTCTTATTTTTCCAAATGGTAAATCGAGATCGTCATAGACAACAATAAAAAAATCATCTTTATGAGATAGATACTGTTTAACGACAATACCCGAATTATTCATATATAGCATTGGTTTGACTAATCTAAAATCATCCGAAACTGCTTCATCATAGGTTTCGTGATTGATAAACCGCAAGGATAGTTTTTGTGCCATGCGCTCTAATACCATAAAACCAACATTATGTCGGGTTGCTTTGTATTTTGGTAAAGGATTACCTAAGCCAAATATAATCAAAATTATTTTTTGGTTTCTTTTTTAGCGTCTGATTCACTTGCAGTCTTTTTCTTACCTTCTCCTTCACCTTCGCTTTCTTCAACTTCTCGTTTTTTCTCAGTAATTACTTCTGGTTCTGTAATTTCTTCAGTCACTGTCGGTGTTACTTCAGTAACTTTCTTGGGAGTGAGCACAGATACGATCGGCGTATCGGCGGACACTAAAAACTCAATATCTTTCAGATTTAAATCAGCAATATGAATACTGTGTCCCATTTTTAAATGGCTAATATCAACTTCAATATGGTCAGGAAGTTTATCGATTTGGCCACGCACAGTAACGGATCGTAATGGGAAGTCTAAAATACCACCCTCTTTGATACCAATCGCGGTACCTTTGAGAATGATTGGAATTGAAATAGAGATTTTTTCATCCGTATGAATTTTTTGGAAATCAATCGATAGTAATTTCTTGCTTACCGCAGCACGCTGCATCGATTTAATAATTGCTTTAATGGAAGTTTTGTTTTCAATCTGTAAATCAATAATCGGATTGCGCCCTTTAATGTTATCTAACAATTTTGTAAACTCTTTCTCATTAACACTCAAATGAACTGCTTCATCACCGTGTCCATAGACGACTGCTGGGATAAATCCTTGATTGCGAATCTTTTTACTCGCTGATTTACCCATTTCTTTTCTTTCATTAACTTTAAGTATATATTCCATATTACTCCTTTTGCTTAATAATAAGCAATTATATAAATAATGAACTAACCGACTCTCCTTTATGGATCCGCTTAATAGCTTCAGCCAATAATGCGGACACTGAGAGTTCGGTAATCTTCTTACTCTTTTTTTCAAGTGCTAATTCAATTGTATCGGTAATCGTCACTTCACTGATTACAGATGCTTCTAGTTTTTCCACACAATTTTTAGAAAAAACCGCATGAGTCGCACAGGCAATAATCTTTTTTGCGCCGCGCTCTCTTAACGCATTCGCTGCTGCGATCAGTGTATTACCTGTATCTATAATATCATCGAAAATTAAAATATCTTTATCTTTAACATCACCAACTACGCTAATAACTTCGGCTTGGTTAGATTCGGGCCGCCGTTTGTCAATCACTGCAATTGGTACATTATCATTCAGTCGTTTAGCAAAACCACGTGCTCGATTAGCTCGTCCAGTATCTGGAGCAACCACGACTAAATTACTTAAATTATATTTGCTAAAATATTCCACCAATACTGGTGTTGCATATAAATGATCTACCGGGATATCAAAAAACCCTTGAATTTGTTCCGCATGCAAATCAATTGTTAATATTCGGGAAGCACCACTTGTGACGAGTAAATTTGCAATTAACTTAGCGGAAATGGGAACTCGCGGTTGATCTTTACGATCCTGACGCGCATAACCATAATAAGGAATTACGGCGGTGATTCGATCTGCTGAAGACCGTCGCATCGCATCCAGCATCAATAACAATTCTAATAAATTATCGGCTGGTGGATTGGTGCTTTGAACTACGAATACATCGACACCCCGCACATTTTCTTCTATATTAATTTTTATCTCATGATCGGCAAAATTCTCAATTTTAATTTTACCGAGTGGCATTTGCAGATGCCCACAAATTTTTTCTGCCAATTGACGATTAGCTCGACCTGAAAATACTTTTAACATATTCATTATATTTTAAATATGATAATTACTGGGGCGGGAGGATTCGAACCTCCCCAACAGGATCCAAAATCCTGGGTCCTGCCGCTAGACGACGCCCCAATATTCATACTAACGTTTCTGTTATTATTAAATTTTTATTAAAACTTTTCTCTCTTTTTATTTTGCTAATGTTCTCGCAATCAAAAATTCCAAACACTGCACTTCCACTGCCACTTAAACTCGCGACAATTGCTTCTTTATTTAGAAACCAGTGTTTAACACTTAATAATTCCGGGTGTTTTTTAAACACGACTTTTTCAAAGGTATTTACAACTAACGCATTAATACCTTGCCACTGTTTTTTAATTAATCTTTGTTTTAGTAGTTTAAGGGAAAAATTACTATCTGTCAACCCTGCATTTATATTTTTATACGCCCATTTTGTTGAAACCGAATAAGGAGGCACAAAAATCGCGACTTTCAATTTAGGTATCTTAATTGGTGTTAATATTTCACCGCGACCTACTGCCCAACACGGTCTCTGATAAAGAAAAAATGCCACATCCATACCAATTCTAACTGCCAATTGTTTAAGTGATTTAAAACTTAACTGATTATCGAATATTTTATTTAGTGCGATTAAAGTATGCGCCGCATCACTCGAACCTCCACCAAGTCCTGCACCAATGGGAATATGCTTGGCTAACTTTATGATAACACCGCTCTTTGATTTAATTTGAGCTAAATATAATTTTGCGGCTTTTACTACTAAATTACCATCATCTGAAGGCACTTTATTGGTATTGCAAACAAAATCAACCCCTTCTCTTTTGGTTTGTTTAATTGTTATTATGTCATAAAGTTTGATGGGCACGATGATTGATTCAATGTTATGATAAGAGTCTTCTCTTTTCTCTTTGACTATAAGACCGATATTGATTTTTGCTGGTGCTTTTATTATTAACTTACGCATTTTCATCCTATTTAATCAGGTATTCCCCAAATCGTATCACCGATATTGATGCCATTTTTCAAAAACCACCCTTGATTCATTTCTAAAGCATAACGGAACATTTGAGTCGGTGCATAATGAATTACATCTTGATTTGGCACCATCTCCATAATTTCAATAATTACCTTGTCTTCATTGATAAATGCAATGCTTAATGGTATCTTAGTATTTTTCATCCAAAATGGGTACATTCCGGCCTGTTCAAAAATAAAAAGCATACCACTATCTTCGGCTAAAAAATTACGCTCCATCAATCCTTTTGCTCTTTCTTCTAGGGTTTTTGCCAATTCAACCTTTATCTTTTTGTTTTTAACTCTCAAGTCGATAAGTTGTTGTGTTTGCGCCTTAACTTTGTCTTGCGATGACTTATTAGAACTGGCACAACGATTAAAGTTAGAAATAATCAAAATCAAAATTAATATCTTAAAGAAATTTATGGGGATAATCCGTTTCAATTTTATCTATAGTATCACAATTTCGGATAAATCGGCAACCTGTAAAAACAAACTTTTTAGATATGCCAAGAGCGCTAAACGATTATTTCTTATTTCTATATCGTCGCACATCACTAAGACTTTATCAAAAAAAGTATCGATAAACGGCCGTAAAGACAATAAAATTTCCAGTGCTTTCGCATATTCATTTTTAAGCACAAATTGGGTAATCTCGCTTTCTTTCGCTTTCGCTTCTTCGTATAAATCTTTTTCTGCACTCTCCCTTAAAAGCTCGGTCCTGACGACGCCTATTTCAGAAATACCTTTTAAAATATTACTAACTCGTTTCTGACCAATTACTAATGCTTCAAACTGTTCTTTCGAACGAAAATCGGTTAACGCTTGCGCACGCAACGATAAATCTAAAATATTAAGTTTCTGTAATGCTAAAACCGCATTGATGACATCATATTTAAAGTTTCGTTCGGAAAGTATGGCATAAGCTCTTTCGATAAAAAATTCTTTAATTTTCTTGATCAATTCCTTATCTTCAAACTTATTAAAATAAGAAATCGCAATTTCCATAATTGGTGTTAAATCGATAAAGATCTGTTTTTCTAAACAAATTGTATATATTGCATTAGCTTGGCGTCGTAAGCCAAAACGATCCATTGAGCCCGTTGGAATTTCATTAATTATAAAAGCGCCAATAATATTATCTAATTTATCGGCAATACTTAAAATCGCGCCCTCCATTGATTGCGGTAATTTATCGGCGCTGGATTTTGGTAAATAATGTTCTGCAATTATCTGTCCCACTTGCGGATATTCACCATTCAATTGGGCATAAATCCCGCCCATGATTCCTTGTAAAGAAGTATATTCTTTTTCTCTAACCATATTAGTTAGCAAATCGGCTTTGCATAAGTACGCTGCGCGTAAAAGAAAATTATGATTGACACCGCTTAATTGTTGAGCAATCACATATGCAATCCTTTCCAGTCGTGATGTTTTATCAAAGAGAGTGCCTAAATTCTCCATCCAGATAACTTTTTGCTCTTCTTGAACTCGTTGTTCTAAACCAATTTTTAAGTCTTCCTCAAAATAAAACTTGGCATCTTCCAACCGCGCTTCAACCGCTTCTTCGTACCAATAGGAAACCAGCTTTTTATCAATTGTTGGGGTATTAGTAATCGCAATAAAGTTTGGAATTAAATTGTCTGATGCAATTGACTTCACCGCAAAACAACGAGTATGAGTTTTTAATGCAGTGATTAAAACCACGGCTGGTAATTTTAAGTATTCGGCTTTAAATTCACATAAGAGTGGTGTCGGCATTTCGCAGATATTGGTTGCCTCATCTAATAATTCTTCATCTTCAACAACTTGTCCTCGAACTTCGCGAGCTAATTTATTGATCTGTTTTTTAATAAATTCTCGACGCTCTGTGGGTCGAACAATAACATCATATTTTTTTAGGACTTTCCAATAATCTTTAACTGCTTTGATTTTGATTGGATGTTTACTTGCATTTCGATGCGCATAAGTAACATTGGAACTGACTATACCATCGAAATTTACCACAATCGGGGTGTTGCCATAAATTATCGTTAACCAACGAATCGGCCGTGCAAAACGCAATCGGCTATTGTCTGACCAACGCATTGATTTCGCAAACTGTAAAGAAGAGATTAAATTTACAACATTCTCTTTGAGCAATTGTTCAATTGATTTTTGTTCGGCTTTCTTTTTCGCAAAAATATATTCACCTTTTGGGGTTGCTTTGATGTATAAATCTTTGATTCTAAGTTTATAAGTATTTGCAAATCCTTCGGCAACTTTGGTTGGTTTGCCATCATTATCAAAAGCAAACTTTTTCGGCGGTCCTTGGATCTCTAATATTTCTTCTCTCTGTTTGGGTAGGACTTTAGTAACAATCAGAGCAATTCGACGCGGTGTGTAGTACGATTTTATCTCTTTATAACTAATCCGCTGGTCGTTGAAAAAATTACCGACAATCTCAGCAAATTTATTAGCTGCGGGTTCTAAAAACGATGCCGGTATTTCTTCGCTGCCAATTTCAATCAATAAATCTTTCATAATAATGATAATATCGGATATTTAAAAGATGTCAAGAATTCAATTAGTATAAATCGACCATTCCAATCAAACAAAGAAATCATAACGAGATTTTTCGCTTGCGAAGAGATAAAAAAAAACAAATCTCTTATCTTACTATTATAAAGAAACATTATTTTTCAACATAAAAATTATAAAAACAGTTTTAATTTACCAGTTTGTCAAGTATCCTTCTTGACCATTCAGATAACTTATTAACTAATTTATTAGACGAGATAGTAGGTAATTCCTTACCCCTTTTAGTCGATTACCTTCTATATAACCTGTTAAGTTAACCAGTCGCTCACTTTTTAGGTCAGCCCCTAGGCAACCTTATAGGTAACCTATAAGGTAACCTAATAGATAAACTCTTAAATAACCAAATCCCTAACCATTAAGGTTAAGTTAGCCCTTGGATGTTAATGAATAAAAACGGTGCAACTGGTAGCTTCCAATTGCACCGTTGAGTTACTGAAATATCTATGGTTGCACAGTTGTCACATATCGTTGTTCGCCGTCTTGATATTGTAAGATTACCGCATTTTTCACGGGATTGCCAAACGCATCAAAAGTAATCTGTCCCGATACAGTTTGAAAATTTGAAAGTTTGGTTAATGCATCCCGTACATCTTCAACTTTCTCAGAATTGGCATGTTTCATAGCTTCTAATAACAATAAAGTGGCATCATATCCCAAGGTTGCCAGCGCATCGGGTTTTTGACCATATTTTGCTTCATATTTACTGACCCATTCTTGCACTTCAGGTCGCGGATCTTGAGGCGAATAATGATTGGTAAAATAACCACCATTAATTGCATCGCCTGCAATCTTAACCATTTCTGGTGAATCCCAACCATCACCACCTAAAAAAACTGCATTCACACCCATCGCGCGTGCTTGTTTAACAATCAAACCAACTTTGGTATAGTAATCGGGTATGAATAGAACATCGGGATTATCGGCTTTAACCTTAGTAAGGAGAGCCGAAAAATCAACGTCATCTTTGCCATATGATTCTGAAACCGTAATCTTTCCACCGAGTTTGGTAAATGCTTCTTGAAAAAATTCAGCTAACCCTTTGACATAATCGTTCGAAATATCATATAGAATCGCAGCCCGTTTTGCTTTTAAGTTTTCGATTGCAAATTTTGCCGCGACCGTGCCTTGAAACGGGTCAATAAAACACGCCCGAAAGACATAATCTTTACGTTCCCCATTATCACGCACCGTCACTCGCGGATTTGTTGAAGTCGGGGTAATCATTAAAACTTTTGCTTGTTGACATATTTCGGATAAGGGAATTGATGATTTAGACGCCACTGAGCCAATGATGAACTTAACTTTGTTTTGATTAATTAGTTTGCTACAAGCATTGGCGGCTTCGGTCGGATCATTTTTGTCATCCGCACTAATAATTTTAATGGTTTTCCCCCATACCCCACCTTTTTCATTTGCTTCTGAAACGGCTAATAAAACTGCGTTACGCACTGATTCGCCAAAAGTTTTTACATCGCCTGTGATGGGCACGATTAAACCAATTGAAATTGTATTTGATTGTTGAGAAGGACATGCTAAAAATAATAGGATTGCTGTCAATAAAACCAAAAGACCACTTCTTTTCATTTTGCCCTCCTATATTTTTTTATTCAGTTATCTTACTTAAAATCTTACCAAATCTGACAGATAACCTCACCGCCAATATGTTCTTTACGTGCTTCACGGTCAGTGAGAATACCTTTGGAAGTTGATAAGATAGTAATCCCTAACCCATCAATTGCGCGGGGAATTTCGTCAACACCAACATAAATGCGACGCGATTGTTTAGAAATCTGTTTTAAACCCGCAATTGCTGGTTTACCATCTTCACTATATTTTAATTGGATGAAAATCTTTTTATGCGGTTCATTGCCTTCAATAATAAAATTATTGATATAACCTTCTTCAAGCAAAATCCGAGTAATTTCAAATTTCATCCGCGTATAGGGTATGCGCACCTCTTTTTGTTTACTCTGCAGAGCATTGCGAATTTGTGTCAACATATCAGCAATATGATCCATTTTTTACTCCTTACCATTATCGATATCTAAAAACTTATTTATAAGTAGGGTAGTTCGTATTTCGCTCATTTTCTTACCAAGTTGCTTTTCGTACTCCAGGAATTTCTCCTTTTAAGGCTAATTCCCGAAAACAAAGACGGCATAAACCAAACTTACGATAATAAGCTCGTTTACGATAACATTTCTGACAACGATTATACTTACGCACTTTAAATTTTGGTTCTAGTTGAGATTTAACAATCCAACATCTTTTTGCCATATGCGTTATTTCCCTTTCTGAAACGGCATTCCTAATTCTTCTAATAACGCTTTCGCAACATCATCTTGTTTTGCATTGGTTAAAATTGTAATATCCATACCAAAAACTTTTTTAATTTTTGATACTTCTAATTCGGGGAAAATAATCTGTTCTGATAACCCTAAAGTATAACCACCCCGACCATCAAACGAATTAACGGGAAAGCCCCGGAAATCACGAATGCGTGGTGCTGCAAAATTAAAGAGCCGATCTAAAAACTCATACATCCGATTTCCTCGTAGAGTAACCTTAACGCCAATCGGTAATCCTTGTCGTAATTTAAATGCGGAAATTGCTCGACGGGCTCGGGTAATGATTGGTTTTTGACCTGTGATTGTGGCGATATCTTCGCTAATTATCTCTAAAACCTTGGGGTCTTGCACTGCTTCGCCGGCTCCGACATTAATCACTACTTTAATAATTTTTGGTACTTGGTGGACATTTTTAAAGCCAAACCGCTCTTGGAGACTTTTAATAACTTTCTTTTGATATAATTCTTTTAATCTTGGTATCATTAGTCTATCAACTCCTGACATTTTTTACAGATACGTTGACGCTTGCCTTCAATAACTTCCCGTCGAACTTTGGTAATCTTACCGCACTTCGGACATAATAAACCTAATTTAGAAATACTTAATGGATTTGGTAAATCAATAATACCACCTGGCCGATCAGCACGGGTTGTTCGTTTGTGTTTTTTTGCTAAATTAACACCCTCAACCACTGCCCGTATAATATTTTTCTTCTTATCTTTGATGATTTCTAAAATCTTACCCCTGCGTCCTTTATCTTCACCACTTAAAACTTCAACTAAATCACCTTTCTTAAACTTCATATTACCTCAGCTGCTAAAGAAACTATTTTCGTAAATGCTTTTTCACGAATTTCTCGTGCCACTGGTCCAAAAACACGCGTCCCTTTTGGCTCTCCCTTATCGTCGATTAACACACAAGCATTATCATCAAAACGAATATATGTACCATCATCCCGTCGGTATTCTTTCCGTTGTCGGACAATCACCGCTCGAGCCTTATCACCCTTTTTTATCGGGGCGTTAGGTAATGCATCTTTAATAGTGACAATGACAATATCCCCAATATGACTAAATCGGCGATAATGACCACCTAAGGTCTTTATGACCATTGCCACGCGTGCACCGGTATTATCGGCCACGGTTAGTCGAGTAAAATCCTGAATCATAGTATCTTAAACACCCGCCATCTTTTTAATTTAGACAATGGTCGAGTTGGTACAAGCACGACGCGATCGCCAATTTTCGCTTCATTCTTTTCATCATGAGCATATAATTTGGTCTGTTTACGAATATATTTCTTATATCGAGGATGTAAGACCCGTCGTTCAACTTCTACGACCACTGTCTTCTGCATTTTATTACTTAATACTGTTCCGATAATCTCTCTGACCATAGTTATTTCTTTTTACTTTCTTTTTTTACTGGTGCGCTCACTTGATGGACAGCGCCTCTCAATTCCATTTCTCTTAAAATTGTCTTCAATCGGGCGATATCTCTTCGGATAATTCTTAAGCGTAATGGATTTGGTAACTCTTCCGTGCTTCGACGAACTCGTAACTTAAAATGCTCATCTTCTAACTCAGCTAATGTCTTTATAATCTCATCTTTGGTCATATTACGAATCTCAGTAGCTTTCATAATCAACTTCCTTTCGTTCAATAATCTGCGTCTTACATGGTAATTTACTGGCTGCTCTTCTCAACGCTTCCATCGCATCCTCATGGGTTAATCCTTCTAATTCAAATATGACTCGGCCTGGTTTTACAACCGCAACCCAAAACTCAGGGGTTCCTTTACCTTTACCCATTCTTGTTTCTGCTGGCTTTTTCGTAACTGGCTTATCGGGAAAGATTCGTAACCATACTTTGCCACTCTTTTTTAAATATTTGGCAATCGCAATACGGGCTGCTTCAATTTGTCGTGCGGTAATCCAGGCTGGCTCTAATGACTGTAAGCCGTATTCGCCAAAATCTAACTTATTAGCACGGGTTGCTTTGCCATAACGACGACCACGATGCTGTTTACGATATTTAACTCTTTTGGGCATTAACATAATTATGCTCTCATTTCTTCAGTTACATCACCTTTATAGATCCAAACCTTAACGCCAATTGTTCCGTAAATTGTTTTTGACACCGCACAATAATAATCGATATCTGCTTTTAAAGTTTGCAATGGCAAGCGGCCTTCTTGATACCATTGCGAACGAGCAATTTCGGCACCTGCCAATCGTCCCGAAACCATCACTTTAATCCCTTGCGCACCTAACCGCATCGCCTGACTCACACTTCTTTTCATCGCGCGACGATGCGCAACACGTTGAGCTAATTGTTGAGCGATGGTTTCGGCAACTAATTTAGCTTCTAATTCAGGAACTCGAACTGCTTCAACTAATATATTAACATCACGATTAATTAAATGTTTAATTTCATTTTTTAAAGTTTCTAATGCTTTTCGAGCTGTACCAAAAACCATCCCCGGTCGAGCTGTATAAATAGTCACGGTCGTTTTGCTCACAACGCGTTCAATTTTAATATTGGCAATCATTGCATCTTGTAATTTCGTCTCAATGTAGCGACGAATTTTTAAATCTTCTAACAAAAACTGCCGATAATTCTTACCACCAAACCAAGCTGATTTCCAAGGTTTTGTAATTCCTAAGCGAAAACCGATAGGATGTGTTTTTTGGCCCATTACTGATTCTCCTTTGTTGCAACTGTGATGTTAATATGACAAGTGCGTCGTAAAATCATCGACGCCGAACCACGTGGACCAGCACGGAATCGTTTCATCATCGGTCCACCATCAACAGTTGCCTGGATAACATATAAATCTTTTTCCGTGATTTTTGCTTTACCAACTTTCAAAAGTGCATTTGCAGTGGCAGATTTCAATGTTTTCACGATTGGTAGTTTAGTTGGTTTTGGTAAAAACTCAAGTATTGCCATTGCTCGCGGAACTGGTTTATTTCTAATTAATGCTAAAATCCGATTCATTTTTTTTGCGGAACCTCTTTGAAATCGTGCTCGAGCAGTTGCTTGCATTTATTCTTTTTCCTCCTCGCCTTCTTTCTTTTCTCGGCGTTGACCAGAATGTGCTCGAAAGGTACGAGTTGGAGCAAATTCACCCAAACGATGTCCAACCATCTGCTCAGTTATATAGACCGGGACAAACCGATTACCCGTGTGAATCGCAATGGTGTGTCCGACAAATTCAGGTGGTATTTGGGAACGACGAGCATAGGTCTTTATCACTTTGCGTTCACCACTCGCAGCTAAAGCTTTAATCCGTTTTAACAATTTTTCATCAATATAAGGTCCTTTTTTAGTCGAACGCGACATTACTTTCTCCTCTGAATAATTAATTTAGTGGAAAACTTTTTTGTCTTGCGGGTTTTTTTGCCTTTTGCAATAAAACCTTTTTCATTACACGGATGTCGTCCCCCGGATGATTTACCCTCACCACCACCCATTGGGTGATCAACCGGATTCATTGCTACTGCACGCACTCGTGGTCTTCGCCCACGATGTCGGGAACGACCAGCTTTACCAATTGAAATATCTTTATGCTCTAAATTAGATACTCTTCCAATCGTCGCATAACAATCTAAATGAAACTTTCTTATCTCACCCGATGGCAATTTAATTACCGCGTGATCCTCTTCTTTGGCTAAAATCTGTCCCGCCGTGCCTGCACTACGGATTAAAAACGAACGGTAATTCGGATATAATTGTAAATTATGAATCTCAACTCCCACTGGAATTGACGCTAAAGGCATACAATTACCAATTCGAATTGGCACTTCTTTACCCGAGATAATACTATCACCCACCTTAAGCCCTTCGGGTGCTAAAATATAACGATATTCACCATCTTTATAACAAACTAAAGCAATCCGTGCGGAACGATTCGGATCATATTCAATCGTTTTTACGGTTGCTTCGATATCATACTTATCCCTTAAGAAATCAATCAGCCGATAATGTCGCTTCTCCCCACCGCCACGATACTTCGCAGTTATTCGACCTAAATTATTACGACCACCTTTTTTTCGCTGAGGTATGACTAAAGCTTTATGGGGTTCAGTAGTAGTAATCTCTTCAAAAGTAGAAACGGAATAATATCTTCTTGATAAAGGTGTTGGTCGATAAGTCTTAATACCCATAATTAGCGCTCCAGACTTTCAATTTTTTCACCTTTTTGTAAAGTGACAATTGCTTTTTTCCAATTCGAGCGTGTTCCCATAAA
The DNA here is from genome assembly GCA_965649215.1 of Caldifarciminota bacterium. Classification (GTDB taxonomy): domain Bacteria; phylum Hydrothermota; class Tepidihabitantia; order Tepidihabitantales; family CAIPLT01; genus JAGXRL01. The sequence continues at coordinate 22,160 of CBFGJZ010000024.1, forward strand.
TGCACCCATCCGTTTTGGCTTACCGTCATAATTCATAATCCGGACCTGCTTAACTTTAACCCGAAATAACTGTTCCACTGCTTTACTAACTTGATTTTTATTTGCCTGCAAAGCAACCTGAAAAGTATATTGATTATTCTCGTTCTTTAACTTCTCCGAACGCTCAGTGACAATCGGTCGGATAATAATCTTATTTGCATTTAACATACTAATTTGCTTCCTTGTGTAATCTGTTAATCAAACTATTTAAACCTTTAGTCGTAAATACTAATTGATCTGATACAACACAATCATAAATATTCAAATCTTTGCCTGTTGTCAGTTCTAAATTTGGAATATTGCGACTTGCTAAAATCATATTTTTCGAATAACTATCTTTAACTAAAATCGTTTTATTGTCAGTTAAATTCAGTGCCGATAATATCTTTGCCATCGCTTTGGTCTTATGATTTTCTAACTCAAAATCTTCAATAAATTTAATCCCTTGATGTTTTAATTTCATTGATAAAGCAACGCATAATGCTTTTCGTTTCTTCTGTTTGGGAATTTTATAATTATAATCTCGGGGTACGGGACCAAAGACAACTCCACCACCAACCCAGATTGGAGAACGAATCGAACCAACCCGCGCGCGACCGGTATGTTTTTGACGCCATGGTTTCTTACCACCGCCACGCACTTCACCACGGGTTTTAGTTTTTGCAGTTCCTTGGCGTTGGTTTGCCAAATAATTTGTCATCGCTTCCCAAATTAAATGTGGATTATCATCCAATCCAAAAATATCTTCTGGTAACTCGATCGTATCTTTTACCGCACCATCAATCGACATCACATTAACTTTCATTGTTGTTTCCTAATTATTAATGATGTATAAGATGAACCCGGCACCGCACCTTTGATGTACATAAGATATTTTTCAGGTTCAATCTTAACAATTTCTAAATTCTTAATTGTAACTCTTTCCATACCATAATGACCTGGTAAGGTACGCCCTTTTAACGGACGCCCTGGCGAAGTACCAGAGCCCAATGAACCGATTCGTCGATGCGACATTGAACCATGTGTCATCGGACCACCATGCCAACCCCATCGTTTCATACCACCAGCAAAACCGCGTCCCTTAGTATAACCAGTTACTGCCACCTTTTCACCAACATTAAAAATATCAATTTTTATCTCTTGACCAACTGAATAGCCATCTAGCGCAGTGCCATCAACAAATCGAAATTCGTGAAGTACGCGCATCGGTTCTAAATTATTTTTTTTGAAGTGTCCGGCATAGGGTTTATTAGCCTTGGGTTTTGCCTCAAACCCAATTTGTAGTGCATAATAACCATCTTTTTTCAACTCTTTTTTCTGCACTACAAAACAGGGCCCAGCTTTTACGATTGTAACTGGAATCACCTTTCCCGTCTCACTATAAATCTGGGTCATCCCAACTTTTCTTGCTAATAAACCAATCATGTTGACTTTATCTCAACTTCTACGCCTGCCGGCACTTCTAATTTCATTAAGGCATCAACCATTTCCCGTGTTGCATTAGAGATTTCTATTAACCTTTTATGCACTCGTAATTCAAATTGCTCACGTGATTTTTTATCAACATGTGGCGAACGTAACACCGTGTATAAACTTCGTTCGGTTGGCAAAGGAATCGGCCCTGAAACCATTGCACCAGTCCGACGCGCCACATCAACAATATCTTTTGCCGATTGATCTAACAATCGGTGGTCATATGCCTTTAATTTAATACGAATCTTCTCTTCTTTTATCATATTTTCTTTCTTTAATAACTATCTATAACTTTTTTAAAAATTGTTAAAAAAGTTAAACAGAGAAATATTTTAACAAAAATTTAAAAATAGTCAAGTATTATTTTTAATTTTTATTTTTAAGGAAGGATAGGTTCATAAGCCGAATTCTGTTTCAGCGGTCATTGATCTTGGTCTTTTGTTGCCAAAAGACTCTTTGCGACCTACCTGGAGCATTCACGCCAGACTCGTATTGCTCCGACTTGGTCTTGCTCAAAGTGGGGTTTGTCCATCTGAATTATCACTAATTCAGATAGTGCGCTCTTACCGCACTTTTTCACCATTACCGATAACTCAAAGAGCAATCGGCTGTGTTGTTTCTGTGACACTTTCCATCCCGAATCATTCGGGTCTTGCTGTTAGCAAGCACTTTGTCTGGATGAGTTCGGACTTTCCTCCCCATTTGACTATTTGCTAATACAAATGCCAAATTAGGGCGACCGCCCGACCTATCCTTCCTTATAAAATAATATAAAATGTTATATAAGTTCTGTCAAGATTTTAAAATTATTATAGCTATTAAAATCCCCTTCTCAAGCCTAGTTCTTTTGCCCATCCAATAACCTCCCGATATTCTTGATTGGTTATACTTCTTGCTAATTCAGGATATTGCGACGCTAAATAACATGATCGGTATGGATCCATAATATTTACATAAGTATTTTTAGAAATTTCTTCAGCAATATATTTTAAAACATCATATGACTTGGCTAAGTTATTAGGTAAAACCAAATGGCGCACTAATAATCCTTTAATTGCAATGCCCTGCTCGTTAACAATTAAATCTCCTACCTGCCGATGCATCTCTTTTAATACTAATTTATTAATTGTCCAGTAATCCCACACCTGAGAATATTTTTGTCCAATATCATCTGAACCATATTTTGCATCTGGCATATAAATATCGATAACCCCTTCTAATAATTTCAAGGTTTCGACTGAATCATAACCACCACTATTATAAACAATAGGTAACTGTAAGCCGCTCTCTTTCGCAATATCTAAAGCTTCTAAAAACTGCGGTACAATATGAGTTGGACTAACTAAATTAATATTATGACAACCCATAGCTTGGAGTCTAAGCATTATCGTAGCTAATTCCGTATTATCAAATCGTTCACCCCGTCCATATTGGCTAATTTCATAATTCTGGCAAAAAACACAATGAAGATTACAATAAGCAAAGAAGATCGTACCCGAACCATGTTGACCAACCAATTCTGTTTCTTCACCAAAATGAGGACCAAATGACGCTACGATCACATCTTTAGCAGTTTGACATTGTCCCAGCTCTCCGGCAATTCGATTGACACCGCATCGTCGGGGACAGAGTTGGCAATTTTCTAAAAGTTTATTTGCTTTTTTACCCAATGCTTTAAGATCTGTATTCTGATAAGCCGCTCTCATAAAAATGTTTTAGTTATGAATAAAATAATTATTCTTTCGTATTTATTTTAAAAAAAATCTTTTATGCTATTGACTGAAAACGCAATCGGCAAATTTTTGGGGAGTGAGTTTAAAAATTGTTTGCCATACTCTTTCGTAATAATTCTTTTATCCAAAACACAAACAACTCCTCTATCTTGTCTATTACGAATTAACCGACCAAAACCTTGCCGAAAACGAAGCACCGCATTGGGTAGTTGAAAATTAATAAATGGTTCAATATTTTGCTCTCTCAATTTTTCACAGATTCCTGCTAATCGTGGATCATCAGGAACATCAAATGGCAATCGAACAATAATTAAACAACTAAGTGATTCACCAGGCACATCAATACCTTGCCAAAATGATTGCGTTGCTAAAAGTACCGACGAAATGTTCTTACGAAAATCTTCTAATAAATCAAAAATTGGTGTTTGCCCCTGTTTCAAAATCGGGAATTTCGTTTTTTCGATCAAATCATAAGTTCTGCTCAATGCCTCAAAACTTGTAAATAAAATTAATGCCCGACCAT
>CBFGJZ010000025.1:0-24630 GCA_965649215.1 Caldifarciminota bacterium
GATTCAGCAGGTAATGTATTACAAGCCAAAATCGGTTATGGTCAATATACTGAAATTGCAACTTCGATGATTAAAACAATATCGGAACCCGGCTACATTTTGACTGGTTGGACCAGAGATTTTGGGGGGCAAGCTCGGAAAGCCAATATATTCGTAATAAAATTAAATTTGGATTTGAGTGTTGCTTGGGGAAGAATCTATTCTTCGGCAGGTGCTTATGAAGACCGGGCATATTCAATAATTGAATTGTCACCAGTACTCGCTCCCACGGGTGGTTATGCAGTGGTTGGTTGGACTGAATCAGCAACTCCGCAACCAGGATTAGTACTGATGCAGTTAGATTTATCAGGCAATCAAGTTGCGACAAGAATATATCATCGTCGCACTTGGTGGCAACCTTCTCCAATTCTGACACCAACCGAAGGATATGATTTAGTTGAAGTGTTACCGGCACCAAATGTACCGGCTGGTGGTTTAGCAATAACTGGTCGCACAATGCATCCTATGTATCCAGGAACATATGATGCTTTTACAATGCTTGTTAATCATACGGGAAGTGTTGTTTGGTTTATTACAATTACAGGGACTTATGATGATGAAGGATATTCGATTATATTTGATAATGACCCGGCCGGACCTTTTGTGGTTAGTGCGGGTTGGACAAATAGTTTTGGACCTGGCACAGGCGGCGGTGCCCAAGGACCAGCAAATGTCTTTATCTGGAAAATTAGCATACTCGGCATTGAACTATGGAAAAACGCATATGGTCTGGAAACCGGTGATGAGAAATTAATGGATGAGCAAGGATTATTAAGAACCACGGATGGTAATTATGTAATCGCCGGTTGGACCAATAGCACTGGACCAGGTATTCCTAATTCCAATTTCTGGATGATGAAAGTCATGAGTAATGGCATTATAATGTGGTCAAAAGCACATCCGAGCATTCCTGGTTCTGGAAATGAACAGGCATTTCCAATAATCGAAACTTTTAGCTCAATGGGTGCACCAACTGGTTATGCAGTGGTTGGTTGGACTGACAGTCCTGAATTCGTGATTGGACAAGAAGATTTTCATTTTGTAACATTAGATCCAACTGGTTCTCGACCGCGGTGTGTGCTTGAAGCACCGGTTGCGATGTTAACAATCCCATACAGCGAACCTGAGACCGCAGTGTTTTATATAGAACCATTTGATTACACAATAATAACCTTACGCGATACAATTGTGCAGTCACACGAGATATGCGGTTCAGTTGATACCAATGATGTTGGACCGACTGGTATTTTCTTTACGCCGTCTTCACCGTTTGATTCAACAGATATTGTGATCCCTTCTGCGTACTTATACAATTATGGCAATACGACGGTCAGTTATACTGCACAAATGGATATCGGTTCGTTTTACTCCAGCACTTACAATGTAGTTAACCACGCACCGCAAACAACAATTCAGGCCGACTTTCCGAACTGGACTGATTGGCCAAGGGGAACACATTCAGTTACTGTTTATACCCAATTAGGTTCAGATGGTAATCGGAGCAATGATACTTTGACAAGTTCAGCAACTGTGCATGTGCATGATGTTGGTACGATTGAGATTAATTATCCTACCGGAACTTTAGATTCAACTGCAACTTTTACACCACAAGCGAAAGTTAAAAACTATGGTAATGTGCAAGAGACATTTAATGTTAAATTTTCAATTGATGGTCCAGTCAAAACAATTTGGAGCGACGATACTACAGTAACAGTTCAACCAGGAAATATTTTAGCAATTGATTTCGCTCCCTGGACAGTTATTAGCAGAGGTGATTACACAACTAAATGTTCCACTGCACTTACCAACGATATGGATAATACTAATGATTTTCAAGATAGTGTATTTACAGTTGTAGGTCAAATGGATCATAATGTTGGGACAGTTGCTATTTATATGCCAACATCAGGGAATATTGATTCGGTTGCCACAATTACGCCACAAGCCAAAGTGAAGAATTATGGCACCAGCCAAGAGACTTTTAATGTTAAGTTTACAATTGAAGGACCAACCAAAACAACTTGGACGGACGATACAACTGTGACTGTAAATGCATCTGAAGAACTTACAATAGATTTTGCATCTTGGACAGTTGGGCCGCGTGGTGATTACACGGCCAAGTGTTCAACCGAACTTTCGACTGATATGTTTAGCGCAAATGATAAAAAAGAAGTTTCGTTTACGATTGTGGTTCCGCCGCCAGTTATTTCCGGTTGGGCATTAAAAGAGTCAATTCCGCATCCCCAGGATTTGAAAGCAGGTAAATATGTCAAAGATGGTGCGTGTATGGCGGTTGAAGATGGGAAAATATATGCATTTCCTGGTAATAAATCATGGCAGTTCTTTAAATATACAAAGGGCACGCCAGGGTATTGGACAGTTTTAGAGTCGATTCCTTACGGGCCAAAATCATCTGACCCTACTAAACTAAATAAAAAGAAAGTAGGCAAAGGCGCGGCGATGTGTGCCGAAGGCGATAAAATCTATGCAGTGAAAGGAAACGGAACAACCGAATTCTGGGTTTATTATATTAAAGCTGAAGCACCATATCCTGCTGATACTTGGATTCAATTGGCATCAGTGCCGATTGACAAAGGATTGAAAAATGGTACGAGTATGCTACATTGGGGTAGAGCACAGGTTCATAAAATTTATCTTTTAGCAGGCGGAAGGAAAGTAGGAGAGCCCAACTTTTTTGTATATGATATCGCAACTGGTAGTTGGGATACTTTGCCTAATGCACCCACAACACCTGATAATAAGCCATTTAAAGATGGTAGTTGTATTGTCTTAGCCGATAAGAAAATTTGGGCATTAAAAGGCGGAGGTAAAAATAATTATCTCTACATGTATGATTCAATACCGCAAACTTGGTATTTAATCGAATCGGTTCCACCAATTCATTCAAGCATTGGCAAGAAAAAGAAAGTCAAAGTCGGTGCATCGATGACTGAATGCGATGATTTGATTTACTTAATTAAAGGCGGTGGTTCAGGTGAATTCTGGGCATTTAACCCGGAAGATAGTTCATGGGCAGAAAAAGAGACAATTCCAATGTTAAATAATAGTACAAAAAGCGTACCTAAAGCAGGCGCATGTTTAACTACCTTAGATGATAAAGTCTGGCTCTTAAAAGGTAATAATTCAGCCGAGTTCTGGTGTTATACGCCCGCCCCCAAAGATAAATCAGATATGAATATTCCAATTTCAGATGTTTCGGTAACACTTTCAAGCCCTCAAAACGAGATAATCTCAAGTATAAGACCATTACTAAGTATCACACCCAATCCATTCACCAAGATAACAACGATTAGTTATGTAGTGCCAAAAGCAGGAAGAGTAAGTTTGAAATTATATAATGCGACAGGCAGTTTGATTAAGACGATAATTGAGGAATATCACAGTGCAGGAGTACACACCTGTAATCTTTCTAATATCGCAAGCGGTGTTTATTTTGTGAGATATACTACTGAAATCTCGAATCAAGAAATTAAATTAGTGGTGAAATAAGTATAAACAAACAATCAAACGGGCGGAAGATTAACTGTTCCGCCCGTTTTTTCTTGTTGTAGTTCTGATTGGTATCGCGAAGATTATTACCACCTCATTCATCAAATATTTTAAGATTATGAGAAGAATTTACTATCCATAACACGCTAAACTCTAAATTTAATATATTATTAATTACAGACAGAAAAAAGGAAATTATTTGTTAATATTTTTAGCATCTGATTATTGGTTAGATAAATCTTACTTGACTATTAGAAAGTTATCCGATACTATTTTTTATGGATAAAGAGATTACAAAAGATGGTTCTAAATTGTTAAGTTGTTTTGTTGGTTTTCCAACGGTTTTAATTACTTGTCAGGAAAATATTATTACAGTTACTTTAATTCATATTTTCTCATTTGCGCCGCCGCTGTTAGGTATTGGAATTAAACCCGAACGATATTCCTATAATCTAATTAAAGAGATTGGTGATTTTGTGGTAAATATTCCGACTAAAGAATTGTTAAAGGAGACTAAGTTCTGTGGCACAAAATCAGGTCGTGATTATAATAAATTTAAGGAGACTAATTTAACTCCCGAGAAGTCTTTATCAGTTAAAAGTGTGAGTATTAAAGAGTGTCCAGTTAATATCGAATGTAAAGTTGTTCAAGAAATAGTAAGTGGAGATCGGACATGGTTTATTGGTGAAGTTGTTAATGGTCGCATCAAGCCCGATTATAAAGTTGAAGATTCAATTTTATACTGGCGGGGTGTCTATCGACTGGCAGGAACTGTTATAAAATAAAATATGAAAAATCTAAAATTAAAGAAAGAAGTATTGACATGGGAGGGCAATAATTCCCTAAGAATTTTTTTTGTTTTTTTAATATTAGTTGTTTGTCTTTGGTCTTTCTTTTTTAATATTACTTATGCTCAATATTATTTTAGTAAGAATAAAATCCAATATCAGGATTTTCCTTTTAAAACCTATGAAACCGAGCATTTTACAATTTATTTTTACGATGGGGGCGAGAATTTATTAGAGTTTGCCAGTCGATATGCAGAAGAGTTTTATAATAAAATATCAACTGATTTAGGATTTTCGATAAAAAATAAGATTCCAATTGTGATTTATAATTCACCCAATCAATTCAGTCAGACGAATATTATTTTGGATATTATTGAAGAATCGGTCGGTGGTTTTTCCGAGCTTTTTAAAAATCGGATTGTCTTACCTTTTAATGGTTCGTATAAAGAGTTTCAAGAAGTGATCGATCACGAGATTATCCATATTTTTGAATTTGAGATGTTCTATCGTTCACGCTTGGCTTCCCTATTAAGTTCGGCTTCGGATTTTGTTGTGCCGTTATGGATTATGGAAGGATTTTCTGAATTTTTATCGAATGAAGGTGAGATTGAAATTAATTCCGAAATTTTTATGCGCGATCTAATACTTAATAATCGATATGTGCCACTGCAAAACTTACATGACGGTTATGGCTATCTTAATTATCGGATTGGTGAGGCATTCTTCCAATATGTAGCTTTGACTTATGACCGTAAACGAGTGTTTGAGTTTATGCATAATCTGAAAAACAAACGCAATGTTGAGAGCGCTTTTAAGATTAGTTTTGGAATGTCAGTGGCTGAATTCAATGAGAAATTGGAACATCACTTAAAAGTGAAATATTATCCCCAAATTATAAAGAAAGATAATTTTACAGAAATCGCCCGACTTTTAACTAATCACGAAAAAGATAACTCAATTTATAATACATCACCAGCAATCTCACCAAGTGGAACAAAGATTGCTTTTATCTCAGACCGTAATGGATATGCAGATGTTTATGTTATATCAGCAGTTGACGGACGAGTGCTGAGGCGTTTGGTTAAAGGTGAACGAAGCAGTGGATTTGAGTCGTTTCATATTCTTCGGGGCGGTATGGATTGGTCCAGCGACGAACGGATGTTGGTTTTGATCGCGAAAAGTAAAGGAAAGGATAATATTGTGATTTTAGATTATCCTTCGGGTCGAGTTAAAAAAAGGCTCAGTTATAATTTAGACGCAATCTATTCACCTTCTTTTTCAGCTGATAATCAAATGATCTGTTTTGTCGGTATTAAAAACGGTTATGCTGATATTTATATCGCTCGGGTTGATAATGGGGAGTTAAATCGGATTACTTATGATTATTATGATGATCGAGATCCGATTTTTTCGAAAGATGGCAAACAGATAATATTTGTATCGGACCGACCATCGGATAATGATTGGCAGATTGGTGCTTATACTTTGTGCTCAGCAGAGATAAGTTATCCAAGCCATGCTCAAATTAATTTCTTACAATCGGCGAGTAAAAGAGAATATGCTCTTAATATTAAAACTTTTGAAAATATCCCCAGATCACAGTATTTAGCAAAACCACAAATGAGTGCAAATGATGAATATATAATTTTTGTGGCAGCCGATTCCGCATATAATCTATATGTTTATTCAATAAGCGAAAAGAGAATTACAAAACGGACTGATTTTATAGGTGGAGTTTATTATCCTTCGCTCACACGCGATGATAGACGTTTAGCCATTTCTTACTTTAATAAAATTGGCTGGGATATTGGGGTTATTGATGAGCCATTAAAAAATATTCCTGATTTGAAAACAGATACTTTAAATTTCGCACCAAAGCACTGGTTGTCTTTTGAAGTTAAGGGCATTGAAAGCAAAAAAATAAATCCGTATAAATTTAATCTCAGTGCCGATTACGCAATTGGTCAAGCATCATTTTCCACAGGAGGGACTGGCCTTTCTGGTCAATTGGCATTGTCATTCAGTGATGTTTTAGGCAATCATCAGTTCTATTTACTTACTGATTTATATCAAAATATAAATTATTCAGATATTTTATTCAGTTATTGGTACTTTCCAAAACGTATTGACTGGGCATTTGTTTTGTTTCAATATTTTGATTATCCGGTGGTTGCTCGGGACTATTTACATATTCGGCGCAATCGTGGTTTTGGTGGTCTCGCATCTTATCCGTTAGATAAATTTATGCGCTTTGAATTCAGCAATCTTAATTATTTTAATTATAATGAAATCTTAGTTAATATAAATGACCGATGGCAGCCACAAAACAGTTATCACGAACAGAATTTTGTATTATCCGAAGCATTTGTTTTTGATAATACAGTTTGGAATAATTGGGGACCATTTCAAGGAACGCGACTGCGATTGGAATCAGAACAGTCCTTAGTTTTTTCGGACCGTAAATTTTATACTTCTTATTTGGATTTCCGCAATTATTTTCGACTCGGTAATCGCTATATTTTAGCTAATTGGCTATATGGTATCAGTAGTTTTGGTAAAGACCGAGATCAGTATGTAATTGGTGGTGAAGTCGTGCGTGGTTATGAATATGATGAGTTTTATGATAATCCTGCGTCAGCCGTAGCATTTTTGAGCTGGGAATTGCGTCATCCGTTTATTGACCGTTTGAAAATCGCTTTTCCGTTACCAATTGAGTTGCGTAATATTCGGGGTGTGACCTTTTTAGATGCGGGTTCAGTATTTAATGATTCAACTGTTTTGTATAAGTCAGGAGAAGGATTTAAGGATTTAAAAATCGGTGTTGGTTTTGGAATGCGGATACAAATCTCTTATTTCTTTTTGAAGTTTGATTATGCTAAGCCATTATCAGCAACGGAAAACAAGAACTGGAAATGGTATTTAAGTTTAGGAACTGATTTTTAATAACGATAAGTGTTTTCTCTCATATGATAAAGTTAGATCTAAAACGGTGGTATTTATTATTTATTTTATTAGCAGTTAATAGTTGTAGTGTTAAACAATCAGTAATTGTAGAATCTTTCAGTAAATTACAACCTGAATTATTTCAAGAATTACTTCGAGAGCATCCTGATTCTATTGTTAAATTGGCGCTAATTAATTTACAAAATGCCAATTCTTTTCGATATCAATATCAATTCCGTAGCGACCGTCCACATCGCATTAGTGCTTATTTCCAAGGTGCAATAATTTTACCTACTCAAGAAGAACGTAATGGAGAGTATGTTGTCAATGATAAGAAAAGGATTGTTAAAATCAAAGCACGGGGTAATTATCAATATCAATATCAAGCAAAGTCAAGGCAGTGGCAACTAAAACCACGGGACGAAGAAGGGGATTTATTTATGACCCTTAATCGGGTTATTGCCAATGCTAAATATTATCTAATTGAAGAAAACGAAGCGGCTTTAAAATACACCTTTCATCCTAATGTAGCGTTTTTAGACCCCACTTTTAGCACTCAAATTAAAGGGTATATAGTCGTTGATAAAAAATTGGGTCTACCACAAAAGATTTTTGCTCATGATAGTTTACAAGTAATATATTGGCAAATTGATTTTTTTGATTTTAATCGAGTCGGCGGAATAAAATTTCCATTTTTACCTAATACTGAATTACAGCTCATCAGCACCCAGCGACCTTCGCAAGCTGAAAAGAATAAGATTAGTCAAGCGCTCAAACGCAGATTGGAACTAAGTGGTGAGAGTTTTGAAATTCGAACCAAGGGTAAGAATCTATTTCTTATCCGATTGGAAATATTAGAGTCAACCTTAGATTTTAGAACTTATGAAAATTTACTGACCGCGATGGGTAATTTAGATATTCACATTGACAATGAATCACTTCCTTTATTAAATAAGTCTAATATCCAAGAAATTCGGATTTGGAGCTTTGAACCGTATCCCGAACTGGAGTTAAAGTTAGATTCAAGTGGTATTGCTTTAATAAATGATGCATTAAAGGAGAAAGAAAAACTTTATGGCAAAGTTTATTTAGATAAGAGAGAGCTTGCAATATTTGATATTGACAGATATAATTTTTTAGATAAAATATTCTTTCGTATTTTATCCAATAAAAACGAAGTTATGAATATTTTGGCAATTATAAAAAGTGGTTCGTTGTCAACACCACTGGAAATTAAAGAGATAAGGAAATTACGATGATTGAAACAATTGTGCTAGTTACTTATTTTGTTTTAATTTTGATTATGGGCTTTTATTCGACCCATGCCTATTTATTGCTCTATTTATATCTGAAAGATAAACGTAATCAGAAAAATAATTCTAAAAAGACCCCACGTTTAAAAGAATATCCAATAGTAACTGTTCAATTACCATTATATAATGAAAAGTATGTGATTGAACGGTTGATCAGTTCGGTATGTGCGATGGACTATCCCAAAGATCGTTTAGAAATTCAGGTGTTAGATGATTCGACCGACGAAACAACGATTATTGCCAGCCAACTTGTTGATAAATATAAAGCACAAGGATTTGATATAAAATTAATCCACCGTAACCGACGGCGGGGTTATAAAGCAGGTGCCTTACAGAATGGCTTAGCACAAGCAAAGGGCGAGTTTATTGCAATTTTTGATGCCGATTTTATTGTACCCCGACGCTTTTTGAAAGTGACCATTCCCCATTTTTACCGCACGGATAAGAAAGTTGGTGCCGTCCAAACACGATGGGGTCATGTTAACCGAAATTATTCGTTTTTGACTCAAGGACAGGCAGTGGCACTGGATGGACACTTTTATATTGAACAGAAGGTTCGCGCTGATCACAATTTCTTCATTAATTTTAATGGTACTTGCGGTGTGTGGCGTAAAGAAGCAATTGTGGATGCGGGTGGTTGGCAAGCCGATACTTTAACCGAAGATTTAGACTTATCTTATCGGGCACAATTAAAAGATTGGAGGATTGTTTTTATTCGAGAAATGGTAGTCCCAGGGGAAGTGCCGGTTGATTTTAATGGTTTTCGAGCACAACAGTATCGTTGGACCAAAGGAGCATTTGAAACTGCTCGGAAACTCTTAAAAACAGTTTTGCAGTCAAAATTACGCTGGACAACTAAATACGAAGCATTTATTCATTTAACTAATAATATGGTCTTCCCATTAATGTTATTATTAGTAATTCTTTCTTTACCGATTTTAATTATCAAGATTAATCATCCCCAAACTTTACGATGGTATTTTTTAATTTTAGGAGCATTTACCGTTTCGGTTTTTCCTTATCCAATCCTTTATGGCATTGCCCAAAAAGAGATCTATTACCGTCGGAAGAAATTACCCTGGCCAAAACGCTTAGCAAGAAGCTTCATACCGGTCTTTTTGATTGGTGGTTTTATGTCGTTGAGTTTATCGAATAGTTGGGCAATTGTAAAAGCAATCTTTAAAAAACCTACTGAGTTTACAAGAACCCCCAAATTTAAGGTTGTTTCGAAAAAAGATTTAGTATATTCAAAAAAATATTTAGAAAAAATATCGCCGCTTTCCTTTATTGAATTGGGTTTAACAATGTACTTACTCATTACTACGACCTATGCTCTTTTGCAAGCCCAGTTAACATTATTGCCATTTTTAGTAATCTATACGATTGGTTTTGGTTATTTATCGATTGCTTCAATTTACCAGACTGCCTGCAATCGATTTAATTTTTATTGGCGGACTGAACCAACCGTAAAATCAAAGTCTTCTTTAATCCGTCAGGTTATTGATTAAATTTTAACTCATATTGACAAGCAAGAAAACTGTAACTATAATAATTTACTATCGATAATTAAAAGTCTTTGATAAATAATAAAAGCAAATTCGTACCAACGAGATATGAAAAAAGTGAGCAAGTATGTTTTTTTATATTTGCTAATATTTGCGATGGTCGCGAGTTTGTAGGAGGATCTTGTGCATAAATATCAAAGACTAACTATCATTTTTCTTTTGATATCAATTTTTAGTACTTTGTCAGCCAGTGATTATCCGGGTGCTGTGTTTTTAATGATATGGCCCGGTGCTCGACCAACCGGTTTAGCCGGGGCATTTTCTGCGATTGCCGATGATGCGTCGGCAGCTTATTATAATGTTGGTGGACTAGGATTTTTTAGCAAAAGCCATGCGACTATCATGCATTCTAATTGGTTACCCGGTTTATATGCAGGAATGTTTTATGATTATTTAGGCTTCTGTCGTCCGTTGCGCAATCAAGGTACGATCGGTGCCAATGTGATTTATATTAATACAGGCGAAACCGAAGTGACCGATTTTTCAGGAACACCCTTAGGTGAATACACGACCTTTGATTTTGCTATTGCAGGTAGTTATGGATTTAAGATTAATCCGCAAGTTGGCGTCGGGGTTAGTGCCAAGTTTATCTATTCGTTTTTAGTGCCGGATTGGGTTTGGCAAGCAATGCCCGAACTAGGTATTGAAGCTGGTGGTACAGGGATTTCGTGGGCATTTGATGCGGGTGTTTTATATAAGCCCTGGGATTTTTTATCCGTAGGAGTTTCGGTTAATAATATTGGACCGAATATCTCTTACACATCTTCTTCAGAATCTGACCCGCTCCCAAGAATGTTAAGAACCGCGCTCTGTTATACGCCGGTTCGAAATAATACGATGACCTTAAATATTACACCAGAAGTTACGACGGTTTTAGTTGGTTTATTTAAGAATAAAACATTTGCAGAAGAATGGCAGGAAACTTGGAAGAGCTTCGGTGTCGAAGCCTGGTTTTATAATATCTTTGCCGCTCGGTTAGGTTATTTTGAAGATATTAAAGGTCAACGGGGCGGTATTTCAGTAATTGATCCATCAGGCCGTCAAGAACATATTTCGTTAACAGAATATCTTTTTGATAAAGGTAATCGAAGATATGATGGCAAAATTGGTGCTTGTCTTGGTTTTGGAGTTCAGTATGCAGGATTTGTTTTTGATGTTTCTTATGATGGTTTTATCTATGATTTTACGACCCAAAACTGGAAATTTTCTTTAACTTATCAATTTCAATGAGCAGTGAATTGTTTTATATAAATAAATGTTTTCATAACCCGAAAGGCTTAAATTAAGATGCCCAGTTTAGGTTTGGTTGGTTTACAATGGGGTGACGAAGGCAAAGGAAAAATCATTGATTTTTTGGCTCAGTCATTTGATATCATTGCCCGTTATCAAGGTGGGCCGAATGCAGGCCATACGGTTTATTGGCATAATTTTCATTTTGCTTTTCATTTAGTACCATCTGGGATACTAAATTCGAAAACAATCTGTATCATTGGACGGGGATGTGTCGTTGATTTAGGTGTATTAAAAGAGGAACTGACTCAATTAAAAGATGCTCAGATTGATTATCAAAATCGGCTTTTTATCGATACCAAAGCGCATCTTATTTTACCATATCATAAAGAGATTGATCGATTACGGGAACAAGCTAAAGGTAAGGATAAGATTGGCACGACCGTGCGAGGAATTGGTCCTTGTTATGAAGATAAGTATTCTCGGATTGGCATTAGATTTGGCGATTTAAGAGATGAAGAAATATTCTGTGAGAAATTGAAATACAATTTGGCACAAAAGAATTTTCTGATGATGGAACTATATAAAGCAGAACCATTATCAGAAAAGAAAATCACGCGTGAGTTTTTAGCCTATGCCGAATATTTTAAGGATATGGGTATTGATGGTTCCGCATATATTAACGATGCCTACGAACAGGGCAAAAGGATTCTTTTTGAAGGTGCCCAAGGGACTTTATTGGATATTGACCATGGTACTTATCCTTTTGTGACATCTTCATCACCAACTGCGGGTGGTATCTGCACGGGAATTGGGATTGGCCCAACACGGATTGATGATTTAATTGGTGTTGCCAAAGCGTATACAACTCGGGTCGGGATGGGACCTTTTCCAACTGAACTTACAGATGAAGTCGGTCTCTTATTACAAAAACAGGGTAGTGAATTCGGAGCGACAACGGGGCGAGCAAGAAGATGTGGCTGGTTCGATGCGCCTTTAGTTAGATACACTGCCAGAATTAATAATATTAAACATTTAGCAATTACTAAATTAGATGTTTTGGATAATTTGGATACGATAAAGATCGGTGTTGGTTATTGGTATAAAGGGGAGAAATTAAATGATTTTAATGTTGATTTGATTAATGATTTAAGTCCCTATTACGAGACAATCGATGGTTGGAAGTGCCCGACAAAACAAGTTACCAAGATTGTAGATTTACCAAAACAAGCAAGGGTTTATTTGAGTAAAATTGAAGAATTGACAAATTGCGAAGTTTCAATATTATCAGTTGGCGAACAACGAGCGCAAACGATCGTTGCCCCTAATTTTAAATGGTAATAGAGAAATTATCGATTTCTGAAATTAAAAACAAGGATATTAATAAATAGAAGTAAATGTTTGTTAAAGTAATCTCGTCGTGTAAACGGTTGTTTTAGAGATTAAAAAGAAAGGAAAGATAATGAGAATTCAAGTATTAAATAGGGTTTTAGCATCAAATGATGCTTTAGCCGAAAAGTATCGCAAAGAATTTGATAAACATAAGGTTTTAGCAATTAATATCATGTCGGCGCCAGGTTCAGGAAAAACTGCGTTACTGGAACATACGATTGGCTATTTTAAAAATAAAGTGAGAACCTTTGTGATTGAAGGTGATATCAAAGGTGATTTAGATGCACAGCGGATTATCCAAGCTGGCGGTAAAGTTTATCAGCTCAATACAGATGGTGCTTGTCATCTCGATGCATTTATGATTTCGCAAGTTTTACCTAAAATTGATCTTAACAAGATTGATCTTTTATTTATTGAAAATGTTGGCAATTTGGTTTGTCCAGCGGAGTTTTATATTGGTACCCATTATAATGTGATGCTTC
Source organism: Caldifarciminota bacterium (assembly GCA_965649215.1). GTDB lineage: Bacteria > Hydrothermota > Tepidihabitantia > Tepidihabitantales > CAIPLT01 > JAGXRL01. The sequence goes on from CBFGJZ010000025.1 coordinate 13,263, forward strand.
TTTCAACTCCTGAAGGGGCCGACAAACCAGCCAAATATCCGTTGATGTTTTCCAAAGCCGATTTGCTGTTAATCAATAAGATTGATTTGTTACCCTATGTAAATTTTGATTTTCAGGCATTAGAGCAATCCTTAAAAAAGATTAAACCATCATTAGAAATCATAAAAATTTCCTGTCGGACTAAAGAAGGTCTAAATAATTGGTATCAATGGCTCAAGCGGCATCTAGTAAAAAGGAGCCGTAACAAATCAGGAAAATAGCGAGAAGTGTTTAATTATCTTTTCGCTATTCAGTTTTTTGCTAATTTAGCGCCAACTTTAATTTTAATATATATTCCATTAATAGCTAAAAGCTATGGTGCGCCGTCGGTGAAAATTGGGTTAGTGGTATCGGTTTATCATGCCATGGTCTTTTTAGCCGGGCTTATTTTTGGACGATTGGCTGATTTACACGGTCGGAAAAAATTTATCGTGATCGGACTTGGTTTAGCAACGGCAGCATTTTTCGGTCATCTTTTAATTCGTGATTTATTAAGTTTGTTTGTAATGCGGGCTTTGGCAGGGTTTGCAATCGGGATGTTTCCTGCAGCACTTTTGACATATGCTTATGAAAAGAAAAATACCTTAGGCCGATTCAGTTCAATTGGTGCTTTGGGTTGGGGTATTGGTTCCATTTTAGCGGGAATTGTGGCAGTTTATTATAAACTCTATATTTTAGCAGGGGTTTTCTTTCTGATTACTTTTCTGTTGGCAATTTTTAGGTTGGAGAAGACGCCTGCTATAATTGAGCAAACTTTTTGGGATTTATCAGTAGTTAAGAAAAACTGGCGGATTTATTTAGCATTTTTGATGCGACATGCTGGGGCATTTGGGATCTGGGCAATCTTTCCGATTTTTTTAGCCCAACTCGGGGCAAATAAATTCTGGATTGGTATCATCTATTCGTTAAATGCGTTTGGTCAGTTTCTGTTTTTACCGATGCTTGATCGATTTAAGAGTACTAAACTTATTGCTAGTGGTCTGATTCTTTCCGCATTGACTTTTGTCATTTTTGCGCTTTGCCAAAATCATTGGCAGATTTTACCGTTTCAGATCTTACTGGCGCTCTCATGGTCATGCCTTTATTTGGGGACTTTGAAATATTTAATAGAAAACAATGAGGAACGAGCAACTGCGGTTGGTGCTTTTAATTCGTTAATGAGTTTATCAGGAATTATTGGTCCATTGCTGGGTGGTGTGATTGGTACTTTTGGCTATCGACCAGTAATGATTTCAGCCGCGATTTTAACCACATCAAGTTTTGTTATTTTTAAACCAAAATAAGAGAGTTTTAATCTAACTGTAAACTCAGGAGCGGGTTTAACTGAGTAGATGATTAGGAAGGATAGGTAGATGATAATCTTTTAGGTAACCTACTAGGTAGCCTGGGGGCTCACCTAATAATTTGCCGATAAGTAGGTGTATAAGGATATAGAGGTGATGAAACGCTATACTACCGATAAGATAACATTTCAGATTACCAACTTGGTTGCGCAGATGATAACTTGCTCAGCCGCTTAGAAGATAGCCAAAATGGTTAGCCGAGGTGCTGAGATTTTTTATTGATATTTATCTCGTTGGGGTAGGTAAAAAATTATTGACAATGGTGATCAATTTTGATAGTATCATAATGTATGGTGCTGGCGTCAGATGTTCGTGAGGGGATGACTATAAAAATTCAAGACCAACTTTATAAAGTAATCAGTGCTGAATTTAAGACCGGTACGGCCAAGATGCAGAGTGTGGTGCATCTTAAATTAAGAAATATGACAACCCATACTTTTACCGAACAACGATTCCATCCCGAAGAAAAAATTGAAGAGATTGAGTTAGAAACTGTGCCGATGGAATATCTGTATCACGATGATACGGATTATTATTTTATGCATCCCGAGACTTTTGAACAGTTTTCTTTTTCCAAAGAACGATTGGGTAATTTTACGAAGTTCTTGACCGCAGGGATGAAGGTAAAAGTGGAGTTATACGAAGAAAAACCAATTGATATCGTGCTGCCCAAGAGTGTGGATTTAAAAGTGATTGCTACGGGCGCAGGCGTAAAATCAGATCATGATGCAGCGTACAAACCAGCAGAATTAGAAAATGGCATTGAAGTACAAGTGCCTCAGTTCATTAAGGTCGGCGATATTGTGCGGATTGATGTCGAAACACAACGCTATTTAGACCGAGTTAGTAAATCCGAATGATTGCAATGATTGGTAACAAAATTTCATTATATTTAGCCATTCTTACTTATCTATGGTTTTTATTAGTAATCTTAACGGGCTTAAGAGTAATTAAAGCCAAAGTGAGCACTCATAAAAGATTGGCATTGATTGCGTTGATTTTGGCAACAGTTCACGGAATGTTGATGTTATATTTAATGTATTTTTAAAAGGAGGTCATATGAGATTGTTTGTTGCACTGTTAATTGCGCTCTTGTTCAATGGTTTATTATCAGGACATCCAGCCGAAGCAATTAAAATAAGTTTTGATTCAACTGCCACGATCTTGACTGTTAATGTTATTCATCCCGTGAAGAATATTGAGAATCATTACATTTCATCAATTGTAATTGATATTAATGGAAAAGAAAAGATTAAACAAAACTTTAATTGGCAATTTAATGAAACCGAACAACTCGCGACCTATCGAATCTTTGATTTGAAGAAAGGGGATAAGATTAATATCACTACGCAGTGTAATCGAATCGGTAAGAAAAAAGAATCATTTGTCTATTCAATCCAATAGCAAATTTTTACTTTAACTATTTATAAAACTACCATTTAATAATTAAGTCAGTCGAGGGTTTAAAATTTCTTTTTTCCAGATAGTAATATAGGCGATTGTTAAAGATATAAGTGCGTTGAGGTTGGTAGGAGATATCTTTAATAGGGTGGGTGGTATCAATATCAATTGTAAAAATTGCTTTTTGTAAAGGATATCGCCATTTTTGAGTGGTACTTAATATGTAACGGCTTTGATTGGCAGTTAAACTTTGACGGTAAAATACATATAATGTTTCTTGAGAATGAGCTTGAAAAGTAATCGGAAAGTAAATTCCACTGTCGCTTTTAGTATAAGAACCGATACTGGTAGAGATTGAATCAGGATAGGTATGATAATTATCAATTGGAAACGGATAATAGATTAAAGCAGTTTTAGTTTGAGTAGCTATATTCTGAAATATATATACACCATTGATTCTAACACTCGCTGAGTCAATCGAAATTTTTATCTCTTCACTTAAAAAGCGAATCGGAGTGGGTATCTGATGGTGACAACTAAGAAAAGATACTATTAGCAAATAGTGGAGCGATTTTAATCGGATAAACAATATTTTTAATTAATTAGACATAATTTTTCAATGATTTTTTTATCATTAAGGTGAACAGCTACAAAATAGATGCCATTTTGTAAATTGAGCGGGAGATTAAAGGTATGATAACCGATCGGGAGTTGGGGATAATGGAAGGTTTTTGAGAGAACACCATTTAAATTATAGATATGGACAATAAGGCGTGTTGGCTGTTGTAATAAGCATGACAATTCAAGATTAGATTTATTTATCATTTTAATCCTAAGTTGTTTTGCGTCGATGCGTGAGTGATGCGCTTCGTGGATGTCGCCGGTCGGAATAATGATATTGATGTTTGTTAAATGCTGATTATATCCAAGATCAACTGAATCCGAATAAGTACTGACAAGATTATGATTGTAATAGATGCTGATTTGATATTTATCAGCACCTAAACCTTGAATTGTATATTGCCCCAAAGAATTAGTGATGCCGCAAGAAGTGCCTGTTCGACCACTTGCATAAACAATATGATTTATTGCGGGTATGCCCTGATTGTGAGTTACAGTGCCACTAATTGAACTCCAATCATCATTGATACTGCCCAAAGTCGGAGTGGAGTCAATATACCAATTCATAATATTTTCCCATAACCAATTTAGACGATACAAAGCGATACTGCCATTTAGCGATGGAGCCGGAGCTCTTCGCCAACCAGCAGGTTGATATGGCCAAGAGACTTGATCTAAAATACTGTTGGCGTTATAACGAAAGATAATCGTATCACAAATGGGATTGATTTGAAAAACACCGCTTGTATTGGTTGCGTCAATCGTCACATAACCGCCAGCCGGTAAAACGACACCACTATTTATAATAGCAACACCGGCTCGAGTTTTTATTTGATAGCCACTGAGATTGAGCGTCGTTGAAGATTCTTCTGGGATTTCGTGTAGTTCAATTCTTTGTAAAGAAGGCGGATTTGCTTGCACTTCGTTAATATAAGTCACAATAATTGGATTTGCGAATAAAGGATGACAGACTAATAATAAAATTAACCAATGGAAATGCCTGTTCATAACATCCTCCGGCTAAGGTGGTACTATTTTAACTTAACATTTTTTGGTAGTTTTGTCAAGATTTTATTTGAAAGTCGATAATTATTGTTGACATTATAGATAATCAGTTTATACTTAAAAGGTGATAAGTAATAAATTAGTGTTAAGAGGTGAAATATGGCTGATGAAGAAAGATTAAAAGCATTAAAGATAGCGATTTCCCAGATTGAAAAGCAATTTGGCAAAGGTGCGATTATGCGACTGGGTGAAACTGAAGCTAAAGTTCAAGCCGAAGCGATTCCAACCGGCTCGATTGGGCTTGATTATGCATTAGGTATTGGTGGAGTTCCTCGCGGTCGGGTCGTCGAAATCTTTGGTCCGGAAGCATCGGGTAAGACCACTTTGACTTTGCAGATTGTGGCTGAAGTCCAAAAAATGGGTGGCACTGCAGTTTTTATTGATGCCGAACATGCTTTGGATATTAGATATGCCCAAGCGTTAGGAGTTAATTTAGATAATCTCTTTATTTCCCAACCTGATACGGGTGAACAAGCATTAGAAATTGCTGAAACTTTAACGCGGTCGGGTAGTTTAGATGTTTTTGTGATCGATTCGGTCGCGGCTTTAGTGCCGCGGGCTGAAATTGAAGGCGAAATGGGTGATGCTTTTATTGGAGTACAGGCGCGCTTAATGTCACAAGCGTTACGGAAGCTTTCCGCGGTAATTAGTAAATCGAAAACCTGCGCAATTTTTACTAATCAAATTCGACAAAAGATTGGTGTGATGTTTGGTAATCCCGAAACGACGCCGGGTGGCTTGGCCTTGAAATTTTATGCGAGTGTGCGATTAGATATTCGACGAATCGGTGCTATTAAGAAAGGCGAAGCAGTTATTGGTAGCCGTACGAAAGTGAAAGTGGTTAAGAATAAATTAGCGCCGCCATTTCGGGAGGTTGAATTTGATATTATCTATGGTAAGGGTATTTCCCGCATGGGCGAACTGGTTGATTTAGGTGTTGAGCATAATGTGATTGAAAAGGCAGGTGCCTGGTATCAATACGAAAATGAAAAAATTGGTCAAGGTAGAGAAAATGCTATTGAATTTTTAGAAACGAATAAGGAATTAGCTAAAAAAATCGAGAAAAAATTATTAGCTGTATTATATCAAACCGCCGATGCGAGTTCAGCTAAAACCGCAAAGAAGAAATCCTGATCGTACTTCAGTTTTTATTGATGGTAAGTATGCTTTTAGTGTTGATAAAGAAACGCTCAAGCGTATGGGTTATTTTACAGAAGCCGAAATAAGTGAAGATGAGTTAGATAAATTATTGTACGAAACGGAGCGAACCCAAGCCCGTAATTATGCGTTTCGATTACTGTCGTATCGGATGCGTACAAGCAAAGAGATAAAAGAACGTTTAATGAAGCGTAAGTATTCCGAGATAGTCATACAAGATGTCTTAGCAGAACTTAATTCTTTAGGGTTAATTGACGATGAAAAATTTGCTGAAAACTTTGTACGGGATCGTCTTAATTTTGCACTAAAGGGTAAACAGATGATTTTTGCGGAATTGATCAAAAAAGGTATTAATGAAGAAGTAATTAAAAATGCCTTGAAGAGTATTTCCGACCAACAAGAAGAAAGTGCTTGTTTAAAACTGATTCGCAAATATGAACCACGTTATCGCAATTTAGCGAAAATTAAAAGACAACAAAGAATTTATAGCCTCTTAAATCGGCGTGGTTTTTCATACGCGACGATTAAAAAAGTATTAAAACTTAATGAAGAGAATTAAGATTTAATGATTGAGATATTATGAAACATCGAGAAATAAGACAGACTTTTTTAGATTTTTATGCCCAGCGAGGACATAAAATTGTTGCCAGCTCATCGTTAATTCCGAAAGACGATCCGACAATGCTCTTTACAAGCGCCGGCATGGTCCAGTTTAAACCGTTTTACGCAGGCACAGTGCCATTGCCCTATCGTCGGGCAACAACAATTCAAAAATGTTTGCGAGCAACTGATTTAGAACAAGTTGGCAAATCGATTAAATATTGTACTTTTTTTGAGATGTTAGGTAATTTTTCTTTTGGTGATTACTTTAAGAAAGAAGCAATTCCTTGGGCTTGGGAATATTTAACCCAAGTTGTGAAATTACCCAAAGATCGTCTTTTTGTATCGGTTTTCGAACAAGATGAAGAAGCATATCAAATCTGGCGTGATGATGTTGGTTTAGAAACGCAGCGTATTTACAAATTAGGTGAAAAAGATAATTTTTGGGGTCCGGCAGGTTCGGTTGGCGCGTGCGGACCATGTTCTGAAATCTATTATGATTTAGGTGAAGAATTTGGTTGTAAAAAAGAACATTGTGGACCCGGTTGTGACTGTGAACGATTTTTAGAAGTTTATAATATCGTCTTTCCCCAATACGATAAACAACTAGACGGTACTTTATTACCATTAAAAAATCGAGGCATTGACACGGGGATGGGGATGGAACGTTTATGTATGGTTTCTCAAGAGAAGAAATCAATTTTTGAAACTGATTTGTTTGTCCCAATTATCAAAACGCTCGGCAAAATTCTCAACGCACCGTTAAATGACAAAAATCGGTTGGTCTATTATACATCTGCTGATCACTGCCGTGCTTTGACTTTTGCAATTGGCGACGGCGCAATTCCTTCGAATGAAGGTCGTGGTTATATGTTGCGTAGTATTTTAAGGCGGGCTTTACTTTTTGCATATCAAATCGGGATTGAAGAACCTTACTTGTATAAATTAAGTGGAGAAATCATTAACGAGATGCGCCAATGGTATCCCGAATACCGCGAAAAACAGGAAGCGATTGCTTTGATCATTAAGTCCGAAGAAGAACGGTTCTTTAAAACCATCGACGCGGGTCTTGACCGTTGGTATGAGTTAATTGAGCAATATAAAGATAATAAAGTAATTCCGGGCAAAGAAATTTTTAAACTGCACGACACTTTTGGACTACCGGTTGAATTAACTTTAGAACTAGCAAATAAAGAAAATTATCAGCTTGATTTAGAGGGTTATGAGAAAGAAATGGCTTTGCAAAAAGAACGGTCAAGAAAAATAGTGATTGATGTTAAAACCGCAATTAGTGATGTGATGGAACAAGCATTGTCAAAACAAAGTCCAGCATTTATTGGTTATGAGACTGACGAAGTAATTACGCGTCTTTTAATTAGCCAAAAGATCAGTGATAACTTATGGGAAGTTTATTTAGAAAATCCGCCGTTTTATGCCGAAGCCGGTGGCCAAGTTGGCGATACAGGTAAAATAATCGGTGATAATTTTGAATTAGAAGTTATTAATAGTTACTATAAGAATAAACATCGTTGGTCTCAGGCAAAATTAATTAAAGGTGAAATAAAAGAGGGTGTCTTTTTAGATGAAGTCATTACCGTGAAGGCAACAATTGATAAAAAACGCAGACGAGAAATTGAACGTGCCCATACCGCAACTCATTTATTACATGCGGTATTACGAAGTGTGCTTGGTGAATATGTTAAACAAGAAGGTTCGTTGGTGGAAGCAGGCCAATTTAGATTTGATTTTACCTGTCCGCATCCCCTTACCAAGGAGCAACTTAATAAAGTGGAATCGTTGGTTTACGAGAAGATTATTGAAGATATAAAAGTCGATCATCTAAAAGATATTCCAATTGAAGAAGCGAAAGCGATGGGCGCTTTGGCATTTTTTGGTGAGGTTTATGGAGAAAGGGTTAATGTTTTGAAAATCGGCAATTTCTCTTGTGAGTTATGTGGTGGAACACATTTGAGACGCACCGGTGAGATTGGTATATTCAAGATTACTTCGGAAACAGGGATTGCCGCGGGAATTCGGAGAATTGAGGCGAAAGTAGGTAAGTTAGCCTACCAAACTATCAAAAAAGAACGAGAAATTCTTGATGAATTGAACTTAAAATTAACCGCCACGGATGCTTTACTGATCGAAAAGATTGAGCATCTTTACGGTGTCCAAAATAAATTACAGCAACAGATCGAAAGGTTAAGTGCAAAAATTATTGATGTTGAAGTTGAAAAATTAATTACAAATCCTGAAGTAATTGAACAACTTCGTTTAGTATTTAAGGTATTTGATTATCTTGAGTTAAATCAACTACGAATTATTGCAGATAAATTAAGAGCGGTCTATAACGATAATCTGTGTGGGTTGTTAGTGAGTCGTCAAGAAAGCAATGAGCGCATCCGCTACATTCTTTTTGTAACTAATAATTTAGAGGATAAACTACCAGCTAATGAATTAGCAAGAACGATTGGTAAAGTGATGGAAGGCGGTGGCGGTGGCAGAGCGGATTTAGCAGAAGGTGGCGGTCGATTAGATAAAGTTGCCGATGCCTATGAGATGCTTAAAAATATTATTAAAGAACGATTGACAAAAACAGAGTTATAAAAGGTTTAGATAAATCAAACATCAGATATGATTGATAAAAAAAAAGGCTGTTGTAAGTTTATTATTATTTACCTGTTATTAACTTGGGCTTTACTTTATGGTCAATTAAATGTTGGGGTGCTTTTCCCTATCAAGCAAAATGGTAAATATGGATTTATTGACCAATGGGGAAGGGTGATGATTCGGCCGAAATTTGACCAAACCTTGGGTTTTAAGGATAAATTAGCCGCAGTTTGCACTCAGGGTAAATGGGGTTATATCAATACCGACGGTGAATATGTAATTTCACCCCAATATGACTGGGCAGAAAATTTTTCTGAAGGTTTAGCACGGGTTATGTTAAATAAGAAAACATATTATATAAATAAAGCAGGTAAGGTAGTTATTAAATCAAAGTTCCCTGAGTCAGGTGATTTTAAGGAATTACTAACCTGGGTTAGTGACGGTAAGAAATATGGTTATATTGATTATGAAGGGAAACAGGCAATTAAAATTCAATATGATTGGGCAAGTGATTTTTCAGAGTGGTTAGGGGTAGTGAGAGTTAAAGATAAATACGGCTACATTAATCGGCGGGGCGAATATTTTATTGCGCCCCAGTTTGAATGGGCAGGAAAATTTTCAGAAAGTCTAGCGGTAATAAAAATAGGGAGAAAATGCGGTTATCTGGATAAGAGACAACGCTTAGTAATCGATACACTATTTGACGATGCCGGTGATTTTTCCCAAGGACTGGCCAAAGTAAAAGTTAATAATCGATGGGGCTTTATAAATAAAAGAGGAAATTTTGTCATCGAGCCAAAATATAAAATGGTCGGTGATTTTTCCGAAGGGTATGCTTATTATCAAAGCGATTCCTTGTATGGTTATATTGATCGCGAAGGACAAGTTGCAATTAAAGCTAAATATGATTATGCAATGGATTTTAAGGATGGGTTAGCAAGAGTAAAAGTTGGTAAGAAATGGGGGTATATTGACAAGAGTGGTAAGTATATTTGGCAACCGAGCGAATAGATCCTAAGTTTTAGTCAAATAATTTTGGACAAAATTAAAATCACTTAGCGATGATAATATTAGAAGGTTATAATTAAAAATATAAGTTATTTATTAACTGGTTGTATTAATGCTGGACTGTTATTTTTTACTGAGTTGACCAAATCCGATACCTGATAGATGTGCATTTGTAAATCATCAAAAGGAATAAGTAAAGATGATAATTTTCTAAGATCCTGAAAGTTCTTATCAAGCCAGATTTCGTAAGCAGTTTTGGGTAAAATGACAGGCATTCGATTATGAATTGAAGCGAGTAATTGATTAGCTTTAGTTGTAATTATTGTGCAGGTGGTAATAATTTCACCGTCAGGGGATTGCCAGTGATCATAAAGACCTGCAAAAGCAAAAGGTTTATTGTTTTTCAAAGTGATAGCATAGGGTATTTTTCGGTGTTCGTCTTTTCGCCATTCATAAAAGCCATCAGCAATGATAAGACATCGTTGAGATTGGAATGGTCTTAAAAAACTCGGCTTTTCGATTAAACTTTCAGCCCGAGCATTGATAGTTCGATAGGCAATCTTTTCATCTTTTGCCCAGGCTGGAATCAATCCCCAACGCATAGAGACGAGTTTATTATTATGATTACTTACTACACATAAAACATTCCGACCCGGAGCAATGTTATAATCAGGCTGAATATCTTCACTGATAACTTCATAGATATTAAATTCATTGACAATTACACTCTTTTCGCTTTTTAACCAATAGCGGCCACACATAATATTATTAGACTTAAGAAGCATTATGATGTCAAGGTCTTTTTTGAAGGCAATGAGTAAAAATGAAGGTAAATTTTATACGATTTAGGAGCGTTTAAAACAAATAGAACAAAACACAAAGCATTTGTAATGAAATAGTAATAATTAGTGATTTATCTGGGTTTTATGGCGGAGAGGTTTATACTGATAACTGAATCAATTAATTTTTTGTTTGTGGTTTTTGTCGGTTTGTAATTATTTATTACACAATCAAGGGGAAAACTTGTCTCTTCAACTATCTTTATATTTCTAAATCCTGCTTGTTTTATTGCATTAAGATATTGATTTTTAAGCATAGCACCAGCAACACAACCTATATATGCTTCGATTGAGTTTTTTATTACAGATGGTAATTCTTTTTCAAGCACAATATCTGAGACTATTAATCGACCGCCTGGTTTTAACACCCGAAATGCTTCTTTGAAAACCTGTTTTTTGTCAGGCGAAAGGTTGATAACACAATTTGAAATTATCACATCAACAGAATTATCAATCACAGGGAGATTTTCAATTTCACCTAAGCGAAACTCGACATTTTTGTAGTTACCCTTTTTAGCATTGGCTTTTGCTTTAGCAATCATTTTGGGTGTCATATCAACACCAATAACTTTTCCTTTGGGACCTACTTTTTGAGCGGCGAGAAACGAATCAAGCCCTGCGCCACAACCAAGATCAAGGACGATATCACCTTTCTTTATAATTGCATATGCGAGTGGATTGCCA
>CBFGJZ010000026.1:0-22794 GCA_965649215.1 Caldifarciminota bacterium
AATTGGACATATAATGAGTTGGAGACGATTCCGTTAGTACATCATCAGGTGCGTAAAAAGACCAAGGTTAGTGATGGTGGGGCAATGACAAGTGATGGTGAGTATCTTTATGCGATTAAGGGTGGTGGTAAGGCAGATTTTTGGCGTTATAGTCCTGGGGAGCCGGGTAGTTGGAGTGCCTTAGATTCAGTGCCGATGTTGGGTAATTCAAAGAAGTCGGTGCCCAAGAGCGGTGCGGGTTTGGCATATGCGAATGGGTTGATTTATCTTATTAAAGGTAATAATACACCTGAGTTTTGGCAATATATGCCTGCCACGGGATCAGAAGAGCGGGTTTCAGATATGAGTTCTGCTATCAATGTTCAAGTTGATAACAGAAAGCCGCTGACTTATGATTCAAAGCAGTTAATAGTGGTGATGCCGAATCCAATAAGGAATATGGCGACGATACGATACAAAGTACCGACTGCGGCTGAGGTATCATTAAGGCTCTATGATGCGCGTGGAGTGATGGTAAAGACTTTATATGCGGGCTATAGTGAGCGTGGTTATTATTCGATAAATATATCTCATATTTCAAGTGGTGTTTATTTTGTGATATATTCTACGGCAATATCAACTCAAAAAATGAAGTTGATAGTTAAATAATTCTACAGAAAGAGTTAAAGCTAGAGCTTAAGTGAATCTGAAAATTGGAAGGAGATAGATAAGTACATTTATGATCATAGTTATCGAAGAAGTCTGTTTAAGTGTAGTTGGTGTTATAAGTTTTTAGAATTTCATTAAATATTAATATAAGTGTTAAATTAAACTTTTCAATGATAATTTAAAGACAAATAAATCTTAAAAATCCACCCTGTGGAGGGTATTATACGCCGTTGTTAACGATTTTTAGTTGTTAATCATTGATTATGAATAAATTGTATTAAAAAATCTTCAAGACAAAAGGTAATAATCAGTTCACATTGTGGATAGATTTTAAGGACTTTTTAGTATTAAGAAAACTTATAATGGTTATTTTGGTGGTTGTCCACTACTTCTTATCGTGGCAAGTATTTTTTCTAATTCTTCCTCGCTTTGAATTAAGACTTTGCGTGATTTAGAACCGACATACGGACCGACGATACCTACTTGCTCGAGTTGGTCAATAATCCGACCCGCTCTTGCCCAACCAACATCTAAACGGCGCTGGAGCATTGAAACGGATGCTTCTCGATGATGAAATACAATTCGGGCAGCTTTTTCAAAAAGTTCGTCGATTTCCCGAGTGGCGTTTTCACTTTCTGATTTAGAGATTTTAGGCATATCTAGTTCTTCAGATAAAGGTTTATGATATTCTTCTTGCCAGAGTTTTTCAGCAACATCTTCACTTAAAATTGAATAAAAAACTTCTTGTTTTCTTTTTAAGGATGCTTTTTCTCGGTCAATTAAAATATCTACGACTTGTTGTGTTACTAATGCGTGAGCAGTTTTAGCAGGGTTTTCTACTAAACCTTCTAACCGCTCAGTGAGATAGCGGGTTGTCCATAAATCAACGATTTTACGAGTGGCTTGAGCTGAGACATAAGCACAATGTAAGCGAATCGGTTCACCTTTACCGGGCGGTAAAAAGAGCATATCCCCACGTCCCAATAATGCTTCAGCACCGTTCATATCCAAAATTGTGCGCGAATCGGTTTTGGAAGCAACTTGAAAAGCGATCCGACAAGGAAAATTGGCTTTGATTAAACCCGTGATAACATCCACAGATGGTCGCTGCGTGGCTAAAACCAGATGAATACCCACGGCTCGAGACATTTGGGCTAACCGGGTAATTTTTTCTTCGATTTCAGTTGGAGCACGGATCATTAAATCGGCTAACTCATCAATTACAACCACAATATAAGGTTTTTTCTCAAGTCCTTCTTTTGGTGCGATTTGATTATAACCAGCAATATCACGAACCCCAAGATTAGCAAAAATACCGTAACGAGCTTCCATAATCGCAATGATACGGTCAAGTTCTTTAATCGCGTGTTTAGGATCAGTGGTAGTCGTATTGAGTAAATGAGGAATTGGATTATAAACTGGTAGTTCTAATTGTTTGGGATCAATGGTAAGAAATCGTACTTCTTTTTGAGAAGAACGAAAGATAATCGAACTAATCATTGTATTAATACAGACACTTTTGCCTGAACCGGTCGTACCCGCAATTAAAACATGAGGCATCTCGCGTAAATCAGCGACATAACTTTCACCAGTAATGGTTTCACCTAATGCAAATGTTAAGGGTGAAGTTTTTGAAGTGTATTCTTCACTGGTTAAGACGTCACGGAGATAAACGATTCGACGGTCTTTGTTAGGTACTTCGATACCCACCGCAGCTTTGCCAGGTATTGGTGCTAAAATTCTAATCCGCTCTGCTTTCAGGGATAATGCTAAATCATCAGCTAAGTTTTCTATGCGTTGAATCTTAATCCCTGGCGCAGGTTCTAATTCAAAACGAGTAATCATCGGACCGGTAAGAATTTCGCTTACTTTGCAATCAATGCCAAACTCTTTTAACTTTTCAATCAGTAATTCAGCTTCTTGTTTAAGTTCTTTTTCATCAATCACCATCTTTTCCTTAGGTGGTATGTCTAAACTCGATAGGAACTCATTTTGGAATGCTTGTTCATCAAATTGTGCTTCTAAAACTGGCTTTTTACTTTCGGATTTATTTTTGAGCGAAGGCGTGGCTTTGTCAGTTACGATAATTGGTTTTGATGCTTCTTCCAAAAGAGACGGTTCTTGCATTTTATTTTGGGGCGACTCGATAACTTTAGAATTTGATTTAGTTTTCTGTTCAGGGGGAGTAACGATAAAATGGTAAATCCACTTAAGAATTGATAAAACAACCCGTCCTATTAATTTTATAAAATTAAATAAGACACGAGCAGGTTTTTTGAAGTAGTTGAAAATATGTGTATAATATAGGATGACAATTAACCAGATTCCGATAATGACAACAAAATTCCCCCACCAACCAATTAGATGATTAATCGCTTTAATTATAGTATAACTTAAAATACCACCAAACAAAAAATGAAAATTATGCCAATAGCTTTTGGGAATGAAAAAAGTAATTGTTAATTGAATTAATATTAAGAGAAGGAAAACTAATAAACTATTACGAAGATATGTTTTTTTTCGGTCGGATTTAAGATAGGGAATTAGATAAAAGAGCAAAAACAGTGGGATAAAAAAAGTAATAAATAATCCTAAATATTTAAAACTTAGACTGCTGATTATGGTACCCCAATAACCTCCATAATTTTTAAACACAGAGGATAAGCCAAGAGCGAATGCAATGAAACAACAAAACAGATAAATTCCAATCAACCAAAGAATTATTAAACCAAAATGTTGTTTTAACCAGCTATTACCTAAAATGACAATTGCAAAAAGCAATATCACAAACGCAATTATGTAAGCACCGTAATTAAATCCAAAAACAAGCCATCCACCAATGTATTTACCAATTATACCAATTGCTCTTTGTTTAAGAAACTGATAAGAAAAAATGCTAACTAATATAAAAGCGGCCAAACAAATTAAGATAATGGCAAAGGTAAGTTTTAATTTGTCGGAGCGGCTTTTTGATTTAGTTTTCATTGACCAATTACGATACTTGAGAATAATTTGATAACAGGCTGAATAATTAGTTGAAAAATCGAAAAATTGGCAAAGTTGCTGAGGACAATCAACCCCAGCAAAAGATAAATGCCATAAAACTCTAATCGAGCGTAATATTTCAGCATATTATCTGGTAAAAGATAATAGACAATTTTTGAACCGTCAAGGGGTGGAATAGGGATTAAATTAAAAGTACCGAGAATAATATTATAATAGAAGAACATTAAAACTAATGAGATCAAAAAATAGTTATTTATCTGCAGTGCATAAAAAGATCTGATTATAACACCAAAGATAATCGCAGCGAGGAAATTAGCCGCCGGACCAGCTAAAGATGAGAGCATAATATCTCGTTTAGGTGAACGAAAATAGATCGGATTGATTGGTACGGGTTTTGCCCAACCCATACGGAATAGCAAGAGACTTATAGTACCAATTGGGTCTAAATGTTTAAATGGATTTAATGTTAATCGATTAGCATATTTAGCAGTCGGATCACCGAGCTTTAGGGCAATGAGGCCATGCGCATATTCATGGATGGTTAAGCAAAATAAGATTGCGGGTATTGATAAAATCAGAGATTGAACGTCAAACATTTCGATATTTTTGCTTTATATATTCTATTTCATCAGATTTATTTTTGATTACACCATCTAATTTAAGCAATTTTAGTTCACTTAAAATCTGCGAATAAATCGGGCCGGGTTTGATTTGTAAACTTTGTAGAGTTTTGCCATCGGTAAAAACTTTTACTTGACGATATTTTGTTTGAAAGCTTTTAATTTTATTACTAATTGTTTTGCTTTCCAGACATCGCAATATTTTTAATGATAGATCAGGAAAACAATTAAGTGTTTTATAGATGTAACTTGGTTTTTTTATCTTTATTAGGTTAGGTTTAATTTTGTAAAAGTTGTGCAATGCTTTTACATTTTCCGTAATTGATTTTGAAAGCGGATAATGCTGCCATTTTTTTATCGGTAAATAAAAAAATAAATGTATTAGTTTGAGTTCTTGGCTTAGTAATTTTTGTTCGGCAAAAAACTTAGTTGGTAAATAAGTATGATATAGTTTTTTAAAAATTTGGTATTGATTTAATGCTTTCAGAATTTCAACGTTTTTCTTCTCTTGTATTATCTTCTGCAATTCGTATAAGATGCGTTCACCCGATAGGAGTTGCAGATGATTATTTCGGATTGCTTCTAAGAGAAGATATTTGGTTTGATATTCGAGTTGGAAATTAAAACGATAGGCAAATCGTATAGCACGAAAGATACGAGTTGGATCATCGATAAAACTTTTGGGATGGAGAATACGAATTAATTTATTTTTAATATCAATTTGACCTGAAAAGGGGTCGAGAATCAGATATTTTTTACAATTTAAAAAGTCAGGGGTGATTTCAATCGCCATTGCATTAATGGTAAAATCACGGCGGGCTAAATCATCATATATTAAAGCAGGATTTACTTTGGGGAGAGCGGCTGGACGCGGATAATGTTCTTGACGAGTTTGAGCAATGTCAATGCGACGCGATTGATTTAATTGCAAAGTCATTGTCATAAACTGAGGGTAATTAGTCATACTTGCCTTGATTTTCTTTGCTAAGGCCAGACCAATCTCATAATATCTATTTTCCACAGCAATATCTAAATCAATTTTATCTAAATTCAATTTGGTTTGATACATTACTAGATCACGAACCGGGCCACCAACTAAAAAAATTCGTACCCCATGTGCAGCAGCGATCTGAGTGAGTATTTGCAGGATTTGTAGCGCAGTCTTAATGCTTATCTCCGCCAATAAAACCAAAACCTTTAGCTGTTTCTTCTTTGGAGATGAGTTTAATTTTACCAAATCGATCTTCAAATTTTTTTAAGTTATCATCTAAAGCATT
The DNA here is from genome assembly GCA_965649215.1 of Caldifarciminota bacterium. Taxonomy (GTDB): domain Bacteria; phylum Hydrothermota; class Tepidihabitantia; order Tepidihabitantales; family CAIPLT01; genus JAGXRL01. The sequence continues at coordinate 5,552 of CBFGJZ010000026.1, forward strand.
ACGCAACAACATTGCGTGTTGGGGTGTCATTACGATTCGAGCAAACACTTTTGCTTTAGGTAAGCCTGGTAGGATTCGGGCAAAGTCAATAATAAATTCAGATGGCGAATGGGCAATTAATACAAAATTCGAAAATATTCCTTCGGCTTCTTTTTCACCAATTTCAATATTAATTTGTTGCTGCGGTTTTATTTCTTCGTTCATTTTTTTCTCCTTTTTGAAAAATAACATAGATTATTTTATCTTACTCTTAAAAATACTAAAAGTCAATTAGATATTAAGTTTTGTTATATGCTTTTTATTCTTTTACTTTAAATTACACAAATAAAACTAATATTATGAGCAAGTTTTCTTTCTTTTATCTTTTAGTTTGTATCTGGGTTGACATTATTAAGGAAATGTGTATATTGATTTGTGATGTCTGAACCGATCCAAGTTGAACGATTCAGTGGTTTTGCTGAGTTCTATGATGAGTTTATGTTACGTTTGGTGAATTATAGCGCTTGGGTTAATTATATCGTTGATATTTTTAATAAAAAAAAGGCAGTGGTCCAGACAATTCTGGATTTGGCTTGTGGCAGTGGGATTCCTACTTTATTGTTCGCACAAAAAGGTTATCAAATAGTAGGTCTTGATATCTCAGAAGAAATGCTTAAAGTTTTTAAAGACAAGTTAGTTAAAAATTCATATCGTATTTCGTTAGTTCACGCAGACATGCGTAACTTTGCAATTCCTGAAAAAGTCGATGCGGTAGTTTGTTTATATGACAGTATGAATTATCTTTTAACATTGCAAGATTTACTTGCTTGTTTTAATTGTGTTGCTAATTGTCTTAAACCCAACGGTCTTTTTATTTTTGATATGAACACAATTTATTGTTTAGCGTCATTCTGGGATAATCGCGAGACCCCGCGACAGATCGGTGATATTTATTCGCTTTGGCTTAATCACTACGATCCGCGGTCCCAAATTTCTACTTTACAATTAACTGTTTTTACGAAGGACGGGAGACTTTTTAGAGAAATTCACCAAGAACGAGGATATGAAGAAAGTGTGATTAGGGATGCATTATTAAAGGCAAATTTTCAAGGTGTTGATTTTTATGAACACCTAACATTTAAGCCCATAAATAATAAGACCTTACGCATGATGGTGGTTGCTCAAAAGTGACTTGAATATTTTTTGAATTAGCGCTTTACTATAACCTTTTCAAGCTGATGCTTTGATGTGCTGATTAATTCTACAAAGTAGATACCCGACGGAAGATTTTGACAATCGATACACCAATGAGTGTTATTATCTTGTTTCGGGAGTATTCTTTTATGTCCATTAATGTCATATATTAGAATTTGTATGTTTTCATCAACATGCTTGTTTAAATACAAGTAATTTTTTACAGGATTTGGATAAAGTTGATAATTTATCGGTTTGCTGTGAAAACAAGTATTATCGGCAATGCTGTTGAGAGCAGTATCGGTTAGAGTTACATCGTCAACAGTCAGAGATATAGAGGGTAAGGTGACGATATTTATATTAACAATCATGGCGCTTTCAGGACAAGTAACAATTTGATGATATCGTTGCCAATTTAGCGAGCGATAAATTGGGATTATCACAGGATTGCCAATAACTGATCCTGAGAGATTAAACCAATTGATGATAAAAGATCCTGCAATAATGGCATTAGTTTTACACCACCCTGAAAAAGAATAAGTATTGTTGCTGAAACAAATTGATGCGGTTAAGGCAAAAGCAGAAGTATCACTACCATTTAATCTTAACGCATATAATCCAGAATGAGCATCACTAACTCTAATCGCGGATCCAGAATCGGTTGCTTCTGATGTATACCAACCAAAAGGCATTCGAACTCCTAGCGAATCAATCCAATATTCAAAACTTGAATTAAGAATAATATTTTGGGCTGAGACATTAGAAATTATGCATAAAAATACACACACCAAAATTTGCCAATGCATCCAATTATTTAATGATTTTCTTACCAATTTGGAATGCTTTGAGATTAAGTTCTAAAAACTTGGGTTTAATATTTTCAAGTATTGCCTGTTCATAAAGTTTATCATCGAAACGAAGAAAACGAGATAAAGCACCGAGCATGATAATGTTTTGCGTGCGTGCTTCGCCTAATTCTAAAGCATACTTGAATGCTTCAATTTCATAGACTTGTTGCGTTTGACTGCGGATTCGCTCTAAGATATCATTAGGATATTGCATTGCTCCAGTTAAGACGGGCATCGGTGCTAATTCTAAAGTATCGGTTAAAACTTTACCTTTTGGTGAAAGATAATGGAGATATCTCAGCGTCTCTAATTTTTCCAAGCCGACAATAAAATCAGCAGTGGTTTCTTCAATTAGAGGAGAAAAGATTTTTTCGCCAAACCGCAACTGACTTATTACACTGCCACCACGTTGAGCCATACCATGAACTTCACTTTTTTTTACATCTAAGCCATCAGACATTGCTACCGCTGCTAAAATATCAGTGAATAGTAAAACTCCTTGACCACCAACTCCGCAACAGATCAAATTTATGTTTTTAGTTTTCATTTTATAACTCCTATTCAATGGCTTGTTTTGTGCATAATTCAGCACACATTCCACAACCAACGCAAAAGGTTCTGTTGATAAAACTTTTATTGTCTTGAAAAGTTATCGCCGGACAGCCAAGAGAGAGACATACCTTACATCCAATACATTTTTCAGGGTTGACTTTTTTTGCAGCTTTACGCGGTGCGAGTAACGCACAAGTTTGTTTTGACACAATTACTGCAGGATTGGGATCGGCAAGGATCTGCCGAAACAATGAACGATTCTCTTTGATTCGATAAGGGTCGATGACATAGATTTTGTCAATACCACAAGCTTTGGCAACTTCCTCGGTTTTTAACATTTTTGTGTCTTCACCCATTAAAGTTTTTCCTGTGCCTGGGTGGTCTTGATGTCCAGTCATACCGGTAGTGCGATTATCAACAATAATTGTAATCTGATTACCTTTGTTATAAGCAGCGTTAACTAATCCTGTTAAACCCATATGAAAAAAAGTTGAATCACCAATTATTGAAACGACTCGTTTATTGCTCTTCAATGCTTTTTCAATTCCATGGGCTAAAGTTATAGATGCTCCCATACAAACACATGTATCCATTGCGTTATGGGGTGGATAAGTTCCTAAAGTATAACATCCAATATCACCCGTAATTATTACATCTTTTCTCTGTAACAAATAGAACAGACCAGCATGGGGACAACCAGGACATAAAGCAGGTGGCCGAGGTGGTAGATCTGGTTGGGGATTAAAGTTAATTACTTGTTTTGTTAAAGTGTTACGAATAATGCGGGGATTTAGTTCATCAAACAATGGTAATTTTTCTTTACCAATAACTTTAATGCCCAGTGATTTAATTAAGGTTTCTAAAAACGGGTCAACTTCTTCAATCACGTAGAGTTGTTTTTTACCCTGAGCAAATTTTTTAATTAATTCATCTGCCAGTGGCCAAACCATTCCTAATTTTAGGAAGGATGCTTTGGGAAATACTTCTCGGGCATATTGATAAGCAACGCCGTCGGCGATTATACCGATAGATTTTGTGCCTTCGAATATCTGATTGATGGGGGTATGATTAGCGTATTCTTTGAGTTTTTTCATTCGTTCTTCTAATGAAATATGGCGTAATTTTGCAAACTGGGGTAGAAGATTAGCTTTGGTGATGTCTTTAAGATAACCCTTGTCATTAACATTTATTCGTTCATTTAATTCTACGATCGTTTTAGAATGAGCAATCCGAGTTGTAATGCGTAAGATAACAGGTACATCGTATTGTTCTGAAATTTCAAAGGCGAGTTTTGTAAAGTCTTTTGCTTCTTGACTATCTGAAGGAGTTAACACAGGGATTTTAGCGAACATCCCATAATAACGGTTATCTTGCTCATTTTGTGAGGAATGAAGACCTGGATCATCAGCAGTAATAATTACCATTCCACCCCTCACACCTATATAAGCAGATGAAAAGAGTGGGTCAGCTGCAACATTTAAGCCCACATGTTTCATTGCACAAAGGGAACGTACCCCAGCTAAAGCTGCACCCAGCGCAACTTCTAAAGCAACTTTTTCATTGGTTGACCACTCGCAATAAATATCTTGATAATTAACCAGATTTTCTAAAATCTGAGTAGAAGGTGTACCTGGATATGCTGCGGCAACTTTACAGCCAGCTTCCCATGCACCCCGAGCAATTGCTTCATCACCGGAAAGTAATTTTTTATTACTTGTTATCATTTACTACTCCTTTTGATAAAATATCGATAATATTGAACATAACATGTAGGAAAGAAAGTTATAACTTGCTTATTCCTAACATATTTTTGCATAGTTAATATTTTTTTACTTTTTCTAATTTAAACAATACTCGCACTACACCCATGGCCAAGGCAGTCATTTCTTCTTGTTCAGCAATAACTATAATCGGTTTTTTAATAAATTTTAACCAATTTTTTAAGGTTCTTATTAATTTTTTCTGTTTTGCCATTCCACCACTAATTATAATTGCATCAATTTTGCCTTTTAAGGTTACGAGCATCGCACCGATTTCTTTAGCAATTTGATAGATCATTGTTTGATAGACAAGATTAGCAAAGCGATCGCCTTTTTTTATTTTGTGTTCAATCTTAGGAATATTATCGGTTTTGAGATATGATAATAAGCCGCCGTACCGTTGTATTTTATCAAGTATCTCTTGTTTTGTATAGTTACCACTATAACACATTTCAATTATTCCCTGTAATGGCAAGGAACCACTGCGCTGGCTTGAAAATGGTCCTTCTTCATTGGCATTATTGGCGTCGATTTGTTTACCTTTCCTTTTTGCTGCAATGGTTATACCACTACCAAGATGAGCAACAATAAAATTACATTGATTGAGTGGTTTACCTAATTTGTTGGCAACTTTACGAGCAACGGCATTGATATTGAGATAATGGGAAAGAGACTTCCGGGGAATTTCCGCAAGACCTGATAAACGAGCGAGAGGGAAAAATTCGTCAACTGATTCAGGATCAACGAAATAAGCAGGCACTTTGTGTTCTTGAGATAATTGATAAGCAATTATCGGTCCCAATAAAGATGGATGGAGACTTTGATAATTACCATTTTTTAAATCTGATATAACTTGGGAAGTAATCTGATAGGTGCCGCTTGTTAGTGGTTTTAATGGTCCGCCCCGAGTTGCAATTGCATCAAAATGATATTTTTGAATTGTTCGCATAATTTTCTTTTTACGATAGGACAATTGGTCAAAAATAGTTTTAAACTTTTTTAATTCATCGTAAGGATGAGCAATTGTACAATTTAAAATTGGTATTAGACGGATGGAGTTCATCTTTTGATATTGAAATTTTTTTACGTCGGTTTGAAAAATTGCAATTTTGGTTGAAGAACCGCCAGGATTTATCACCAGAATATTTTTCTTGGTTGATATGCCTTCAATCATATTTTTTAGTTTACTAGATTTTATATTCATCGTCAAGAAATGAATAATATCCTGCGAATATGAATCTGAAATATTTTTTATATATTGATTTTTATGAGTTTACTCTGAAATGACGGATTATTTTTATTTGTTTGGGATTATGGATTAACATTAAGTCACTAATTAGTTGTTTACTGAGTTTTACACCTGGATCATTTTGGGTATATATAATAGGTTTTTGATTTGGGATTATTACTTTGAAATAGACAGTTGCTGGTCCTGGGTATTTTTCTAAAATTGCTTTGATGGAATTGATAATTGCAGGTTGAAAGGAATCTTTAGGGAAAGCAAGGACGAGTCCGTCAAAATAATCTGGCCATTGAGTAAAAGGGATAATGGCGCGAGCCTCGATTTGAGTTTTACTATCATCTCGATTGCTATATTTGCCTTCAACAAGCACAACTGCATCGGGTTTTAAGTATTCACGACTTTGACTGTATGTTTCGTTAAAAGCAATTATTTCAATTTTACCCGTAAAGTCTTCAAGTTTAAAAATAGCGTAATCTTGACCTTTACGGTCCTTTTTGATTACCCGACTATTAACGACACCGGCTAAAAGCAACGGATTATTTTTATCATAAGTGTTTTTAGGAGTTTCTCTTATCTTATCTAATTGGGCTAAGCTGACAATGTGTAAAGTTTGATATTCTAATGCATAATTATCTAAAGGATGACATGAAAAATAAAATCCAAAAGCTTCTTTTTCATAATTTAGCAGGTCTTGTCCATCACATTTGGTTTGCTGGGATAAATTTTGATTTTGGTAAGTTAAATCTTGGTTTTGTTCGAGAAGTTGGTTATCAAAGAGGGTGTTTTGACGTTCTAAATATTGAAGGCGTTCGGATGATATTTTTTCCAATTCTTGGTCTAAAATTGACAATAAATGAGTGCGGTTTTTATTTAACGAATCAAGTGCACCAGCTTTTATTAGAAACTCGTAAGCTTTACGATTGGCAAAGTGGCGTGTGCGTTTTAAAAAATCTTGGAATGACTGATAAGGCTTTTTCACTCGTTCTTGGACAATCGCCTGACAGACTTTTTCGCCCAGGTTTTTAATACCACCTAATCCATAGCGGATTTTATTCTCTTCAATTCGAAAAGCATAATCACTATAATTAACATCAGGTGGTAAAACGGTGATCTTATTCTTTTTTAGGTCTTTGATAAGAATATCTAATTTATCCGAATTATTAATTTCGTTAGTCAACAGAGCAGTCATAAATTGTAAGGGGTAATTGGCTTTGAGATAAGCAGTTAAATAAGAGAGATGAGCGTAGCCGATCGAATGTGATTTATTAAAACCATAGCCTGCAAAAGGAGCAATCTTGTCAAAAATTTCTTCGGCTTTTTCTTTTGAGAAATTATTTTTAACTGCTCCTTCAATAAAAGTTTCACGCATTGCTTCCATCTCAGCTGCTATTTTTTTGCCCATTGCCTTACGCAAGCGGTCATATTGAGTTGGGGTGAAGCCAGCAATCTTTTCTGCAATCTGCATTACTTGTTCTTGATAGACAATAATTCCATAAGTTTCTTTTAAGATTGGTTTTGTTGATTCATGAATATATTCAATCTTGGCATTGCCCAGTTTACGATTAATATATGCATCAATATGTGCCATTGGTCCAGGTCGATACAACGCAATAACTGCACATAAATCATCAATTTTTTCAGGTTTAGATCGACGGAGAATATCTCGCATGCCTTCGCTTTCGATTTGGAATAAACCAGTAGTATCAGCTCGTTGTAATAATTGATACGTCTTTTTATCATCAAATGGAATTTGAGATTTTTTAATTTCAATACCTTGTTCTGAACATATTTTTAAGGTGTCTTCAATAACAGAGAGGGTGCGTAGTCCTAAAATATCCATCTTTAATAAACCAACGCTCGCTAAAGCATCCATATCATATTGGCTGCAAAACTCATTCTCAGCAGTCCGATATAAGGGTACAAATTCGATTAACGGTTGTGGCGCAATTACCACTCCTGATGCATGAATTGAAGCATGCCGTGCTAATCCTTCGAGTTTCAAAGCAATTTGAATAAGTTCTTGATATTGTTCTGAACTTTCAATTAAATCACGTAGTTCTTTGCTTTCTTTGATTGCCGTGTTAATTTCCATACCAAAAGGGATCAGTTTGGCAAGGCGGTCAACTTGATTGTAAGGAATATCTAAAACCCGACCAACATCTCTAACTACAGCACGCGATTTCATCGTACCAAAAGTAATAATCTGCGCAACCGAATCTTCACCGTATTTCTTTTTAATATAATCGATAACTTCGCTACGGCGGTTGTCAGCAAAATCAACATCGATATCAGGTAATGTTATACGATCAGGATTTAAAAACCGCTCAAAAAGCAGACCATATTTTAGTGGATCAATATCAGTAATACCTAATGTATATAAAACTAGACTCGACACAGCAGATCCACGTCCAGGTCCAATGGGGATTGATTTCGAGTGAGCAAAATCAATAATATCTTTAACAATTAAAAAATAACCAGCAAAACCCATTCGGGCAATAATTTTCAATTCATAATTTAAGCGATTTTCAATTTCGGGATTAATTTTATGATAACGTTCTCTTAAACCTTGGCGGGTTAAATAACAAAGATACTCAAACTCATTTTGCCCGACAGTTTTAGTTTCATTGTTGTCATTTTCAGTTGTTTTCGTTGGTACGGGAAAAGCAGGTAAAAAGAATTTTTTGCCATCAACATCTAATAATAAATGGCAGCGATCTGCAATTTCAATGGTATTATCAATTGCTTGTGGAATATCCGCAAAAAGTTGTTTCATTGCTTGGGGTGATTTAAAATAAATTTCTTTACTTTCAAATTTCAACCTTTTATGTTCATTAATTTTTTTACCTGTTTGCAAACAAATCATTACATCATGTGCTTTATCATCATTCGCAGTAAGATAATGGCAATCATTTGTTGCAACTACTTTGACTCCCATTTCCGAAGCTAAACGCATTAATAATTGTGCAGACTTTTCTGTTTCGGGCATCCCTAAACGTGTTATTTCAAGATAAAAATTATCTTTGGAAAATATATCTTGATAAGTAGCTAATGCTTCTTGAGCAGATTCAAAGTCATCTTGCAGAAGATATTGATTTATTTCACCTTTTAAGCAACCCGATAGTGCAATTAAACCATCAGAATATTCAGCTAACCAATCTTTGTAGAGACGAGGACGATAATAAAAACCTTGTTTGTAACCCAATGAAATCAGCTTAATCAAATTTTTATAACCTGTTTTGTTTTCACATAAAAGCGTAAGATGAAAGGTGGTTTCAGCTACTGAGCGATTGACTTGTTGACCTTGATAAGTTCCTGGTATCACATAAACTTCAGCTCCGATAATCGGTTTGATCCCGTATTTAAGAGCAGATTTGTAAAACTCAATTGTACCAAACATATTGCCATGGTCAGTAATTGCCACTGCAGGCATAGAAAAATTAACCGCGGCTTGCATTAACTTCTCGATGGGACAAGCGCCATCTAGGAGACTATAATCTGTGTGATTGTGCAAATGAACAAAATCTGATTTCATGTTATTTTTAGACTCAATTTGTTATAATATTTTATAGTAGTTGTTATTTTTTTCATGGTTTGTATTCAAATTCAAGATGAACAACAAGACTGTCTAAGTGAGCAAATTCACCTGCCAATGGGGGTAAAGTTTTTGTTACAATAACAGCTCGTTCAGCAGAAACGTCAAAAAGTTCATTACCCGATGACTTTTCGATTTTTGTGGATGTTATCGTACCATCTTTTTTAATAACAAAAAAAATTGTTGTGGATAATTTTAAACCAGCTCCTTGATACGGATTAACCCAATTGCTACCAATTTTGACAAGAATCGCTTCAATATAATATGAATATTTACCACCTTCGCTTGATAGTTTCAATCCTAAATCAGATGATTGTTTCACTACTGGTTTCTTTTCAACAGCTGATTTCGGTTTTGTCGTTACTTTGGATTTGGGTTTTGGTTCAGAAATAACTGCTAAATTGGGGGTGTGGTCTTTCCCTTCCAAACTACTTTGCAAATTTACCAGCGATACTTGAAAGATTTCTAAAGGAAGTTTGCCTTTGGTGGCTGGTTTGGGATAGACAATTAATACGATTAATAAAATGAGATGACCTAACGTTGAATAGACAAGTTCTTTTTTCATAATATAATTGTATTCGTTGTTGCGACCGAATTATTTTATCTTTGCGTTTTTTTTACTACTTCGGGATTTGCAACTAATCCAATCTGTTCAATACCTAGTTCACGAATTTTACTGATTATAGTAATAACCAACCCATAGTTTATATCGGTATCGGCAATAAGATAGACGTGCGATGTCGCCTTGCGAGATAACGCGTTTGTTAATTGTTGTGAAAATTGGTTTAAGTTTACTTCATTCTCTTCTATATAGATTTTACCTTTTTTGTCAATTGACACTGATACACCATCTTGACGATGCGGAATTGCAACTGTGCTTTTCGGAACTTCGATCGGTAAACTAGCACGACTTAAAGCAACCGAAATGCCAGCAATGAGAAAGATTATCATCAGATTAATAGCAACATCTGCCAAAGAGGTGATATTCATTTCGAATATAAATTGAAATCGTGAGCGATTTTTTTTTGCGTTCAGCATAAACTATGTTTTAAAGAGATATAATTTTTATTCTTCAACGATTTTTTTTCGGATATCACCAATTATTTCTAACGACCAACGGTCAATTTCATCCGAAATATTTTTTATTTTACCAATAAAATAATTATAAGCAATTACTGCGGGAATAGCAACCAGAAGACCAACTACAGTGGTTACTAGCGCATCGGAAATGCCTGGTGCAATTACTTGTAAAGTAACAACAGGAATATGGCGTACTGACAGAAATGCGGACAAGATACCCCATACTGTGCCAAGTAATCCTAAAAATGGCGAAACACTGCCTGTTGTTGCTAGAAAACTTACATTTTGTTCCATCTTTTCTAATTCTTGTGAGGCAGTGCGTTGTAGTGTTTCACTGATGTTAGGAAGAAGTTGTAGTAATTTATGAGTTTTTTCATCTGAATTTAATTGAGAATTGGCTTTATTTTCGATGTTTAGTTTTTGCCATTCATTTAGAGCAACAATTATTAATTTAGAAAGGAGATTTTTAGGGTATTCGTTTGCCATATTAGCAAATTCAAATATTGACCTACGTTCTTGGAAATACCGATACAGAAAATCATTGCTTTTTTTAATTTTTTTGAAAAGAAAGTATTTTTTTATAATTATAGCCCAACTGATAATAGAAAAAATTATTAAGGTTAATATTATTATTTTAGCAAAAAAACCAAGACCCCAAAGAATGGCAATGATCGATGTATTGTTTACGAGTGGGTAAGTTGTCATTTTAAAATTTAGGGGAGGGCTTGATAACGAGTACGGGCTAATTTTGCTTCATTGGTTTGAGGAAATTGGTTCATTACCCGCTGATAATATTGTTTGGCTTTGGGAATTTCATTGTTGGCTTCATAAGCAAGGCCTATTTTATATAAAGCGGATACGACTTTATTACCATTAGGGTAATTGGTTATGACTTTTTCAAATTCTAAAATTGCATCGGAATATAGTTTTTGTGAATAGTAACATTCACCAATCCAATATTGCGCATTATCTGATAGTTCTGTATCAGGAAAAAGCTTGAGATAGCGTTGAAAACCTGCAATTGCAACATCATAATTGCCTTGGGTATAATCCAGATATGCTGTATTATATAAGTTGTCGGGCTCAATTGATTCGCTTTGAGTTGTTATTGATGTTTTTAAAGTATCTGGACTAATTCGTTCGTTTCGAGTTATGCCTAAACGTTGATATAGACGTTGTAGATTTTCTTGTTGGTCATCTAATTTAGCTGAGAGTTGATTAATTTCGTTTTGTAATCTTTCGATTTCAGTCAGAACATCAGCATTGGATTCGTTTAGAAGCTGGAGTTGCCGTCGATTTAAACTATCAAGTTTATTTAAAGTTAGTTCAATTTCATCAATTTTAGTACCCCGGCGGACAAATTGCCAAAATGGTGTGCAATTAAATATGATTAATGCAGATAGCAAAATGACGGGGAAACCGATCTTTTTGATATTTCTTTGTTTAGAATTTACAGTCACTTGCTATCTGCATTAACAAAAAAGTATTATTTCTGGATAAATTCGCAGCGGCGATTTTTCCAATATTCGTCAGGATTGTTTGTCACTAATCGTTCTTCGCCATAACTAACAGTGCTAAGTCGAGCTTTGTCAATGCCAAGTTTAATCAGATAGTTTTGTGCGGAAGTTGCACGTCGCCAACCCAATGCCATATTGTATTCTGAAGTACCAAGCGGACAGCAATGTCCTTCGATGATAATATTTACCTCAGGATTGTCTTTAAGTAAGTTAGCATTGCTTTTTAATACTTCAGCGTCAGCAGGTCGGATGTCAGACTTATCAAAATCAAAATAAATAGTTTGGAATTGGATTATTTTTTTAATTGGTTCTTCAATTTTTTCTTCAGGTGGGGTTGGCGGTGGTGGAATCGGTTCGGTTTTCACTGCTTTTTTAGGACAGCCGACAATACTTACGAGAAGCAGGATTGATAGAAACATTGTTGTTACTTTAAAGGCTTTTGACATAACGCCTCCCTTCTTAATATTTATTATATTTAAGTACATTTTACTTGATTTTTTAGGATTGTCAACACTAAGATGTTTTTATTATTTAAATTGATTGTTATTGTTAACTAATTATTATGGTTCGATTGCGTATATTCACTCAGTTAAGTGAGAGAGAAACGGGTATCGGCCTTGAAATTGTGTTGGACGATAATCCGGAAGTAGCATCGGTGCTTTTCGTGCTTTGTGAATACCTGCTTTTTGTAATTCATGGTGGTATTGTTTGAGATGGGTTAAAGTGGGTTGGTTATTTATTTTAATTTGCTTCGATTTTAATGCAGCGTGTCGACCAGCTCGACGGCCAAACACCAAAATATCAAGCAGCGAATTACCCATCAAACGATTTCGACCATGTACTCCTCCAGATACTTCACCTGCTACATACAGTCCCGCAATGTTAGTTTCGCCATGCTCATTACATAAAATACCACCGTTTTGATAGTGTTGCGTTGGATACGTTAGCACAGGTTCTTTGGTCATATCAATACCAAATTTTATAAATTGTCGATACATTGCGGGTAGTTGTTTTACAATCGTGCCAGGACCACTTTTCATTTCAATGAGCGGAGTATCAAGCCAAACACCGCCACCAGTAGCCGTAATAATCCCTTTTTTACGGTCTTGGACTTCACGAATAATCGCAGAGGCAACAACATCTCTGGTTTCTAAGTCGTAGATAAATCTTTCGCCATCAGCATTAACTAGTTGAGCCCCAACACCACGGACTTTTTCAGTAATTAATTGACCAAGAATCTGTTCTGGATAAGCAACGCCAGTCGGATGGTATTGAATAGTATCTAAAAAGATTAGTTTTGCCCCTGCTCGATAACCCAAAACTAAACCGTCGGCGGTTGCACCGTAATGATTAGAAGTGGGAAAGCCTTGAATGTGTAAGCGTCCCGAACCACCGGTTGCAAGAATTGTGGTTTTTGCCTTGATTGTAAAGATATCGCCATTTTCCATATTAACAAAAACAGCACCGATGCAGTTTTTGTCTTGATCTAGTAATAATTCTAAAGCAGCGGTATATTCAAGATATTTTATTTTTTGGTCTAAAAACTCATCTTTCAAACAGCGCATTATTTCTGCTCCAGTATAATCACGACAAGGATGCATACGTTTGCGAGAAGTGCCCCCACCATGAATAGAAAGCATTGTGCCGTCATCGGCTTTATCAAAAATAACCCCGAGTTCTTCAAGCCAACGAATTACTTCAGGACCATCTGTAACTAAAGCATAGACAAGTTCAGGAATATTTTTAAAACCACCACCACCCACGACATCAAGATAATGAATTGCTGGAGAATCGTTTTCTTTATCGGCGGCTTGAATGCCTCCTTGGGCCATTGTGGTATTAGCATCGGCAATGCGTAGCTTGGTTACTAAAATCACATCGGCTTGGTTTTGTTTTGCTAATAGTGCCGCAGAAACACCGGCACCACCACCACCAATAATTAAAACATCGGTTTCGTAACGAGGTGACGGTATGACAAAATTATCAGGATCGAGATGAGAATAAGCTTCCAAGAGATTAGCAAATTCATGGGGTGTTTTATCACCTTTATTTACACCGACTAAAATCTCCCGCATCGTACCTTTTTTATAATCAGGGTGATAGGTTTCAAGTAAAGCTGTGCGTTCATCCATACTTAAACGGGGAAAGTCTTGTTTTAAGCGTAAAGGCCGAGTTGCTTCAACCTTTTTTATTGATTCTTGAAACTGTTGAGGATACATTTTATTTATTTACACTCCATTTCCATTAATACAAAAATATTTTTATGGTTCAATGTCTCTTTTCGTATATTTTTGTTTTAGTTCATCAAGCGAAGCTTTCATCAAATTTTCGAGTTCTTGGCCAAATTTGTTATCTTTCATTTCTAAAAGCCGTTTATCTAAATGGGGTGCCTTTTTTAAGATATGAGCACCGAAAATACGACGAGCCGCTAAAGCAACATAGTATTGGACAATTTCGGCGGGACATCGGGTTGCACAAAGCCCACACATAATACAATCAAATGATAACTCAGCAACTTTTTTATAATCACCGCGAATTGCGGCATTGATATAATCCATGACTTTAATATCTTGGGGACAAACTTTGGTGCAACTTCCGCACGAAATACAACGCATAATTTCAGGATACAGAGCACATAAGATTTCGGTCGTGGGTTTAATTTGATTGATATTATGTTGTGCTTTATTAGCAGGGTAAAAAGGAATCTGTGCCAAATACATACCATCTTCTATTTTTGTCTGACAAGCAAGTGCGACTTTAAGTTTATATGAGTCTTTAGTTCGATAGACTGTGCTACAAGCTCCGCAAAATCCACCACGACAACCACAGCCGCGTACAAACAGAAAACCACAGGCTTCAATGGCTTGAAGAATCGTCAATCCTTTCGGTACCTGATATTCTTTGCCCATTATATAAATTGTCGCAAATTCACTCATAGTTTATACTTTCCTATACTTCATCATTCCTTGTTCATAGAGGTCATTACCATAACAATCATTAACTACCACCACCGGGAAATCTTCAACCGTCAGTTTCATGATTGCTTCAGGTCCTAAATCTTCATAAGCAACTGTTTCACATTTTTTAATTCGTTTGGCAATCAGTGCAGCGGCACCGCCGACTGCTGCAAAATAAACACCGGTATATTTTTTTAAAGCGTCAATAACTTCAGGGGTTCGATTACCTTTACCAATCATTCCTTTCATACCATATTTTAATAGCGCAGGGGTATAGGGATCCATTCGTTCAGATGTGGTTGGACCAGCCGGTCCAATCGGATAACCTGGTTTAGCGGGGGCCGGACCGACATAATAAATAATCTGACCCTTTAAATCAACGGGTAAGGGTTGATTAGCATTAAGTGCTTCAACCAATCTTTTATGAGCAGAATCTCGACCTGTATAAATAACTCCGCTGATCAAAACCGAATCACCCGCTTTTAAGTCTTTAACTATTTCATCAGTTAAAGGGGTTGTAATCTTTTTCATGTTCTCTCCTTATAAAGTGGCTGATTTATGTCTTGCCGCATGGCAATTAATATTTACGGCAGTTGGCATACTGGCAATATGACAAGGATAAGTTTCGATAAAGACTGCCAAAGCAGTAACGCGACCACCAAAACCTTGGGGGCCAATTCCTGTTTTATTGATCTCTTCAAGCAACTCTTTTTCTTTTTCCGCATAGAATGGGTCTGGATGAACTGAGCCGATCTCTCGGAGGAGTGCTTTTTTTGCTAAGTAGGCTACTTTTTCAAAATTGCCACCAATGCCAACTCCAACCAAAATTGGTGGGCAGGGATTAGCTTTTGAGCGCATCACGCGATCTACTACAAATTTCTTGATTCCTTCCCAGCCGGCGGCAGGGGTCAACATTTTTACTTCGGACATATTTTCACTGCCGCCGCCTTTCGGGGCAACTGTAATTTTCAATGAATCGCCCGGAACAATTTCAGTATGAATAACTGCTGGTGTATTATCACCCGTATTTTTGCGTCGGAGCGGATCTGAAACAATTGATTTACGCAAATAACCTTCTTTGTATCCTTTAGCAACGCCGGCATTAATTGCGTCAAACAATTCGCCACCGGTTATTTTAACATTTGAGCCTACTTCTAAAAATACTACCGCAGTACCAGTATCTTGACAAGCTGGAATCATCTCTCTTTTAGCGATTTCGACATTTTCAATGAGTTGATTGAGAATATCTTTGCCGGTTGGGGATTCTTCAATTTTAAGGCCGGATTTAAAAGCATTAACAATGTCATCACCAATTAAACAATTGGCGTCGATACACAATTTCGCAACGGTATCGACAATATCTTGATATTTAATCTCTTTCAAAGTCGCTCCTTTCTTATATTTTTGACATATTTAAAACCCAAATTTCCGAATTTTGGGGTAATGTTTCTTTACTGATTTCAATCGTTGATTTTGAGATCTTTTTAACATTATCTTTACCTTTAATGAACTCATCAACTTTAGCAATGGGAAAATCTAAAGCCGATGTTTTATAATGCATTGGGATCATCACTTTTGGTTTTAATGAGTTATATATTTCAGTAGCGACTTTATGGTCAATGGTGAAATAACCACCCACGGGGGCGAGAAGAATATCAATCGGTTTGAGTTGGGAGTAGTCATTTTCTGAAAGATTGTGTCCTAAATCACCGAGGTGTGCTATTCTGATACCATCGGCTTCAATTACAAAAATAATATTTTTACCACGAGCACTACCATTTTGAGTGTCGTGATAGGAATTGAGGCCAGTAATTTTGATATCTTTAATGGTAGTGCTGCCGACATTCTTGATCACATGTGCTTGTGTTAAAATATCGGTTAAGCAATTATGATCAGCATGATCATGACTAATTAAAACAATATCAGCTTTTTCATTAATTGGTTTATACCCCAACGCATTATTAAAACATCCTGCCTCATAAGGATCAGTAATTATTCTTATATTTTTTTCCGTTTCAATTAAAAAAGACGCATGGGCTAAAAATGTAATTTTCATAGTTGAATTCTAAATATAGATAATTCTATAAAAATTTACTTATAAGTCAATATGCACTTGACTTTTAGTGAACATATTTTAAAATGGAATTAGCGGCTTAAAAGAAATAAGTATGAAAACTAAATTATGCTGGGATTGGGTGTTGTTTTTCTTAATTATAATCATAGCTTGTGATAACAAGGATGAAACACTTATACCACTTGATAATCCCATCTTACCTGGGCGTGGTTTTTATATGGGCGTTTTGCCAACACCCGCAGTTAATCAGTCTTTTGATAGTGCTTATAGACAGGTGAGTTATTATGCTGAATTTGTACCGATCTGGGGGCGACCAACACCGTTTTATAATTTAGCGAATGAAATTGCAGGTAGCTGGGGTCGGACTTTTGTCACTAATTTAACTCGTGGTAATGGTATGTTTCCGATTATTCATATGTCTTTTATCGGTGTTGGAATGAGTTTGAT
>CBFGJZ010000027.1:0-21551 GCA_965649215.1 Caldifarciminota bacterium
GAAATCGGCGAATGGATGACAACAAAAGAGATTGACCGACCAGATATTTCAGTTAGTTCGCCGTCAGTTGGTAATGTTAGGATAAGATATATTCTACCTGTGTTATCATCAATTAAGGTTGATATAGTTGATATGAATGGAAGAATCGTAAAAACGCTTTATCATGGTATGACGCAAGCAATTTCAGGATGGCTTGAGTGGGATGGTGAAGATAATAATCATAGAAAAGTTAGTAATGGTATTTATTACGCTCGATTAGAGACTGATGATATTTCTATTGCCAAGAAATTTGTATTGGTTAAATAAGCAAGCATAAGTATTTTATTATTGACAAATTTCTGATTTCTAATTAATCTCAATTGATGAAGGTCTTATATATTGCAACAGCATTTCCCCGTTTTGAAGGCGATATTATCACTCCCTGGTTAGTTGAGGTTATACGAAGACTTAAAGCAAAAGGGCTTGATGTTGAAGTTTATACTTCATCATATAAAGGATTAAGTGATCAAGAACTTTATGGTATAAAAATACATCGGTTTCGTTATTTTTTTAAACAATGGGAAAAATTGACACATGATGAAACTGCTGTCGATAGAGTTAAGAAAGGACTCCTCAATAAATTACTGGTTTTGTTTTATATGCTGATGGGAACAGTGCAGATTATAAAATTAGCCCGCAAGCAAAAATACGATATTATTCACACGCACTGGCCTTTACCGCATGCGGTTTTTGGTCATGTTGCTTGTAAAATATCCCGAGCCAAACATATTTTATATTTCCACGGCGTAGAGTTGATGTGGGTTAAGAACGAGGTTAAATTCTTAAAGCCATTTTTACGCTGGGCAATTAAACAAGCTGATGCAGTAATGTGTAATTCAAGTCATACTGCGGCACGGATCAAAGAAATTTATAATCGAGATGTTCATATTATTCCTTCTGGACAGGCAGTTATGTCTAGTGCTAAAGCAGCAGAACCAATGAAACAAGTAAATAACCAAAAGCAGATTCTTTTTGTTGGTCGATTAGTGGAGCGAAAAGGTGTAAAATATTTGATTGAAGCATTCTCAAAGATTGTCAACAAAGTTGATGCAAGACTAAATATTATAGGTAGCGGACCGGAGATGGAAATGTTGCAAAAACTGACTCGTGAAAGAGGTATTGATACAAAGGTAAATTTTTTAGGGATGGTTAGTAGTAAAGATTTGGATTATTATTATCGCAATGCAGACATTTTTGTATTACCTGCAGTAATTGATAGTAAAGGGGATACTGAAGGATTAGGAGTTGTTTTGATTGAAGCATTGACATATAAATTACCTGTTATTGCAAGTAATGTGGGTGGTATTGTTGATATTATTAAAAATAATGAAACAGGTTTATTGGTTCCCGAGAAAGATATTGATGCATTATCAAGTGCTATGTTAAAATTGCTCACGGAAACTGATTTTGCTAACCAATTGGCTGAGAATGGATATCAATATGTTAATAAAATGTTTAATTGGGATTCCATAACCGACCAAATTATTAATCTGTTTAATAGTTTAAAATAAGAAATTAAAGAAATAATTATCATTAAAAAGTTATTTATTATTTTATTTTCAATAATATTAGAAGTAGAGGGATATAATTCAATAAACGTTTGTAGTGATTGGTCATTGATTTTTTATAAAAGAATTATATCCCCGTTGCAGGGACAACAGATTTGTAATTTTTCGCCAACATGTTCAGAGTTTGCTCGGCAAAGTATTAGAAAATATGGGTTAGTGCTTGGGACATTGATGACATCAGATCGTTTACAAAGATGTAATCCGTGGGCATGGACTTATTTAGATAAGTATTATTTCGGAATTGAAAATGATCGTATAAAAGATCCACCGTCAAACCATTATTTCAATATTACTGATTTTTCATTTCCAGAACCCAAGGAACTTTATAATCCTATAAACAATCACAGCCAAATCTCAAAATCAGATTTAGATTTTGCTAATTATCTATATTCTAATCATGACTACGCAAGGGCGATTAGCGAATATAAAAAGCTTTACTTCAATACCCCTGATTCACTTTTAGAAAATAAAGAATACTATAGTCTAATGTTAGGGGAATGTTATTTAAAACTAAATGAATTAGATCAAGCACTCTATTATTTTAATTTTAGCGATCAAGATTTTTTTAAATATGGCCGAGCACGAACATTATTGCAAAATAGAGATTATGAAAGTGCTCGGAAATATCTAAATGATATTACTGATACTAATTTTGTTAAGCAAAAAATTATTTTAACTGCTTTAAGCTATTTTAAAGAAAATAAATTTCAAACCGCCACCTCGTATCTCAGTGAATATTATTTTTTAAATGACAATGATATTCGTGCCTTGTTAAAATATAATAGTAAGATAATCGCAAAACGAAATCGTTCTCTTGCAACGTTATTATCTGCGATTATTCCTGGTAGCGGACAAATCTATGCAGGTCGTTTCGGCGACGGTATTTACTCTTTTCTCACTGTCATCGGGTCTGGACTCATTACAAAGTATTACCTAAAAAATGATGATAGTAAAATTAAGTTTGGAATTTTTTCGTTTTTAACATTATTTTTTTGGAGTGGTAATATTTATGGTGCGAACATCGCAGCTCGCGATTATAATAATTTTCAATTGTTAAAATATCAAAACGAAATTGATAATATAATTAATAAGATTAATCTTGTTC
Source organism: Caldifarciminota bacterium (assembly GCA_965649215.1). GTDB lineage: Bacteria > Hydrothermota > Tepidihabitantia > Tepidihabitantales > CAIPLT01 > JAGXRL01. The sequence continues at coordinate 2,713 of CBFGJZ010000027.1, forward strand.
CTAATTATAATCAAAAATATGAAAAATTATCGGGAGGGAAAGAGTGAAAAATTTTTTCATTTTGGTTGTCTTTGTTTTTATAATCAGTGTTATTTATCTATATTCAAGAAGTAAAGATATTTTAAATATTTCTCGTAAAACTGATCAAGCAAGACGAGATGCGATTGTTGAAGTTTTCGAAAAACAACTAACAACCTTAGAAGCTAATTTCTTTGAATTAAGTAAAAAAAATGATAAATTTACCGAAGAAGATAAAGTGCAGTATGAAAATTTACAAAAACGTATAGATTTATTAAATGAGTTGCTCGATGAGTTAGAAGATACACACGATGAGATACGATGGAAGATATTAAGACAGAGATTTTTTGATAAATTACAAGACACCCAGAGAAATTATTTAAAATTAGCTTCTTCATTGAAAAAGCGAAAATAAAACAGATAATGTCTTGGTTACTGATCATTATTTCATTACAGATTTCATTAAATTATGATAATATTCTATCTGTTGCTGAATCTCTTTATAGTAGTAAAGATTATTATAATGCCGCAACTGAATATGAACGATACCTGTTTTTCGTAACGAGTAATGATTCAACAAGAGATCTAATCAATCTAAAATTAGCGCAATGTTATTTGAATGTTAATGACGTTAGTAAAGGCAAGTTAATTATTGAAAATATTATTAACAAACAAAGTATTTTTTCATACCAAGCACAAATATGTTTAGCAAAATATTATTTTTCTCAGAATGATTATTTTAGAGCTCGGATCGAATTAAATGATCTTTCATATCGAATTGATAATGAAATTGATAAAAGAATAGTATATAAGATGTTAGGATTGATTGCACTATATGAGAAAGACATTAATAATGCGATATTTTATTTGAATTTAGCTCAGGATACTGTGTGGATAGAAAAAGTAAAGTTGATACAACAATTGCCTAAGAAAAATGTCTTATTTGCTATGGGATTATCAACAATAATCCCAGGATTGGGTGAAATGTATGTAGGTAAATATAAGTTAGGTCTGTGGGCATTTTTAGTGAATTCGGCCACTGTATACGGTACTATTCGGTGTTTTCAAAAGAAACAATATTTAGATGCGGCATTACTTTTTTCATTATTATTTATGAGATTTTATAATGGCTCAAGAAATAATGCTCAAGTATATGGTAATGAATATAATGATATACTTTATCAACAAAAAATAAAAGAATTGCAAATTGATTTCTCTCTTAAATAAGAATGATTTGAAATTTTTGAGCAAATGTAAATTAAGCAGTTTTAACTTGATAACCAAGAGCACCAACCATTGTAATTGCTCTTACTGGACATACCTTAAAACATTCGCCGCAACCAACACATTTTCCTGTTAATACTTTATGTCGGCTATTCGGCATGCCTTCAATGGCTTTAAATTGACATACTTTTACACATTCACCACATCCAGTACAAGCTGGTGAGATCATGGCATAAGGCCGTGCTTTGGCACGATCCACGTACGAATCAGTTGGACATCGATGGACACAAATCCCGCAATCGGTGCATTTTGTAAAATCCATCACGGGTAAATTATTAACCATTGTTAAAGCTTGATAAGGACAAGCTCGAATACAGATATTACAAGCAAAGCAACCTACGGTACACACATCTTTAACTGCTTTACCTCTATCCTTAGAAACACAAGCCAAGTAAACTAATTTTGTCCGAGGAATTAATCTCAATACATTTTTAGGGCATTCTTTAACACAAATGCCGCAACCTGTGCATTTTTTTTCATTGATGATTGGAAGATGATTCGAACCCATGGTAATTGCATGAAATGGACAAACTTTAGCACAGTGTCCCAATCCAACACAACCAAAAACACAACTCTTATTACCACCATGCATAATATATGCTTGACGACAATCCGTACCGCCATCGTAAATAAATAGTTCACGACATTCGTCTTTACCTCCTCGACAGATCAAGACAGCAATTTGGGGTTCTGTTAATTGAACTTCTCGACCAGTTATCTGAGCTAATTTTTCACTTACTTCTTTACCACCGGGCAAACATTTATTTAGTGAAACATTTTCATTAATAATTTTTTCAGCATAAATAGCACATCCCGCATAACCGCAAGCACCGCAATTCGAACCTGGCAAGATTGCTTTAATTTTATTTTCCATCTCACTTCCAGTAAGGGCAAATTTTTTATAGATGAAAACGAGAACAAGACCCAAAATTAGACCTAAACTACCCAATATTAATATCGATTTTATTAATTCAATCATAGTGATAAACCAAGAAAACCAATAAAACCTAAAAATGCTAATGCTACTAAAGATGCAGCAATAAAGACAATGGGATAGCCCTTAAACGAACGAGGAATAGGAGCAAATTCGAGTCTTTCTCGAATTGCTGAAAACAAGATTATTACTAAAGCAAACCCCAATGCTGTTCCAAGAGCAAAAATTGTAGCATGAAATAAAGAATATTTATAATTAATGACAAGAAAGGTGGTACCTAAAATCGCGCAATTGGTTGTAATTAAGGGTAAGTAAATACCCATTGCGGAATAGAGTGTTTTATAATTCTTTTTTAAAAACATCTCTAAAAATTGAACTAATGAAGCAATTACTAAAATAAATGCAGCTGTTCGTAAAAATACTAAATTTAATGGAAGTAATATAAAATAGAATATTAACCAGGTTATCCAAGTAGATAAGAGCATAACGAATAATACTGCTGCGCTCATACCAAAAGCTGTGGTTAAATTAGTTGAGACTCCAAAGAATGGACATAGTCCAATATAACGCATTAATAAAATGTTATTAACAATAAATGCAGCGATAAATATTAATAAAATATTATGTGCCATTTTATTCCTGCGTTTCTGTTTTTAGAATGAATTTATTCACAAATGCTTTAAGTAAACCAATCAATAAAAATGCGCCAGGCGGAAAGAGCATAAATAAAATTGGGTAATTGATTAAAAATCTTGGACCAATAGTAATACCAAAAATAGATGCAGTACTTAAATATTCACGAAATATTCCCATGATGACTAATACTAAAGTAAAACCAATTGCTTTACCGAATGCATCAAGAATTGATTCAAATACAGAATGACGATAAGCAAATGCTTCCGCTCGTCCTAAAATTATGCAATTTACAACAATTAACGGTACAAACACTCCTAAAACACGATATAAACTTGGGACATATGCTTGCATCACATAATCAACAATCGTAACAAAGGTCGAGATAATCGTAATGAAAATTGGTATTCGCATCGTATCCGGTATAAATTTTCTTACTAAAGAAACAACAATGTTGGAACAAATTAACACAAATGAGGTAGCGACACCCATTCCTAATGCATCTTTGGCAGTTGTAGAAGTCGCTAAAACCGGACATAAACCGATCATCAAAATTAGTATAGGATTTTCCAAAATAATACCGTTTATGAAATAATGCCAGAGTTTCTTTTTTTTATTAATCATGAAGATTCAAACTTTCGTTTAAATTATGATTATAATTTAAGTAGTTTTGAAATTTTCTTATACCTTCCTTGATGCCATCGACAACGGCACGAGAAGAGATAGTTGCTGCAGTAATCGCTTGAATCGGACCGCCATCTTTGGTTAATTTTAGGTCTTTATACATTCGATTAGCAAATTGTTCTCGAAAGAAGTTTTCTCTGACCTTAAACCCTAAACCAGGAGTTTCCTTAAGACCTTCGGCTGCAGATGCAATATATATTTTTCTAATAACAGTATCGGATCCGAGAGCCACTAAAATAGGTATTGGGCCGGCATATCCTAAAGGTGCAATACGAAAGATAATGCCAATATTTTGAGCATTATTAAAACCTATCCAAAGAGTATCGTTGATTACTTCTTCGAAATACGATGCTTCCGGTAATAATTCATTCAGTCTTTTCATTACGTTTTCTTTTTGTTGTTTCTCAATTTGTACTTTAGTTATAGAATGGACATAAGATAATAATGCAGCTGAGATAATGCATACGAGAAGCAAAGAAATAATCATTCGCATCATAGATCTTAATATTTTTTTGTCCCAAATACTGGTGGCCTCGTATAACGATCAATAAGGGGCGTAAAGATGTTCATAAAGAGGATTGAATATGAAACACCTTCTGGATATCCACCCCATAATCGAATTAACATTGTAATAATACCACAGCCAATGCCAAATATCCATTGCCCTGTTGGCGTGACAGGTGAAGTAACATAATCGGTTGCCATATATAAGGCGCCAAGTATTAACCCACCGGAAAAAAGATGAAATAATGGCGATAATTTTGTAGGAAGAATTAATGATAATATAACGACAGTCATTAAATAAGCAACTGGGATTCGATAATTAATGATTTTTGTTAAGAGTAAATAAATGGCACCAATAATTAAAAGAATGGCGCTAGTTTCGCCAATACAACCACCACAATTACCTAGAAGTAAATTTTTAATAACCGACCATGAATTAAGGTATTGAATGATTGTAAGATCATTTTGATATATTTTAGCCAAAGAAAGTGGTGTTGATTGTGTTATTGCGTCGTAACCCGCTAGATAACCTATTCGTGGTGCGACCCAGTTGGTTGTCATTAAATTTGGCCAAGAAACAACTAAAAAAGCCCTCGCTGCTAAAGCGGGATTAACAAAATTATAACCAAGCCCACCAAAAAATTGTTTGACAATAATGATCGCAAACGCACTCCCTAAAATTGGTATCCAAAATGGTATTTTAGGTGGTAAGTTAAAAGCAAGTAAAAGTCCGGTTATTACAGCACTTCCATCAAAAGCAGTGACTTTTCGTTTTAAAATAATCTGGGTTAGTGTTTCAAATAAAACAGCCGAAATAATAGCGACAATCGTAATAACAAAAGCACGATATCCAAAATAATAAAGAGAACCTAACCATGCGGGAACTAACGCTAAAACCACACTCCACATAATTTTGGAAATTGAAATTGACGATCGAAGATGGGGCGACGCAGAAACATATAATTGTTTAACGCTTATTTGAGATGGATGCTGGTTCATTAGGCTTCTCCCGACGTTTTGATTTCTCTCTTTGCGTAAATAAAAGAATGGACTAATTTTATTTTAGCAGGACATTCGTAAGCACAACATCCACATTCAATACAATCGAATAAATTATATTGTTTAGCTTTAAGAAAATCTTTTTTACGGATAAAATTATTAAGTTCACAAGGTAGGAGATTCATCGGACAAGCTTGAATACAACGACTACAACGAATACAAGGTCCTTCAGGTTCAATTCGACATTCTTTTTCAGTTAAAACTAAAATCCCAGATGTTCCCTTTATGGTAGGTAATTCATCGGTATATTGAGCAACGCCCATCATCGGACCACCAAAAATTATTTTAGCGGGTTGTTCTATATAACCACCACAATACTTGATTAAATCACAAACTGGGGTTCCTAATCTGACCCATAAATTACGAGGTTCTTTAATAGCGGTCCCGGTGACAGTAACTATACGTTCAATTAATGGTTTATTATATTGGCATGCCTCATAAATTGCATAAACAGTACCAACATTATGAACAACGACTCCGACATCAAAAGGTAGTTTTTGAGGTGGCACTTCTCGATTTAAAACTGCTTTTATTAATTGTTTTTCAGCTCCTTGAGGATATTTACTTTTTAATTTTACAACGAAATAATTTTTATGTTGTAATATTGCATCAGTCATTATCAGAATAGCATCTGGTTTATTATCTTCAATAGCAATATAAACATTTTTTACTTGAAGAATTTTTTCGATAATTTCAATTCCTTTTACAATTTCAGCTGATTTTTCTAAAATTAATTGATGATCGGCAGTAATAAATGGTTCACATTCACAACCATTAATAATTAAGGAATCGATTGGTTTTTGAGGTGGAGGGGATAATTTAACATGGGTTGGAAAAGCAGCACCGCCCATTCCAACAATACCTGCTTCCTGAATAATTTGTTTTAATTCATCTGCAGAGAAGTGTTCATAATCTCGCTTTTTAATACTATCTTCCCAGGTGTCTTGTCCGTCTGATTCAATTACGCAAGTCAAGGTACGAGTCGGTAGAACTGGGTGATCGATTTCATCAATACTAACGACTTGACCTGAGATAGAAGCATGCATCGGAACAGAAATATAACCTTCGGGTTCACCGATTTTTGTTCCGACTTTAACATAATCACCAACTTTAACAGTTGGTTTTATTTTAAGACCAGTATGCTGAATATATGGACGCCAGACTTTTTTAGGAATTGGTGCTTTTTCAATATATTTATGTGCTGATAACGATTTAAATTCGGGAGGATAAATACCACCTTTAAAACCATATACCTTAATTTTCTGCATATCTTAATGTAATAATTCTATTAGAATTACATAGGTTGTCAACATAATTAATCAATTTTAAATAATTTTAAAAATTGTGATAAAGGGAGTGTATTTATTACATCTTTTTTTTCTAACCAAGCACGTCGGGCAACTCCAATTCCAAAACGCATCCAGCTGAGATCAGCAACCGCGTGGGCATCAGTATTAATGACAAGTTTAATACCCATTTCTTTAGCTTTGCGAGCCCAGATGTCATTGAGGTCAAGCCGCTGCGGATATGAATTAATTTCAAGAATTTTTTGATATTTTAAAGCATGTTCTAAGACTTTTTCTAAATCGACTTCATAGCCTTCTCGCTGATTTATTAAACGACCAGTTGGATGGGCGATAATATCAACATTGGGATTTTCGATTGCAGTACAGAGACGTTGGGTAACATAATGTTTGAATCCTTGATGAATTGAGGCAACTACAAGATCTGCTTGGCTTAAAATTCGATCTGGAAAATCAAGTTTGCCGGAACTTAAAATATCGACCTCAATTGATTTTAATATTTTTATACTTTTAAATCGTTTTTGGATTTTATCAATTTCATCCCATTGCTTTTGCAATCGTGCCTGAGATAATCCATTAGCATAATTAGCAGATTGAGAATGGTCAGTTATAGCAATATATTGATAACCCATTTTTAAAGCAGCCTGAGCCATTTGTTCAATTGTATTTGCAGCGTCAGAATATATCGTATGCATTTGAAGATCACCTTTAATATCTTGGTAAGTAATGAGATTGGGAAGTTGATTCGATAATGCGGCTTCAATTTCACCTCGATCTTCCCTTAATTCGGGGGGTATCCAAACTAATCCCAATGCTTTATAAATTGATTCTTCGGTTTCAGAAGCAATAACATGTGAATTCTTAAACACTCCATATTCTGAGACCTTTAATCCTTTTTCTTTAGCTAAACTGCGAAGTTTGACATTATGTTCTTTAGAACCCGTAAAATATTGTAAAGCAGCACCGAATTTATTTTTTTCAACAATACGAATATCAACTTGTACTGTCGTTGTATTGGATTTTAACATAACTGATGCTTTAGTATCACCAGCTGCTAAAACTTGAATAACATTCGGCATAGAAATAAAAAAGTCAACAATTTTTTGATTGTTTCTACCGGCTACTAATATATCAATATCTCCAATTGTTTCTTTCATGCGTCGGATAGATCCTGAAGGCTCAACATAAATTACATCGCGGCACTTTTTTAAATAAGCAACTACTGTTTCGGCAATTTCGAGAGCAAAATTAATCGGCATTCTTTGTTTCGAACGTTCATAGAGTTCAATTCCTTTTTGAATATTAGCTACTTTTTTATTACCCATTCGAAATTGCTTTGCCAAAGAACCATCAGCAATAACTTTCTTTAAGTCTTGCAAATTACGAACACCTAAATTGTCATAAGCAAGTCGCAAAGTTTTTGGTCCTAAATTTTGAATGTTTAGTAAATCGAGTAGTTGTGGTGATATACCATTCATTGCTTCAGTTAATTTTTTCATATGGCCGGTTTTGAGATATTCGTCTATTTTTTTTGCGATTCCTTCACCTATGCCGGGAATATGTCGTAGTTTATTTTGTTGGTTGAGTAGTTCAATATCTTCGGTTAATTCTTCAATAATTCTTGCAGCTTTACGATAAGCAAGGACACGAAATAACTGTTCTCCTTTAAATTCTAGAGCATCAGCAATCCGATCAAAAATTGCTGCGATTTCTTTGTTTTTCATTCCCAACTAAATAAATTTAACTCCGTAATTACCTCTTACAACTTCACCGATAATTTTAGCATGCTTAATTTTGTTTAGAATAATTTTTGTATTTTCGGGACGAGTAAAGAGAATCAGACCGATGCCCATGTTAAAAACTCGATACATTTCTTGTTCATTAACCTTACCATATTTTTGAATTAAAGAAAAGATAGGTGGAATCGACCAGGATTTTTTATGGATATGACACGAAATATTTTCGGGTAGAATCCTTTGAATATTTTCATAAAAACCACCACCAGTAATGTGAACAATGCCGGAAAGATAGTGTAGAAGGGGGTAAATTTCTTTTAAATAAGATTTATGAGTTTTGAGAAGTACCTCACCTAACGTTTGTTTTAGACCAGGCATATTAGAGCTGACCGAAAAATGATGGTCTTTAAAAAATACTTTTCGTGCTAATGAATAGCCATTAGTATGCAAACCCGACGATGGTAAACCAATTAATTTATCACCAACCGTAATTTTTTTTCCATCAATTATTTGGTTTTTAGCAACAATTCCTACAATAAAACCTGCCAAATCGTATTCATTTGGTTTATACATATCAGGCATCATTGCTGTTTCACCACCAATTAAAGCGCAATTATTTTTTCGACAACCATTTGCAAGTCCGATAACGACTTGTTCAATTACTGAAGATTTAACTTTTGAATAAGCAAGATAATCTAAAAAGAACAAGGGCTTTGCGCCAAGTGTAAGAATGTCATTAACACAGTGGTTAACAATATCTTCACCAATCGTATCATGCTTGTTCATCATTGAAGCAATGTTTATTTTAGTCCCAACTCCATCACAACTTGCAACTAAGACCATTGGTTGATTGTTATAAGGTGATATTTCATATAAACCACCAAATAAACCGATTTGCGATAGTACTTGACGATTAAAAGTTTTTTTAACTAATTGTTTTATTTTAGATTTTATTTTTGTAGTTTGATAAATATCCACACCGGCTTTTCGATATGCGATTATTTTCATAAGATCAATTTAATTGAGATAACTATAAATGTCAAGGCTAATTGATGGTTTTGATTGTCTTAAAATTATCTAAATTTTAAAATTTACGGTATAAGTTATAACTAATTCAATTGTTAAATGGATTTTTTTGTCTAATGCTCAGATATTCAATATGTTATATTGATTGTGAATATTAGAATGAGTATTATGAGATTGAATAGAGATATCAAATAAGAATGTTTCAAGGTAATTTGACGATTGATGTGAAAAATATAAGAATAAGTTTTATTTTTGAATAATTAAAAGATAATTATCCATATCGTTTATTTTATAAAGTGTTATTTTGGTATATTATTTATAATTATCTTTGTTATGAGAACTTTAATAGTTCAGAGTAATTCTTAGTGTAGAATATTTTCTCAAAATGAATCAAGAATTAGGAGGGGAGATATCTTAATTGTAATATCTTTAAATAAGATTGTTGACTTTTTTTAGTTTTCCGATATACTGAATGCATATTTAGAATAAAATCATGATAATTTAAAAAATGAAAAGGAGTAAGAATGGCTGATAACAAAGAAATTTATAATCCACCAGCAGAACTGGTAAAAAATGCTAATGTTACAAAATTCATGGAAAAACATGGACTTAAATCTTTAGATGAATTACTAGAAAAAGCTCAAGACCAAGAATGGTTTTGGAATGAGATAGCGAAAGAACTGGAATGGTATAAACCTTATGAGAAAATTTTAGAATGGAATATTCCTTTTGCAAAGTGGTTTGTGGGTGGTAAATTTAATATCGTACACAACACTTTAGACCGCCATATGAATACGAAAACTGCGGATAAAGTTGCATATATTTATGAACCTGAACCCGAGCATGAAAAAATCGAGCGATGGACTTATCGGGATATTAATCGAGAAGTTTGTAAATTGGCCAATGCGTTAAAAAAACTCGGTATTAAGAAAGGTGATCGAGTTACGATTTATTTACCAATGATTCCTCAAGTTGCAATAGCGATGCTTGCATGTGCTAAAATTGGGGCAATTCATTCGGTTGTTTTTTCGGGTTTTAGTGCCGGTTCATTAAAAGATCGGATTCTCGATGCTGAAGCAAGAATATTAATCACAGCAGATGGTGCTTATCGACGAGGTAAATTAGTCAATTTGAAATTTAATGCTGATGAAGCAGTGAAAGATTGTCCAAGTATTGAACATGTTATCGTTTACAATCGTGCTCAAAGCAATGTAAATATGGTTAGTGGACGCGATCTATGGTGGCATGAGCTCGTTCTAAATGAATCCGATTCATGTCCAACCGAACAATTGGATTCAGAAGATATTCTTTATACCCTTTATACTTCAGGTACAACGGGTAAACCAAAAGGTATTGTTCATGTTCATGGTGGTTATGCCGTTGGTACTTATGCTACTATGAAATTCATCTTTGATATAAAAGAAAACGATATTTGGTGGTGTGCGGCTGATGTTGGCTGGGTTACGGGTCATAGTTACATTGTTTATGCTCCGTTAATGAATGGTGCTACTTCAATAATGTATGAAGGAGCTCCTGATTACCCTAATTCTGAACGATGGTGGAAGATAATTGAACGAGAAAAAGTCACTGTATTTTATACTTCACCAACAGCAATTAGAATGCATATGCGATTTGGTGAAGCATATGCTGAAAAGCATAACTTATCAAGTCTCCGATTATTAGGTAGTGTTGGTGAACCAATTAATCCTGAAGCTTGGCGATGGTATTATAAGTATATTGGTAATGAGAAATGTCCGATTATGGATACTTGGTGGCAGACCGAAACGGGGCATATTTTAATTTCGCCTCTCCCAATTACTCCATTAAAACCAGGTTCAGCAACAAAACCTTTCCCTGGCGTGAAAGCAAATGTCTATAATCAAGATGGACATCCAATTAAACCTAATGAGAATGGTTTTGCAGTATTGTTAGCTCCGTGGCCAGGCATGTTAAGGACTTTATATAAAGATCCCGAACGATATAAGCAAGTTTATTGGTCTCGCTTTCCTGGTGTTTATTTAACCGGTGATTCGTGTACAATTGATGAAGATGGTTATTTCTGGTTTCGTGGCCGTGCCGACGAAGTTTTGAATGTTGCAGGACATCGTTTAGGTACAGCTGAAGTTGAGAGTGCTTTAGTTGCGCATCCTGCTGTTGCTGAAGCAGCGGTAATTGGCATTCCCCATGAAGTGAAAGGTGATGTGCCGAAAGCCTATGTAACTCTTAAAGTTGGATTTAGTCCTTCTGAAGAGTTAAAGAAAGAGTTAAAGGATTGGGTTGGTAAAGAAATTGGGCCAATCGCGCGACCAGAAGAAATTGAATTTCGTGATAAATTACCTAAAACTCGTTCAGGTAAAATTATGCGACGGCTTTTAAAAGCAGAAGCATTAGGGAAACCAATCGGCGATATCTCAACATTAGACGAATAAATAATTAAAAGGGAGAGAGCGATGAATATAATATTTGGTTATTGCTCTCTCCTATTATTTTATAAGGGGTTGTGATGCATAATACAAAAGTCTTCAATCGATGGTTAATCGTTGTTGGTGCAATTTTAATACAATTATGTTTGGGAGCAATTTATGCTTGGAGTGTTTTCCGAATTCCTTTACAAGATAATCTTAATATCAGCCCTACTCAAGCATCTTTGCCTTTTTCTTTTGTATTGATTTTCTTTGCAATTGCCACAGTAATTGGAGGTCGTTGGCAAGATAAAGCTGGTCCAAGAATTGCAATTGCGGGTGGTATTTTACTTGGCTTAGGAATGATTTTAGCAAGTTTTGCAAAAAATTTATTCGCATTAGTTCTTTTTTACGGCGTTATTTCTGGTATTGGTATTGGGATTGCTTATGTCTGTCCGATTTCAGCAGGAGTAAAATGGTTTCCCGATAAAAGAGGTCTCATTACTGGTTTATCAGTCGCTGGATTTGGAGCAGGTGCTTTAATTGTCGGACCAGTGGCTCGAGCATTGATTGATAGTATTGGTGTTTTTAATACTTTTCGTGTTCTTGGTATAATATTTTTTGTTTTGGTCTTTATTGGTGCTTTGATTCTCCGTAATCCTCCAGCAGGATATGTACCTAAAGGATGGAATTCACCCCAAATTGCTGCATCAACAAAGGTTGATTTTAGCGCTTCAGAAATGCTTTCAACAGGTCAGTTTTATTTGATATGGTTTATGTATTTTATTGGTTGTGCATCGGGTTTGATGATTATCGGACAAACTTCACCAATTGGTCAGGAACTCGCTAAATATACTAAAGAAACTGCGGCATTAGGTGTCAGTTTATTGGCTATCTTTAATGCTTTAGGTCGTATTTTTTGGGGTAGAGTTTCTGATTCATTTGGTCGGATGCGAACTTTATTCTTAATGTTCTTAATTTGTGGACTAGCAATTTTATCTTATAATTTTATCTCTGCATTACCAATCTGGTTCTGGTTTGGGATTTCGTTTGTTGGATTCTGTTTTGGTGGTTATCTAGCATTGTTTCCTGCCATTACTGCGGATTTTTTTGGAACGAAAAGCGTTGGAATTAATTACGGGTTCGTTTTTACTGCTTATGGCGTGGGTGGATTATTGAGTAATATTTTTGCCCCCCGAGTCAAAGAACTTACAGGTGGCTACACTTTAGCTTTTATTATAACTGGAATTTTATGCTTAATTGGTGCGATATTGACATTTTTATTAAGATCACCTCAAAAAGTAAAGAAATAAATTTAGGAGGCACTAAATGAAAAAAAAGAAAAAAATACTAAAAAAGAGTAAAAAAATTACTCGTAAAAAAGCAAAACTGATAAAAAAAGAATTAACCGCAGAAGAACGTATTGCCTTAGCTAAAAAACCAGGTCAGGATGCACTGCAACTGCATCCATTTTTTAAAGGAAAAATTCAAGTTGCACCGAAATGCGTCATCCGTGATTTTAGCGATTTTGCAATCTGGTACACCCCCGGTGTTGCTGAACCTTGTAAAGATATTAAAGCAAATCCAGAAAAAGTGTGGGAACATACAAACCGAGCTAATACAATTGCAGTGTTTACAGATGGTACGAGAGTTTTAGGATTAGGTGATATTGGACCCGAAGCTTCACTGCCCGTTATGGAAGGTAAGTCATTACTTTTTAAATATTTAGGCGGCGTCGATGCAGTACCGATTGCAATTAGAACTAAAGACCCTGAAGAGTTTATTCAATGTGCGAAATTACTTGAACCCTGTTTTGGAGGTTATAATCTTGAAGATATTGAACAACCAAAATGCTTTTATATTCTTGATACGCTTCGTAAAGAAATGAATATTCCTGTGTGGCATGATGATCAACAAGGTACTGCAGCAGTTACTGTCGCAGGTCTTATTAATGCTCTTAAAATTGTAGGTAAAGATCCTAAAAAAGTCAGGGTTGGAATGATCGGCGCTGGTGCTGCAGGTATTGCGTGTTTGCGAGTTATGGTCGCTTATGGTTTTGATCCCGCTAAAGTAGTTATGACTGATATGTATGGTATCATCCATAAAGACCGAGTTGATTTTGAAAAGCATTTTGCTTATACCAAAGATTTAATTCTTAAGACTAATGCTGAAGGTCGTAAATCAGAACGCATTGAAGATGCAATTCCAATTACCATGGAAGAGATGGATGTTGTAATTGGTTATTCTAAACCTGGTCCTGATGTGATTAAAAAAGAATGGATTCAAAGAATGGCCAAAGATCCGATTTTATTTGTCTGTGCAAATCCAATTCCGGAAATTTGGCCGTGGGAAGCTAAAGAAGCTGGTGCTCGGATTGTTGCTACTGGTCGTTCCGATTTTCCAAATCAAGTAAATAATTCTTTGGGATTTCCGGGGATTTTCCGGGGAACTTTAGATGTCAATGCCCGCACAATTACAGATGAGATGTGCATCGCCGCAGCAGTGGAACTGGCAAAAGTTGCTGAAGACCGTGGTTTACGAGAAGATTATTTAATTCCAACGATGGATGATTGGGAGGTTTTTCCACGAGAAGCAGTTGCAGTTGGAATGAAAGCAATTGAACAGGGGGTTGCGCGAATTACAATGACTCGGGAACAATTATACAAAAAAGCAGCCGAAACAATTAAGAATGCACGCAAAATGTCTCAAGCACTAATGAAACAAGGTTTTATCCCGAAACCACCTAAAAGATAAATAACTTAAAAAGGCACAAGTAACGATTTATAAAATAGTTCTTGTGCCTGATTTTTTAATTCGTTACCTATACAGTTGGGGGACGTGCCATTGGTGGGGCTAATGTTTGTCTATCGTATGCGAATGATAGGTATTTAATCTGCATAAATGGTCGCCTATTGGCGAGCCTTTTTTGATTATTTTCATCAGACTTAATATTTTTAATTGAGATTCTTAATTGATAGTAACTATGTTATAATATTTATAGAAACATTAAGCAGACAATAGATAGGGTTGAAATAAAGTGATTAAACGAGCAAAGATAAATTGTTCTTCTTATATTGGTTAGTTTAAAGATACTTATATAGCGCCACGGGGATTTGAACCCCGGTCTTCTGGCTGAGAACCAGATGTCCTAGACCAGACTAGACGATGGCGCCACATTCAACTAAATTACCCCTATCCTTATTCAAATAACAATTTAGATAATTCAACAATTATATCATTTTTTATTGTTTCTACTATTTTATCAAGATTATAATTAAATTCAATATTTCCTTTACGGAAGATAATTCCTGCGGATAAGTTTTTATCAAGTTCATATTTTAAATTTGGTAATATGTTCTTAATTCTGTGTTCATCATTAGGAGAAATATAGACAATAGTATTGTCATCTTTGTATTTGGCGATCGAATCTTTAATAAAGTTCAAGTATTGTTCTGATTCAATATATTGTTGTTTAGCTTTCTTAAAAATCTCATCAATTACTTGCCATTTGGCATTTAGAAGCACTTGGTTTTTTTTTAGTTGCGCATTGGAAATAAGACGATTAGAAATTAATCTTGCTTCGTTTGCAATAAAGGCTTCATTCTCTTGAATTAATCTTTCTATTTCTTCTTTTGTTGCTTCTTCTATTTCTTGAATTTGCTTGTTATACTTCTCTTCGATTTCTTTTGCTTTTTGTTTCGCAGTTGCGATAATTGTATCAGTTAATCTTTCAATAGCCATTTATTATCCTACTTTAACACCCATCTGTAAAAAGATTGTTACTAATAATCCAAGCACAGCATAAGTTTCCACCATTGCACCATAAATTACAGCTTTGACGCCTTCACTTGGTTTTTTAGCTACCAGTTCACAACCTGAGGCACAAACTTTACCTTGCCATATTGCGGAGAGTAATCCAGCAAAAGCAATTGGTAAACAAGCACCAAACATTTGGATTCCTTGACCTAAAGTTATTGCTACGGGGTTACTTAACAAACCTAATTTCATTATTCCTAAAAAGGCTGCTAAAAATCCGTAAAACCCTTGAGTTCCAGGCAGGACGACCAAGATAAACAAATTGCCGAATTTTTTAGGGTCTTCTGCCAATACACCATTAGCAACTTGTGCGGCCAGACCAATACCAATTGCTGAGCCAATACCCGCCATTAGTGCAGCGAGTCCGCATCCTGTAATTGCAATTGCTAAACCTAACGGGTCAATCATTAAGCCCTCCTTTTACTATTATAATTATTATTACATTTCACATTATTTAATTGTAACATATTTTGTCTGTTCTTCGAATGGGGTGAATTTTTCACCGCCACCAGTAAAAAATCTTGGGAAAAATTCTACATAATTGAGCCGTAGTGAATGGACAAACGCACCAAGAATATTTATTGCTAGGTTATAAGCATGACCAAAAATTAAAAAGATGATTGCGATGATGATGCCGATGATCGGGATTTTTATAACCATCCAGGCAATCGTATTAATCGCCATACCAATGCCCGCGGTAACCATTCCTAATGCCATCAAGCGGATATAGGACAAAACCACGCCGATAAAACTGGTAGCGCCATATAAATTATAAACTCCCCAGATAATACTTTTAATGAGTTTGCGATGATCAGGGCTGAGCATCGTAAAAAATAATGATAAAACTAAAAACGGAATGACGGATATACGATAAATAGCATAACCGATTAAAGATGCAACAAGTGCCACTAGTGTAATGATCGATAAAAGTTTGAACTTTTTGAGTCTTATCTGACTTATCAAAGAAATTGCCGAGAGTGCGATTAATCCAAATAGAACTAAATACTTACCAAGCATTAAACTATGATATTGATTGGGTAAAATCGAAAGATTGATTTTACTGGTTAAGTAAATAAGTCCGCCTAAAAAAACAAACCCAAACAGAGTTTGATTAAACATTAATTGCTGGTTGCGACGAGTAAAGGCAATAATGGTTGATATTGCCAAAAGAATTATGAATATCAAATAGGGTCGCAAACTAACTGGTAAATACTTGCCAGTAAAAACATACAAAATGAGTCCGTTTAAAAACAGAAACCAGGGCAATTGGTCTAAAATTGCACCCTGCCAGTTTTTTTGCCGAAACGAATCGTAAATCTCAATAATAATGCCATAATTAAGATGTAAATAGCCAAGGGCAACTGATAAGATAAAGAACGGCATCGGGTCTTTAATCGGGTCAAATAATATTAAGCTGTCTCTAAATTTGACTAAAAACTGTAATCCGAGTTTATCAACAATATCGCCAAACCAGCCACCCGTTATCGCACCGGCTAAAATCGTAAAACCACCGCAAATCGCAAGCAGTTTTAAGAATTTATCGGCCGCCTTCATTTTTTTAAGCAAAAGTAAAGCTAGAACAAGCGAGACAATACCATATCCTGCATCTGTTAAACATAAAGCAAAAAAGACTGCAAAAAATGGTGCTAAAAGCGGTGTTGGATCTAATTCAGTAGGTTTCGGCATAGTATAAAGTTCAAGAATAATTTCAAAAGGTTTGAAAATGCTTTTGTTCTCTAAAGCTACGGGTGGTTCTTCATCTACTTGTTTTTTTAGTGGCGCGACAACAACGGTTTGGAATGAATTAATTAGTTGTTGAAGTTTATTATAGTCTCGTTTTTTTATCCATCCTTCAATAAAGATAACTTGATTACTTTGTTTTAAATTGGGTTTTAAGTCTTCAAGTGATTGTAAATTTAAATAGTAATCATGCATTATTTTCAAAGGAGTTAGTTCCTGTGTTAAATGACGAATTTGTTGAATACAGTTTTGATATTGCTCATCAATTTTTTGAATTTTATGATTATATTCTTTGATAAGTTCATGAGGGATACCATCAAATTGACTTAAGTCGACAATTTCTAAATATTGTAAATGTTCTTTTACAATATCTTTTTTATCTTTGGGGTATGCGATAAGACAATATCGAATATCTTTAATAGTATTCACAATTTGAATTTCTAAGGGGAGATCAGCTAAATCGCTTTGGATTTTTTGTAATACAATTGGATTCGAAATAGATCCTAAAGTTATTTCAATATACTTATGTTGATAGAGAACTTTAAGATTAGATTTTAGATTTAGCCAAGGTGTAAGTAGAATAATATTATTTTCTAAGTTCTTTTTTTGATTAGAAAGTGTTGAGAGGGTGTGTTTAAGTTCATTTACTTTCGAAATAATATTAGTAAATTTATACTGTTTGGTAAAATTAAAATATTCATTTCGTTCTAATTCGGGTTGAGATGATTTTAGATTTGCAAGTATTCCTTTTGATTCAACATAGGTTTGTAAGAAATCAATTGTCGCATTTATTTGATCTATTGTTTCCTTAATTGACGTAGCAGGTGTTTGTACTTCATAAGATTCAGCTGGATGACTAATATGAACGATCCCAACATTTTGCAAGGCCTTAAGAAACTGGTTTTCTTCAGATTTATGAAGAGCAATAAGTATTTTTTGTACTTCAGCAATAGCCATTAGTGAATATTTAACTTCTCCTTTATTTCTTCAATAATCATGTTGACAACTTGATTGACTTTTGAAGAATCTAAGTTTTTAATTTTCGCAACATTATTTTGGGTTTCTAATTCAATTTGTTGTATTTTTTGACTAATTTCTTGTTGAATTATTTTTAATTTTTGAGCAGCGGTTTCCTTGAGTTTTACCTTGATATCGTCAATTTGTTTTTGCCTATAAATTTGTCTTTCTTGTAATCGATTTTGTGCATTTATTTCAGCTTGTTTAATGATTTCTTCCGCTTGCGCTTCTGCTTTTTGAATTTCGGTTATTAAATCTACATCCATAATTAAAAGTTTAACTAATCTGTTGTAATTGTCAACTTACGATTTGATTTTTAAGTAATATGCGATATTGGCATTTTTATTGATAATCGGTTTGATTTTACCTTTAACCGAAGTTGCTATAGTACAAACTCCAGGTCCATGACCGGCAATCACGCAGTCAGCATGGACAACCACGCCAACCGTACCCGCGCCTTTTTTATAACATCGGCCAAAGGTATTATCAGTGTTTTCTAAATAGACAATATCACCAAAACGAATTTTATTCAAACCATATTTTTCAATCATTTCGGGATCTTGAGTTGTAATATCGTAATCACCTGATGCAGCAGTTTCACTACCTAATCCTGAACCCATAATTGTTGGTGGAATAATGCGTGTGACAGGAAATTCAATTATTCCATTTTTACTTTAGGATT
>CBFGJZ010000028.1:0-20209 GCA_965649215.1 Caldifarciminota bacterium
TTAAAGGTGGTGGCAAACAAGACTTCTGGGTTTATGATCCGACACTTGACAGTGCGAGATGGCGACCACTGCCAGTTGTCCCGATGGTGCCTGAAGGGAATAAGAAGTCAACGCCCAAGACGGGTGCGGCGATTGCTTATTGTGTTGGAAAAATATATTTAATGAAAGGTAATAAAACAGATGAGTTCTGGCGATATGTTCCACAACCAACTGAACCTATTGTGAATAATTCGACATCATCAACAGTTACAACATTAAATAGCGATAATCATTCAACTTTGAATCTCTCAGTGAGAGTTACAACTTACGGTCGAATAATTAATTATACAATTCCGACAAACGGTTATGTTTCTATGAAACTTTATAACGCTTCAGGTAGATTAGTGAAAACAATTGTGAATGGTTATGTTAATGCAGGCGACTACACGACGCTATTATCAAATATCTCAAGCGGAGTCTATTTCCTCAAATACAATGATGCTATGAATAACGCAGAATTCAAGATCATCGTGCAGTAATTAGTCATATTCTGCTCTGACTCTGAAAAGAAAAGGAGCAGAATAAAACTTAAAGTTGGGGGCGAGAGATTCGCCCCCAACTTTTAATATTTAAATCTTTCCTGCAAGCAAAGTCGTCGTCCCGAAGGTCACATCATTGACGGTTTAATTGATTGTACATTGGGTGGTTTATAGAATAATAGAATAGTTTATGGCTCAGAGAACTTATAGGGGGGACCGGGGGGTAATCCCGTGGGTTATCCGAAGGGTCCCCCAAGGGACTATCTATTAGATTGTAGATGCACTTACCTTTTGGATTGCAGATAAGATTGCCAACTGAACGAAGCAATGATTTGCTTTTAGATACAAAACCAATTTCAAATTATTATTAAGGATTTTTTAGTATCTATAATGATTCAGCAAGTAGTTCGGAAATGTCCTTAATCTCAAGATTTAAATTCATGGTTTTAACACTGTCGTCAAACATAATCATGCAATAAGGACAAGCGACTGCTAATATTTCTGCCCCATTATCAACAGCTTGTTTGACTCGTAAATCAGACATTCGTTCACCTTTCTGCCAATCTAACCATAAGCCACCGCTTCCAGCACCACAACAAACGCTATCTTTACGATTGAAGTTTTCAAATTCGATGAGTTCTAATTGAGGAATGGCTTTTAGCACTTCTCGGGGTTCATCATAGATATTGTTTTGTCGGCCTAAAGTGCAAGGGTCATGATAGATAACTTTTTTATTTATTGCTTTGGTTGGGATAATTCTTTTATCTTTGATAAGTTGAGCAAAGATTTGAGAGGTATGAAAAACTTCAAGATTACTACCCAAAGCGGGATATTCATTTTTATAAGTTGTATAACAATGGGGTGAAGTGACAAGCAATTTACGGACTTGAGCCTTATCTAACGCATTAATATTATTATGAGCAATGTCTTGAAAGACTTTTTCAGCACCGAAATTACGAATTGTTTCGCAACAACACCAGACATCTTCTTTTACTACACCAAACGAGAGATTGGCTTTTTGTAAAATCATCGCAGTTGCTTCAGCAACTTTTCGGATGTTAGCATCATAAGCAGGAATACAACAAGCAAAATAAGCATACTCTAATTCTGAAGAATAAGTCGGTAGATTGAGTTTTTTTGCCCAATTGTTGCGTTTTTCTACTAAATCACCTTGCGGATTGCCCGTGGAAAAGATTTTAGTTGCAATATCTTTGAGGTTTTTGGGTAGCGAATCATAGTCAACTAAAATGCGGCGAATGGCGCGAACAATATCACCGATGTTTACACCCCGAGGACAATAAGCAAGACAATTATCACAACCAACACATCGGAAAAGTTCTTCTACTTCTTTGTCAATTTCTTCTTTTATTTCACTGGTCAGGATATTACCTAATTTAACATTATGGGGGATAAGGTTAACTAAAAAATTGACATTTTCAATTTGAAACCAGGGACAAAGAGCAGTACACATTCCACATTGATAACATTTATAAGCATCGGTGCCACCCAGTTCTAATATTGTATTGCGAATATCTTTGTCAATCGTTTCAATACCCATAAATTATCCACGCATTTCTTTGATTTTAGTGGCTAAAAGGGGCAAGATTTTTAATAAATCGCCAACTACACCATAATGAGCAACTGAGAAAATAGGTGCTTCAGGGTCTTTGTTGACAGCAATAATTGTCTCGGAATTTTTCATTCCACTGAGATGTTGGAAAGCACCAGAGATACCCAAAGCGATATAAAGTTTTGGTTTTACTGTTTTACCTGATGAACCAACTTGACGATCTTTAGGAAGCCAACCCGCATCAATAATCGGTCGAGTACACGCCAGAGTAGCACCAATGTCTTGAGCAAATTTTTCAATCGCTTCAAGATTTTTCTGTTCCTTAATACCACGACCAACGGCAACTAAAATATCGGCTTTAGTGATATCAATGCCCGTGGTTGGTACTTCACCATATTCGATGAATTTTGAAATTTCTAAAATTGTCGGTTCGATTGCAAATGGCATTTTGATAATCTCGACAGAAGTATTTATTGGCTTACTGATCTTTTCAAACGAACCAGCCCGAACCGTGACTACCGCAGGTAATGATTTAGTTGTGATATCAGCATTGATTTTACCACCATACATTGCACGACGTGTTAAAATATGAGTAGGCAATAATTCTAAATCAAAAATATCTGTGACCAGTGGCAAATTTAAGGATGTTGCGAGATAAGGAGCTAAATCAGTACCAAATCCACTACTGGCAATTAAGAGCAGATTCGGTTTAGTCTCATTAATAATATTAGTGAGGATTGGTAAATAGATTTGAGTATTGAAATTTTTCAAGACTTCATTTTCAACGGTAATTATCTTATGGACATAAGGCTTGATACTATCAAGATAAGGCTGGGCATTGTCACTGAGGAGAAGAGCCGCTATTTCTTGCGGTTGATTAGTACTAAGACGATGGGCAAGGGTTAACATTTCATAGGTTATATCTTTAATTTGACCTTCACGAATTTCAATTAATACACCAATCATAGCCCCGCCTTTTCTTTGATAATAGTTGCTAATTGAGTTGCGATTTCATCATCGGCACCACTTAAGAATTGTGCTTTAGCTTCAACCTTCGGCATATACATTTGCTCTAATTCGGTAAGACCAATTAATTTGCTTTGATCAAGATTTAATTTTGCGGCATCATAAACATCAAGCGGTTTAGAAGATGCACGTTTAATGCCAATGATTGATGCATAACGCGGTGTGTTGGTACCGGTTTGAATAGTTAAGAGCGCTGGCAGTGAAAGTTCTTTTCGTTCTAAAATGCCGCCTTCTAGTTCACGACTAATTTTCATACGGTTATTGTCAATGAGTTTAACTTGATTAACATAAGCCGCAGAGGGTATTTTTAGAAAAGCAGCAATCGAGGGGCCAATTTGAGAATAGCCATCGTCTGAAGCAATACAACCTGTAAGAATGAGGTCATATTTCTGCTGGGCAATCGCAGTGGCAAGGACTTTGGCGGTTGTGAACGCATCAATTTGTTCAAAGAGGGGATCGGTAATACGAATAGCTCGATCCGCACCTTTTGCTAACCCCATGCGTAAAATCTCATCGACTTGCGGGGTTCCTAAAGATATTAAAGTGACGGTACCACCATGTTTTTCTTTTAGTAATAAAGCGGTTTCTAATGCATAATTATCCGCTTCATTAGTAGTATAAACTAATCGTACTTTTAAAATATCTTTATTGGTACTATCAACCCGAACTTCAGTTTCTGAAGTATCAGGTACCATTTTAAGACAGACAATAATATCCACACTTACTCCTTCCCTTTCTTATGATTAAAAAAAATTTAATAATAATTATATTAACTAAATTAGTAAAAAAAATCAAGGTATCAATTGGCTTGATTTATAATGATAGTTCTTTATACTATATTTAGAGATGAATCAATATGCTCGAAGGGTAATTTGGCAGGTAGTGTTAATAGTTCTCTTTGGCTTTGAGGCGGGATTTGCAATAACTGATTTTTTCCAGCATCACAATGAAATTCAAAAGGCAAAAATTATCTCACAAGTCATACTTTCGGAAAATCCGCTCTTAGTTTTTGATTATCAACCAGCAATGCAATTAGGAATTTATTATTACTATTTACATGATTTCAGTAACGCAGAAAAATATTTTCGTAGAGCATTAATTTATGCTCAAGAATCAACGGAGGTTTTTGAAAGTTATTATTGGTTAGGTAAGAATTATCTTCAACAAAGCAAATATAATGAGGCACTCAAAGCATTGTTAAATATTCAACAATCAAGTGCCAAAATAAGCAATGATTATCTTTATGTTTTAGGAATATCTTTATACTATAATAGCCAGTATGAAGCAGCATTAAATTGTTTGCTTAATTATGAGATGCAGCTTGGCTTGAGGAGTCGTCCTAAACAATTAAGCTTGTTTATTGCTGCAGCGGCATTAGGAAAAGATGATTACAATTTAAGTCAAGAATATCTAACGAACAAAATTGTTAATAAAGGTGATTTTTATCCGTTAGTTGACTATATGGCCGGCTTCAATCTTTTTCTGACTAAAAATTATAAACAAAGTATGGCTTACTTAAAAAATATTTGTACTGATAGTGTAAATCGGGATATAACTAATAAAGCAAGAGTTATATTAGCAGCAATTTATCAAGCAAATAATGAAATAACTAAGGCAATTAATGAATATCAGACAATTATCAATAGTAGCGATCCCAATTTTATTGACTATGCTTATATTAATCTGGGTATTGCCTATTATCGATTGAAGAAGTATCAAAATGCTTTAGTTGTCTTTGACACCTTACTACAAAAAGAACCAAAGACGCAGTTCAGCGATTTGGCTCTTTTTTATAAGGCAAAAATTTTTGAACGAACCAGTCGAATCACTAAAGCTCAGAGTGAATATCGTAAGTTTATTGCACTCTATCCAAACAGCGAATTGACTGAAAATGCAAAATATGCGTTATTAAATTTATGGTGGCATTCAGAAAATTTTATGGAAGCAAATACTTTAGGTGAGGATTTTCTTAAACGCTATCCCAATAATCGATATCGTGAAGTGGTATTGTATAATTTAGTTAAAGGACATTATGTACTTAAAAACTATCAAAAGCTCAAAAAATACGCACAGGAGTTTATCCGAGAATTTGCGAATAGTAAATATATTTTTGATGTCTATTATTGGTTAGGAATGAGTAGTATTGAAAATAATGAATATCAGTTGGCTTTTAAATATTTACCATTAGTTAAGAATAGTAAATGGAGGCCATTCGCATTAAAAGAAATTGCTGATTTGTATCTTAACCTCGATAGTTTAGAGCAAGCACTATTTTATTACGAGCAAGCATTGACAATCAGTTCGGATAGTTTACGCGATGAAATTTATTATCAACAAGAAATTGTATTTCTGCAACAAGGAAAATATGAAAATAAATTAGCAATGATGCGAGGTTATTTAGAAAAATATCCGCTTTCTCAAAAGGCTGCTCAAGTTCAATTTACGATTGCCGATTACTTTAAAAATAATGAAGAATATAATCAAGCAATTGTTGAGTTTGATAATGTTTATAAATATCAACCAAATCTTGAGTTGATCGCTGCAACCGAATTAGCCAAAGGTGAATGTTATCGAAAAATTAATGATTTAGAAAATGCCAAAAATAGTTATTTAAAAATTGTTAATCTTTCTTACGAAGCCAAAGCATTAGTGCCAGCAATGTTTGCATTAGCTGTAATTTATGATACCTTAATGCAGTATGACAGTGCCATACTCTTTTACAATAAGTTATTATCTCAGACACTAACCAAAGAAGATGCCGAATTTGTATTGATTCGATTAGCAAGAAGTTATCGGATGATGAATCGTTTCAACGAAGCAGTTAGTTTGCTCGAACGATTGATTACTAGAAATAAGTTAATATCGAACTCCACCATCTATTGGGAGCTTTTTGAAAATTATCTTAAATTAAGCAAGTTCAAATCTGCCGAGAAAACCTTAAAAAGTGTTATCGAAAAATTTGGTGAATCCGGCGAAGTATTTTATCGATGGGGAATATTGAATAAGCTTGAAAATAAAGACAACTTAGCAAAAAATAATTTTATTAAAGCAGCAAATTTGTATCTTCGAGAAAATCAAAGAGAAATGTCAAGTCTTGCATTTTTAGAAGCAGGTAAATCTGCCCTTAGAATTAATCAAACTAATGAAGCAAAAGACTTATTTGTACAATGTTTAAATATAACGAATGACGAACGGTTACGTATAGAATGTGAGAAACAGATAAATCAAATTAATGAACAACGATAAAATCTCTTGACGAAGTTGTTATTTTTAATTATATTATAATAAGTGCCGACATAGCTCAGTCGGAAGAGCAGTGGTTTTGTAAACCTCAGGTCGGGGGTTCGAATCCCTCTGTCGGCTGATTAATAATTAAAATGAATGGACAGGTACCCAAGTGGCCAACGGGGGCAGACTGTAAATCTGCTGTCATATGACTTCGGAGGTTCGAATCCTTCCCTGTCCATTTAAAATAATGATTTGAAATTATTGCGGATAAAAAGTATGCGGAGGTAGCTCAATGGTAGAGCTTCTGCCTTCCAAGCAGAAGGTTGCGGGTTCGAGTCCCGTTCTCCGCTTTTTATAGAGAAATAAAATTATTATATATCATTTGTGGCTTTTTAGAATATTAATAAAAGTATTGACAAATCTAAAATTATTTATATAATTTATGATTATTATTTTGCCCATGTAGCTCAGTCGGCAGAGCACTTCCTTGGTAAGGAAGAGGCCGTCGGTTCGATTCCGACCGTGGGCTGGTAAAATTGAAACTTTAATTAAAATAATGTAGAAAAAAATGAAAACAATATTTTTGTATTGGAGGCAATAATGGCAAAGGCAAAGTTTGAAAGAAAAAAGCCCCATCTCAACGTGGGAACAATTGGCCATGTTGATCATGGGAAAACCGTGCTAACTTCAGCGATTACTAAAGTGCTGTCAACGAAAGGATTAGCTGAATATAAAAGTTATGATGATGTCGCAAAAGCAAGTATCTCACAAGGACGACGGGACGAAACCAAAATTTTAACGATTGCAGTATCACATGTTGAATATGAAACTGAAAAACGACATTATGCACACATTGATTGTCCAGGCCATGCTGATTATATTAAAAATATGATCACAGGAGCGGCCCAAATGGATGGCGCGATTTTGGTTGTTTCTGCAGCAGACGGTCCAATGCCTCAAACCAAAGAACATGTTTTATTAGCTCGACAAGTAAATGTGCCAGCAATCGTTGTCTATATTAACAAAATTGATTTGGTGGAAGACCCCGAACTCGTTGATTTGGTTGAATTAGAAGTTCGTGATATTTTGAATAAGTATGAATTTCCTGGTGATAAAACTCCAATTATTCGTGGCAGTGCTTTAAAAGCTTTAAAATGTGCTGATGGTACTTGTCCTGACTGTCAATCCATTTGGAATTTAATGAAAGCACTTGATGAATTCATTCCTGAACCAGTTCGTGAAACAGATAAACCATTCTTAATGCCAATCGAAGATATCTTCACGATTACAGGTCGTGGTACGGTTGTCACGGGTCGTGTGGATCGGGGACGAATTACACCGGGCAAAGAAGTTGAAATTATTGGTTTTGGTAAACAATTCAAGACAATTGCAACAAGTTTAGAAATGTTCCGAAAAACTCTTGATGAAGCTATTGCTGGTGATAATGTAGGTATTCTATTACGAGGTGTTGAAAAAGATGAAGTTATGCGGGGAATGGTTGTTGCTGCTCCTGGTACAATTAATCCACATAAAAGGTTCACCGCTGGTGTTTATGTACTCAATAAAGAAGAAGGTGGTCGACATTCACCGTTCTTTACTGGTTATCGTCCTCAATTTTATGTCCGAACTACAGATGTTACTGGAACCGTTAAATTACCCGAAGGCGTGGAAATGGTGATGCCGGGTGATAATGTTAATTTAGAAGTTGAATTGATTACAACTGTTGCTTTGGAACCAGGTTCTCGTTTTGCAATTCGTGAAGGCGGACGAACCGTTGGTGCCGGCGTCGTTGATAAGATTTTAGAATAATGCGTCCGATAATTACGCTTGCGTGTAAAGAGTGTAAAAATCGCAACTACACGACAACTAAAAATAAAAAGAGCCAAGAGCGATTAGAGTTAAAAAAGTACTGTCCGTTTTGTCGCAAACATACCGGACATCGTGAAGTTAAATAGGCCTGTAGCTCTAACGGCGAGAGCACCTGACTCCAAATCAGGGGGATGGGGGTTCAAATCCCTCCAGGCCTGTTTAGAATAGAAAAGTGAGCAAATGGTAATATTTAGAAAGATAAAAGAATATTTTCGTAATGTAATTGGCGAAATGAAAAAAGTGTCGTGGGCAAAACGACAGGATCTATTCAAAACAACGGTAGTGGTGATTTTATTGTCAATGATTGTTGCCGCGATTATTATGTTGTTCGATTTAATTTTTTCAAATTTACTACACTTAGTTTTACGATGAAGAAATATTACGTGGTGCACACTTACACCAAACAAGAGAAAAAAGTGAAAGATATTTTAATTAAGTCAATTGAACAACAAAATCTTTCTCATTTTTTTGGTAAGCGACAGCGAGACGATGGTACCGAAGAATATAATATAATTGTACCAGTTGAACATATTACAAAATTTAAGAAAGGAAAAGCAGTTCCTGAAGAAGAAGAAAGAAAATTATATCCGGGTTATATTATTGTAGAAATGGAAGCTAACGAAGAAACCTTGAAATTGATCAATTCAATTCCTGGTGTTACACATTTATTGGGTTCGAAGAAACAACCGATTGCACTTAGTGAAAAAGAAGTTGCAACAATTATTGAACAGATTGAATCAAAGGATAAAAAATTGCGGGCTGAGATACCTTTTACAAAAGGTGAACCTGTTAAGGTTATCAATGGTCCTTTTACGGGTTTTTCTGGTACTGTAGAGGAGATTTATCCAGATCGAAGACGAATTAAAGTGATTGTAACTATTTTTGGGCGCGCAACACCAATTGATTTAGATTTTTTTGAAGTCCAAGCAATCTAAAATTTATGATTTTGTAGGTGGAGTTTATTTATGGCAAAAAAAATAGTGGCAGTAGTAAGATTACAAGCACCAGCTGGACAAGCAACACCAGCGCCACCAGTTGGGCCTGCATTAGGACAACATGGTGTCAATATTATGGAGTTTTGTAAACAGTTTAATGCGGTTACGAAGAATCAACCTCCAGGCATTATCATTCCAGTTGTTTTGACTGTTTATTCAGATCGCACGTTTACTTTTATTGTCAAAAGTCCCCCAGCTTCAGTTCTTTTAAAACAAGCAGCTGGTTTAGCAAAGGGTTCAGGTGAACCAAATCGTAATAAAGTTGGTAAGGTTACGCGTCAAGCGATTCGCGAAATCGCAATGAAAAAAATGGCTGATTTGAACACTAATGATATTGAACAAGCAATGAAAGTTATCGAAGGCACAGCACGAGCAATGGGTTTAACCGTGGAGGGCTAATGAAACGAAGAAGTAAACGATATAAAAATTTACAAAGTAAAAGAGAAGCTCAAAAAGAATATTCTTTGAGTGAAGCGGTGAAAATCGTTAAAGATTCAGCAAGTGCAAAATTCGATGAAACAGTTGACCTCGCAATTAATTTAGGTATCGATCCTAAAAAACAGGATCAAACGGTGCGTGGCACCGTTTCACTTCCCTATGGAAGTGGTAAAAAAGTTCGGATATTAGTTCTAACTCGTGGTGAAAAAGAGAAAGAAGCAAAAGATGCTGGTGCAGATTATGTAGGTTTGGAAGAATATATTGAAAAAATAAAGCAAGGATGGCTTGATTTTGATATCGTGGTAGCTACACCAGATGTTATGTCCGAAGTTGGTAAATTGGGTAAAATTTTAGGTACCAAAGGACTAATGCCATCTCCTAAAACTGGTACGGTTACTTTTGATATTGCCAGTACAGTACGAAGCTTAAAAGCAGGACGTATTCAATATAAAACTGATAAAACTGGAAATATTCATGTGATTGTTGGTAAAGCATCTTTTGATCAAGAAAAACTTGAAAAAAATATTTTAGCGGTTGTAAGTGAATTGTTAAAAGTTAGACCACCAACTGTAAAAGGTCAGTTTTTAAAGACTCTGACACTTTCTACGACGATGGGAATTGGTTGTAAATTAGATGTTAAAGAAATAACTGAATTAGCACGGAAAGAAGCATAATATGGTAACCAAAGAAAAATTATTACAGTTAGACAATATTAAAAACTTATTAAGTCCGGCAACTGCGATTTACTTTGCTGATCTAAGTCGAATTAAAACAAACGAGATTTCGACATTACGAATGAAGTTACGCGAAATGAATGTAAAAGTAAAGATTGTAAAAAATCGAATTACCAAACGAGCATTTACCGAACACGGTATTAGTGGTGTAGACAATCTATTAGTTGGTCCAACTGCGTTAATTATTGCCTATGATGATCCTCTGACTGCGGCAAAATTATTAAAGGATTTTACAAAGAAAAATTCAGCTTTAAAAATTAAAGGTGCCTATCTCGAACAATCAATCTATGGTGCAAATCAATTTGATTACTTAGCTTCATTACCATCAAAATCTGAATTAGTAGTTGAAGTAGTTGCTTGTCTTCAAGGTCTAATTGCTGATTTAGTGTTTTCTTTAGAAGCACTGATGCAACAATTAGTTTGTGGATTAGAAGAAATTAAGAATAAAAAGTCAAGTAATGACAATTAAAATAAATGTAAATATTAAAAACATGGAGGAAAAATGACCGAAACTAAGAAAACTATTGATGAATTGATAGATTCAATAGGTTCATTAACAGTTACAGAATTAGCTGAATTAGTAAAAGCATTGAAAGAAAAATTTAATATAACGGCGCAAGCCTATGCTCCAGTTGCAGCAGCAAGTGCACCCAGTGGTGCTTCTACAACGACTGCTCAAGAAGAAACTAAGACAGATTTTGTTGTTACTTTGGTCTCAGTAGGAGATAAAAAAATTCAGGTGTTAAAAGAACTTCGAGCATTAACTAATTTAGGTTTAAAAGAAGCCAAAGATATCATTGACAAAACACCCGCAGTAATTAAGGAAGATGCTTCCAAAGAAGAAGCAGAGAAAATAAAAGCTAAATTAGAAGAGGTTGGCGCAAAAGTTGAAATAAAATAAAAAAGAGTAAAACCACGAGATTTGATAGATTGTACAAGAACAAAAAATTATTGCTGAAAATGCAAAAAGCAATTTCAGTAATAATAAATTTTTATCAAAAGATATTATTAATTATATTTATATCAAATCTCGTGCAAATTTATATATAAAACAGGAAAAATAATGGAGAAAAAAGATTTTTCAAAGGTATCATCCGCAGTTAGCGGATTAGAAATTCCTGATTTACTGTCAATTCAGCTTGATTCATTTCGTACTTTCTTACAGATTGATAAATCAGCTGAAAAGCGGGAAAATACTGGGCTTGAGGCATTATTTCGAGAAAATTTAAATATTGACGATATTCGTAAAAATTATGCTTTAGTTTATGTAAAATACGAATTTGATAAGCCAAAATATAGTCCCCAAGAAGCAATTGAAAAAATGGTTTCTTATACAATACCACTTAAAGTAGTTTTACGACTGATTAAAAAAGAAAGCGATTCGACGAAGATCAAAGATATCATCGAAGAAGAAGTGTTCTTATGTGATATGCCATATATGACAGATTGGGGCACTTTTATTATTAATGGTATTGAAAGGGTTGTAATTAGTCAATTACATCGTTCACCAGGATTATATTTTCAGAAAGAAGGCGAGGAATATTCAGCTTTATTAATTCCATATCGCGGAGCGTGGTCGGAATTGGTTATTGATCGGAATAATATTATGTATATTATTTTAGATCGACGACGTCGGATTAATCTAGCAACGTTTTTCCAAGCAATGGGTCTAACATACGAAGATGTCTATCGTGAATTATTTAAACCGACAAAAAGACTTTTGGCAAAAGATCAGATTATTGCAGAAGATATTTATGGAGATAATCAAGTATTACTGGCCGAAGCCGGTGATGAAGTTACTCCTGAATTAATTGAATTACTTAAAACAAGAAATATTTCGACGGCACTGACATTTGATAAAAAAGTTGCAGGCGCTCAAATCATAATCAAAACCTTGAAATCAGAAAAAAGATTAACTCCCGAAGAAGCTATCAAAAAAATCTATACCCGCCTTAGAAATATGTTACCCCATTCAACCGATATTGCCAAAAGTATCATTCTGGGGACTATTTTTGATGAACGACGGTTTGATCTAGGTGCGGTTGGAAGATATAAATTAGCAAGGCGTATTGGAGAAGAACGAAGCAAAGCAGGGAATAAATTAGAAAAAGAAGATTTATTTTTAATTGTTAAAAAATTAGCCGAAGTAAAAGAAAATCGAGTCGAACCTGATGATATAGATCATTTAGCTAATCGTCGAGTGAGACGAGTTGGTGAGTTATTAGAAAATCAAATACGGAATGCACTGCAACAGCTTGTTCAGAATATCAGAGAACGAGCTACATATACGGCAGATTTAAGTCGATCATCTCCTAATGATTTAGTTAATTCAAAAATCGTTGCGAATGCTGTAACTAAGTTTTTTACCCAAAATCAACTGTGTCAATTTATGGAACAAACCAATCCGTTGACTGAATTAACTCATAAACGCCGTGTTTCGGCTTTAGGTCCTGGGGGGTTAACTAAAGAAACTGCGGGTTTTGAAGTTCGAGATGTTCATTATTCTCATTATGGTAGAATCTGTCCAATTGAAACTCCTGAAGGACCTAATATTGGTCTGATTGCAACGATCGCAACCTATGCAAAAATTGATCAATATGGCTTTATTGCAACTCCTTATTGGAAAGTTAAAGATGGCGTTGTTACAAAAAAAATCGAGTATTTGAATCCTCAAGAAGAGGAAAATCTTTGTATTGCTCAGGCAAATTCACCAATTGATGAAGAGCGTCGATTTATTGGGAAAGAAATTATTTGTCGTAAAAATGGAGATGTTATAACGGTTAGCCCCGATAAAGTGGATTATATGGATATTACACCAAAACAATTGTTTGCCCCGACCACAATTATGATACCTTTTTTAGAACATGACGATGCTGATCGCGCTTTGATGGGTGCTAACATGCAACGACAAGCTGTTCCTTTGTTAGTACCGGAAAAACCTTTAGTTGCGACAGGAGTTGAGAGTAATTTTGCTCGCGCTTCAAATGCAGTATTAGTCGCACAAGAAAGTGGTACGGTTGTAAAAGTTGATGCATCAACGATTGTTTTAAGTACTGATCAAGGACTTAAAGAATACAAATTGAAAAAATTTGTTAAATCCAATCAATATACTTGTCTTTCACAGAAACCGTTAGTTCGTCTCAATCAAAAGATAAAAAAAGGTGATCTTTTAGCAGATGGACCGTCGACAGACGAAGGCCAATTAGCCTTGGGACGCAATGTATTAGTTGCTTATATTCCATGGTATGGTTACAATTACGAAGATGCAATTGTGATTTCCGAAGATATCATTAAAGAAGATAAGTATACCTCAATACAAATTTTAGAATTTGAAATTGAAGCTCGTGATACAAAGTTAGGACCAGAAGAGATCACACGAGATATTCCTGGTGTTAGTGAGGATGAATTAGCGGCATTAGACCAATTTGGTATTATTCGAATTGGCGCAAAAGTCAGTCCCGGTGATATTTTAGTTGGGCGAATAACACCAAAAGGTGAGACTGAGTTTACTCCGGAAGAAAGATTGTTGAGAGCAATATTTGGTGAGAAAGCAGCAAATGTAAGAGATACTTCCTTACGTGTTGAGCCCGGAGTAAGTGGCGTTGTAATCGATCGTCGCATTTTATCAAGACACATTTCTGATAATCTTTCTAAAGGTCTTGAATCAGAACGAGCAAATGAAATCAAAGCAAATTATGAATTAAAGAGAAAGTTTTTAATTGACGAGTTAAATAAAAAGATTAATGATTTACTGATTGGCGAAAAAGCCAAAATAAATATTTATGATGGGAAGGGTAAATTATTATGTCGAGCCGGCGAGACAATTAGTGCTGAAATGCTCCGCGATATAAACAGCTCTAAAATAAGAAAGTTATTAAAAATAATTGATAATGAAGACAAAGTAAATAAAATCCAAAAAGTATTAGATGAACATAAATTTTTACTCCGTAATCTTAAAAGGAACGAGAAAACTGAATTAGAAAGGGTAGAGCGAGGTGATGAATTACCGCATGGCGTTTTAAAATCAGTTAAGATTTTTATTGCTCAAAAACGTAAATTAGCGGTTGGCGATAAAATGGCAGGGCGTCACGGTAACAAAGGAGTCGTAAGTAAAATATTACCTCGTGAGGATATGCCATTTTTAGAAGATGGCACCCCTGTGGATATTGTACTTAATCCCCTGGGGGTTCCTTCGCGTATGAATATTGGTCAAGTTTTAGAAGCACATTTAGGTTGGGCAGCAAAGATTTTAGGTTATCAAGCAGTTTGTCCAGTTTTTGAAGGAGCTACAATCGATGAAATAAAGTCTGAGTTGAAAAAAGCAGGGCTACCTGAAACGGGAAAAGTTAAAGTTCGTGACGGTCGGACTGGTGAGTTGTTTGATAATGATGTAGTTGTAGGATATACCTATATGATGAAATTAATCCATATGGTCGATGATAAAATCCATGCTCGTTCTATAGGACACTATTCTTTGATTACGCAACAACCATTAGGTGGTAAAGCACAATTCGGTGGACAACGATTTGGCGAAATGGAAGTGTGGGCTTTAGAGGCTTATGGTGCTGCTAATGCCTTACAAGAAATGTTGACCATTAAATCTGACGATGTGGAAGGCAGGAGTGCGCTATATAATGCTTTAATTCGCGGTGAAAATCCTCCGGCACCAAAGGTACCAGCAAGTTTTAATGTTTTAGTTAAAGAATTAGCAGGTCTGGGATTAGAGTTAATACCAGAAAAGGAGAAAAAATGAGTGAAAAAGATTTTTTAGATTATGATACACTCAGATTAAAATTAGCTTCTCCTGAAACAATAAGATCATGGTCTAGTGGCGAAGTTACAAAGCCAGAAACAATTAATTATCGAACACAAAAACCAGAACGAGATGGTTTATTCTGTGAGCGTATTTTTGGACCTGTTAATGATTATGAATGTAATTGTGGTAAATATAAAAAGATTCGTTATAAAGGAATAATATGTGACCGATGCGGTGTTGAAGTCACAACATCAGCAGTAAGAAGAGAGCGCATGGGTCATATCGATTTAGTAATACCCATTGCACATACTATTTATTATCAAGTACCACCATCCAAAATTAGTTTAATCCTAGGTCTTTCTTCCAATGAAGTAGAATCAATCGTAAATTATGAAGTTTATATCGTACTTGAACAGGGCGAGTCTCCTTATAAATATATGGAATTGATTTCAGATGAGGAATATAGTGAAATAAAAGATAAATACGAAGGTTTCATTGCAGATACCGGCGCTCGGGCTTTAAAAATACTGTTAAATAAGTTAGACTTAGATGATCTTGCTGCGGAATTAAGAGCACGAATTAAATTAGAAACGTCAAAACGATTCATCTTATTAAGAAGATTGAGAGTTATTGAAGCATTTCGAAGTTCTGGAGCCAAACCCGAATGGATGATTTTAGATGTTCTACCAGTTATTCCGCCCGATTTGCGACCATTGGTACCTTTAGATGGTGGAAGATATGTTACTGCTGATTTGAATGATTTATATAAAAGAGTGATTGTTAGAAACAATCGTTTAAAACATTTGCTATCGATAAAAACACCGGATATTATTTTACGTAATGAAAAAAGAATGTTACAGGATGCGGTTGATGCACTCTTTAATAATGAAAAGAGACCGAGACCAATTCGGGGTAAAGGAAATCGTCCCTTAAAATCTATTTGCGAGATTTTACGAGGTAAACAAGGTCGTTTTCGTCATAATTTACTTGGTAAAAGAGTTGATTATTCAGGTCGATCAGTGATTGTTGTTAATCCTAATTTACGATTATCCCAATGTTCAATACCTAAAGAAATGGCATTAGAATTATTTAAACCAATTATTTATCGTAAGTTAGAAGAAAAGGGAATTGTTGAAGGAGAAAAGAGCGCAAAGGTTCTTTATAAAAGGGAAACTCCAGAAGTTTGGGAAGTATTAGAAGAAGTTATTAGAGAACACCCCGTATTATTGAATCGTGCGCCGACTTTACATCGTGTATCGGTTCAGGCATTTTTCCCAGTATTATCAGAATATCGTGCGATTGGAATACATCCGATGGTTTGTCCACCGTTTAATGCTGATTTTGATGGCGATACCATGTCGATTCATGTGCCATTAACTCCCGAAGCGATCTTAGAGTCAGCAATATTAATGCTTTCATCAAATAACATTTTATCACCAGCAAGCGGTAAACCTTTAATTGCACCATCGCAAGATATTGTAGCAGGTATCTATTATCTAACGAAAACAAAGTCTGTAAAAATTAAAACAAAAAGGTATTTCGATGATTTTCAAGAAGTTCATTCTGCATGGCAATTAGGTTTGATTGATCTACATAGCCCAATTGATTTCTATTATGAAAATAAAAAATATGAGACGACAGTTGGGCGTGTACTCCTAAATGAAATTTTACCCTCTAAGATTCGCTTTGTTAACGAAACGATTGATAAAAGTAAATTAATTGCTTTGATTGATAGATGTTATCGAATTTACCAAAGTACAGAAACCGCTGAATTGTTGGACCGAATTAAAGATTTAGGATTTTTAATTGCTACTAAATCAGGGCTTTCAATTGGTATTGATGATATAGTTACGCCTCCTGAAAAAAATGCAATTCTCAAAAAGAGTGAAAATGAATTAAAAAAGATTAACGCTAACTACCAAAAAGGATTGATAACAGATTCAGAAAAATATAACCTCACCGTCAATATTTGGACTTTAGCAACCGCCGAAGTAGAGGATGCTTTAATGGAGCGACTTTCAAAAGATCAAGATGGTTTTAATCCGATCTTTATATTAATTGATTCAGGAGCGAGAGGTTCTCGAACTCAAGCATCGCAAATCGGCGGCATGCGTGGTCTCATGGCAAAACCACAAAGAGGAACATCCAAAGAAGAAGTTATTGAAACTCCTATTAAAAGTTCATTCCGCGAAGGAGTGTCAGTTTGGGAATATTTTATTTCTACTCATGGTGCTCGAAAAGGGTTAACTGATACTGCTTTAAAAACAGCTGAAGCAGGTTATTTAACTCGTCGTTTGGTGGATGTTGCTCAAGGCGTGATTATTACTATGGAAGATTGTGGGACGATATTAGGACAAGATGTTTCGGCATTAAGAGAAGGTGGAGAAATAATTGAATCGCTATCAGAACGAATCGCGGGTCGCATTGCTTTAGATGATGTTGTAAATCCTTTGACGAAAGAAATCATTGTCCGAGCTGGCGAAGAAATAACCGATGATTTAGCAGAAGAGATTGAAAACTCAGGTATTGAGACAGTGAAAGTGAGATCGGTTTTGACTTGTGAAGCACCTGACGGACTATGTATTAAATGTTATGGTCGCAATTTAGCAACAGGGCGATTAGTCGAATTAGGTGAAGCGGTTGGTGTCGTTGCAGCTCAATCAATCGGTGAACCAGGAACTCAGTTAACATTAAAAACATTTCATATTGGTGGTATTGCAACCCGCATTGGAGAACAAACGAAGGCTATTGCAAAGTTTGATGGCAAAGTAAAATTTGAGGATTTGAAAATATCGCAACGAAGTGACGGTGAAATTGTAGCTTTAAATCACGGAAAATTAACTTTGAGTGGAGATGGACGCTTATTACCATTTAGTGTTCCCAAAGGCGCAATTTTACGAGTTAAGGATAGTGAATCCATCACTAGTGGAACTACCTTATTTGAATGGGATCCATATGCGATATATATTACGGCAACCAAAAAAGGTCGCGTTAAGTATCGCGATATTGAAGCTGGTAGAACTTTATCCGAAGATATCGATGAACGATCAGAACGAATCGAACGAATTATTGTTGAAGACCCCTTGAAAAAATTACATCCCAAATTAGTCGTGGTCGACGAAAAAGATAAAATTTTAGAAGAATACGCAATTCCTGCTGGTGCCTATTTATTAATTAAAAATGATGCGGAAGTCTTGCCTGGTGATGTTTTAGTGAAAATATTGCAGGAATTTGGAAAAACTAAAGATATCACAGGTGGTTTACCTAAAGTTGCTGATTTATTTGAAGCAAAAGTTGTTAAAGACGCCGCAATTATTGCCGACATCGATGGTAGGATTGAAATTGGTGAACCCAAAGAGGGAAAACGAAAAGTTAGGATTGTTTCGCAAGGTGGTGCAGTTAGAGAATATGATATTCCTTATGGACGTTATTTGTTAGTGAGTAATGGTCAAGAAGTTACAGCAGGGGATAAATTATGTGAAGGTTCAGTTGATCCACATGATATTTTACGAGTTAAAGGGTGGTTGGCGGCACAGGAGTTTTTAACTAATCAAATTCAAGCTGTATATCGTCTCCAAAAAGTTAAAATTAATGACAAGCACATTTCTGTAATTGTGCGACAAATGCTGAGAAAAGTAAAGATTGAAGATCCAGGTGATTCACCTTTTATCGAAGGAGAAATCGTAGAACGACAAAAAGTATACGAAGAAAATGCACGGCTAAACCAAGAAAATTTACGCGCAGCGACTTATCATCCTATTCTTTTAGGAATAACTCGAGCTGCGTTGTTAACAGAAAGCTTTTTATCGGCAGCTTCTTTCCAAGAGACCACCCGCATTTTATCAGAGGCTTCAATTCAAGGACGTCGTGATAAATTGATTGGACTTAAAGAAAATGTTATCGTCGGAAGATTAGTGCCAGTTGGGACCGGTTTTAGAGATTTTATTAAGTTAGCTTCGCAGCTTGAAGAAAAAGAGAAAAAACAAGAAGTAATTTAGTTAAAGATATGGAAATAAGTTTATTTAATTTATTTTACAGGAGGCAAATTTAAACAATGCCAACAATAAATCAATTAGTTAGAAAAAAGAGAAAAAAGGTACCGAATATTTCGAAATCACCGGCATTGGCAGGGAATCCTCAACTACGAGGCGTGTGTACTCGTGTTTATACGGTTACTCCGAAAAAGCCAAATTCTGCTTTGCGCAAGGTATGCAAAGTACGATTATCTTCAGGTCATGAGGTGACGGTTTATATCCCGGGTGAAGGTCATAATTTACAAGAGCACTCGATTGTGTTAGTACGGGGAGGACGGGTAAAAGATTTACCGGGTGTGCGTTATCATGTTATTCGAGGGGTTTTGGATACGGCCGGTGTTGAAAATCGAAAACAAGGACGATCTCTGTATGGTGCTAAGAAGCCTAAAGCAACAACTAAAGGAGGATAATTTATGTCGCGTAAGAAAAAAGCGATAAAGAGACCTATTCAACCGGATCCTAAATATAAATCAGTGTTAGTTGCACGATTTATCAATAATCTTTTTTGGGAAGGGAAAAGAACCGTTGGTCAGAAAATTGTCTATGGTGCATTAGAAAAGATTGAAAAACAGACCAAAGAGGATGGGTTAAGTGTTTTCCAACGAGCCATAAATAATGTAAAACCAATTTTAGAAGTTCGACCGCGTCGTGTCGGCGGTGCCACTTATCAAATTCCAATGGAAGTAGAGTCAGATCGACAAGAGACATTAGCAATTAAGTGGATTATTCGGGCAGCTCGAGCGCGAAGTGAATATCGTATGGTTGACCGCTTAGCGAATGAATTGATTGACGCATCCAAAAATCAAGGTGCGGCAATTAAGAAAAAAGAAGAGACACATAAAATGGCTGAAGCTAACCGCGCCTTTGCACATTATCGTTGGTAATTTTTAATGTAGAAGGGCAGAATCAATTATTGGTTAATAGATGATTTATGGGGGATTTGAATATTTTGCACCAATAATATTTAAATCTCAAATTGGTAAAATTATTAATTTCGATAATTTACCATCACCACCTTGTGTGTTAGCAGTTAATCATGTA
>CBFGJZ010000029.1:0-19482 GCA_965649215.1 Caldifarciminota bacterium
CTGGTCTTACTGAAAAGCAAAAAAAGAAAATTGACCGTGATATTTCATATTATCTGATGAGAATTAGCGGTCAAAAAGGAAAAGCAAAACCTTATTCAGAACAACAAAAACATAAGGCAGCAGTTGAATTTGGCAAATATCGGATAAAAATTGAGCCGATTGAAGACGAAATTCAAAAAAGGCTCGGTGAACTGAATGTGCCGATTGCCCATAATCAAGCATATAAAGATTTTGCTCGGGAATGTTATAAGGCACTTAAAAATAATATTGGCAGAAAATTGTCTTTTGATGATACAGATTTAAAAAAGATTGCTCTCCTTGAATCAATGTTAGATGAAATTATTAAGAAATGGAATAAACAGGGATTAGATTTAAATACAATGCAAATAGTCAAAGGTATTGTCATATCAAAGTTACAGTAAATATTGACAAATGGATAATTTTCACTAAAATAAAGTTCAAGCCGGGGTAGCTCAGTTGGTAGAGCACGGGACTGAAAATCCCGGTGTGGGCGGTTCGATTCCGCCCCCCGGCATATTTAAAGTTAATGATAAAATTTTAAAGAAAGAGTTGGAGGAAACTTGGCTAAAAAATCAATTTCTGTCTTAAAAAGAACTCGGCAGGCCGAGAAGAGAAGACTCGAAAATAGAGTCAAAAAAATAAAATTAAAAAAGGCATTAAAAAAAATCAAAACAATTAAAGAAAAAGAAGAAATAACAAAATTAATACCTGACATTCAAAAACTTATCGATAAGTCGGTAAAGCAAGGAATCATTCATAAAAATACCGCAGCCAGAATGAAATCAAAGATCATGCGGATTAAATAGCTATTATCAAACATGTTTAATTTTTACCAGAAGTCGTAATAATAGCTTATAAGTCGCATGTCTTTTTATGATTTTAAAAGTAAATATCCTCGCACTAAAATTGGTCAGAAAATAGTTGAGAAAGTAACTGATACTGTTTTTACAACAATAAAACCGTATCTGAAAGAAAATTTTTCAATTCTTGATATCGGTGCAGGAAATGGTGAGTTTGCCGAACGATGTGTTAAAAATAAATTTAATTATACAGCCATTGAAATCAACGAAATTTATTGTCAACAATTAATAAATCGGGGAATAAAAGTTATTAAAGAATATGTTCCACCAATACCTTGTTCAAATGAAGAATATGACTATGTTCACCTATCCCATCTACTTGAACATATGACTTCATTAGAAAAAGCGATCGATTTGATAAAAGATATTTATAGGGTTCTTAAACCAAATGGATATCTCTGCATAATTGCACCTGACTATCTTCATTCACCAAGTTTTTTTTATGATGGAGATTATTCCCATACATTTGTAACAACGGAAAACAGAGTAAAGATGTTATTAGTCGACAATGGCTATAATATTGTATTTAGTAAATATTTGATGGGTTGGAAAATCGGGTGGAGTGGTTGGTTGTTAAGTTTTATTGGTAAGATTTATAATAATTATTTATACTGGTTTTTTCTAAATTTGATTAAAACCAAAATTGATTCATTAAAATTTGGCAGAACAAGGGGTAGTTTTGCTCGCTCACTATTTATCTTAGCCCAAAAGGTATAAAATTGAAAAGAATACCATTAAAACGAATTTTAGGTGTTTTTATCATTATAATTTTTTTCTATTTTATTATAAAATCGTTATACGAAAATTGGTATAATTTAAAAGAAGCAAAGTTAAGATTTGAGATATATTATTTATTGCTTTCATATATTATGATGTTTATAACTTTTATTTTAGTTGCCTTTACTTGGAAAAAAAACCTCCAAATGCTTAATGAAAATATTAGTTTAATTACAGCAATAAAAATAAATGCGATTTCAGTATTACCCAAATATGCACCAGGAAAAGTCTGGGGTATTATTGGAAAAGTATACTTAGCAAAAAAAGAGGGAATTTCTGAACATAGTTCAGTC
This sequence comes from Caldifarciminota bacterium, assembly GCA_965649215.1. Taxonomy (GTDB): domain Bacteria; phylum Hydrothermota; class Tepidihabitantia; order Tepidihabitantales; family CAIPLT01; genus JAGXRL01. Next base: position 1,952 of record CBFGJZ010000029.1, read on the forward strand.
ATTACTATAAGTTTAGAGACAATTTTATATTTGTTAAGTGGTATAATATTATTTCTGGTTACGTCACTTTCAATTATCAAAAGTAACTTTACTTATTTATATTATCTTTTAATAATTCCGATCTGCTTGATCGCAATATATCCACCAATTTTAATACGGATAACAAATTTTTTTCTCAAATTATTTAAGCGGCCGACTATTGATATAATGCCTCATTATTACCAAATTTTAATTCTTTTGTTACTCTATATGCTTAGTTGGATCCTACAAGGAATCGGTGTTTTCTTTTTGATTAGTTCCTTTTATTCAATTCCTTTTAAGTCAATATTAATTATTTCGGGATTACATGCGTTTTCATGGGTCGTTGGATTTTTGAGTATAATTGCTCCTGCTGGTTTAGGGGTTAAAGAAGGAATTTTTAGTTATTTTTTATCATATATCTTACCTGTTGGAATTGCTGCAATTTCATCTCTGTTAGTGCGAATATGGGGCACAATTGGTGAATTATTATATTTTCTTATATTTTCGACAAAATTAAAAAAGTATTTATAAATAAAATGAAAATTCTCTATTGCACATTAACTGGTAAATCCGGTGGTGATATTTATTTTAATCAATTACAAAAAAGTCAAATAACATTAAATAACTTAATTTATTCTCAAAATTATCACCGATTTTGGTCAATTTTCCCAACTCTATTATCTCCATTTATTAAAATTACTGATTCAATTGATATCGTACATTCAAATATAGAGTATGGTTACATATTTCATCGTTATGATAAACCCTTAATTGTTTCTGCGTTACATATTGTGTCAGAAGATTTTATTAACAAATATTATAAATCAACACAAAAATTTTATTATCAAGCGATTCTTAAATATATTAAAAAGACTATTGAAAAAGCTACATACATTGTAGCAATTAGTAAAGCAAGTGAATTACAAGTAAAAGAAATTGTTCAAGCAAAGAATATTCAAACAATTTATTGTGGTATTGACACAAATTTATTTCAACCTCTTAAAATAGATAATGATCCGTATGAAAAGAAGATTAAATTATTATTTGTTGGGAATCTCACAAAAAGAAAAGGAATTGACTTGCTGCCAAAAATTATGGCTAAATTAGACAATCGTTTTTTGTTATTTTATACTACAGGGATGCGTACTCCAAAACGTATATTTACTGATAAACGAATGTTGCCGATCGGTAATTTACAATTATCAGAATTAGTCTATTGGTATAATTTATGCGATATCTTTGTGTTGCCAAGTCGTCTGGAGGGGTTTGGCTATGCGATAGCAGAAGCGATGGCTTGTGCTAAACCTGTTGTAACGACTAACTGTTCTTCTTTACCTGAAATAGTCATTGATGGTGAAAATGGTTTTTTATGCAGAATCGATGATGTATTAGATTTTGTTGACAAAATAAAGTTATTAGCAGATAATAAACAGATGCGAGAGGAAATGGGTATCCGTGGTCGTAAACGAATTATTAATAATTTTAATTTAATAAAAATGGGAAAAGAATATAATGATATGTATCAAAAAGTCTATAAGGAGTTTTATTCATTATGAAAAAAGAAAAGGCTAATAAACCTATCTTATTTCATCAACCTTTTGACCTTAATAATAAAATCGCAATAATTGTTATTTTATTATTACCAATTATTTATTTCTTGATTTTTAACTCGGGGCTTCTAACAGGTGCTAAAATGATGTATGGTTCTGATTGGTTACTAGGTGGTTATTCTGCTCGAGAAGTGATTAGCCGTCAAATTTCTGAATTTAAAAATATCCCAATGTGGTATAATTTTATATTTAGTGGTTTACCTACGGTTTCTGGACCGTATGGAGATGTAGCATCAATTTATCCTTTTGTACGGCTTTTGATTCCAACCCACTTATTTTGGACATATTTATTCATTTTTGGCATAATGATTGCTGGTATTGGGATGTATTTGTTTTTAAGATCTATTAATATGTCTAATGCAGTTGCGTTACTCGGGTCAATTACTTATATGTTTGCAGGTAATCTATTGTCAACAACATATGCAGGACACGAAGGTCGTTTATTGGCAGCTGCTTTTTTCCCGTTAGCATTTTTCTTGTGGCACAAAGCTATTATAACTAAGAAATTTATATGGTTTGTTTGTGCGGGTGCAATAGTTGGTATTAGTTTTACCCATGCACATTTTCAATTAACCTATTATGGACTATGGGTTGCTTTTGCATATTTTGTTATGCAGTTGATTATAAATCGTAAAGAAAATGGCGTTAGAAATACTGTTAAACTTATTATATTTGCCGGTATTAGTATAATAATTGCTTTAGGAATATTAGCAGTTAATTATCTTCCATTTCTAACTAATTTAGCTTACGGAGCAAGAGGTGAAGTGAGAGGATATGAATTTGCTGCTTCCTGGGCATTACCAATTAAAGAGTTGTTTGATTTAATCGTACCCCAATTTAGTGGTATTCTTGATAATTATTGGGGTGAAAATGCATTCAAACTTCATTCTGAATATTTCGGAATAATTTTATTGATTTTTGCATTTTTTGCTTTATTAATTAAATTTAAGGAAAGAATAACGACCTTCTTTTTTACAACAAGTATTATTGCTACTTTGATTGCCCTTGGCAATCATACTCCATTTTTTAGATTAATTTATTATACCTTACCTGGCATTAAAAGATTTCGCGGACCTTCAATGGCATTCTATTTAGTTGCTTTTTCAGTAATTGTGATCGGTTCACTTGGCTTACAATATTTAACTGAATATGCTCAAAACAAGAAAATTTTTGAAAGATCCATACAAAATAAAATCAAGAAATTTTATTATATTATTGCTATTATCTTTATTATATTGGTTTTATTATTTTTAGTTTTTAAAAACGATATTACACAAAATATTCAAGATACTAATAAATTACAAGCCTTTAATAGAAATTTATCTTCTTTTTGGGTTGGCGTATTAATTTCTGGGTTTTTAATTTTAATAACTCTTCTATTAATTTATCAATTGCAAAATCGTAAATTAAAAATAAAAACATTATTAATAATATTGGTTCCGCTAATTATATTTGATCTTTGGCGAATTGATAAACAATTTATAAAAACAGTTGAGCACCCTTCAGTTTATTATGGACCTGATGAGGTTATTAGTTTCTTAACTAAAGATACTTCACTTTATCGTGTACATCCACTATATTATGAACGTTCAAACGATGGTATTTTAGATTTGTATAATATCCAAAATGCGGGTGGTTATGCGCCAAATCCGTTACAAACTTATCAAGATTTTACAGGAGCAGAAAAGACTGTAATGTTTTCTGCACCGAACTTAGTATATCCTAATTTTTTAAATCTTCTTAATATCAAATATATTATTAGTGTTCCCTTACCGGATGACATATCAAGATATGATATGCGGGTTCAAGCGATGATTACAGAACTTCGCAATTTTGTAAGTCGTGCTGGAATTGAACTTGTTTACAACGGGAGAAGAAATGTTATTTACCGTAATAATAATACACTACCTCGTGCATTTTTAACACCTCGTTACGAAATTATCAAAGATAAAGATCAAATTATTAATCGTTTGAAAGATCCTCAATTTAATCCGGCAAGTACTGTAATTATTTCTGATGATATATCAAACATAGATTCAGGCATTGATAATCTTAATGGGACCGTTCAAATAATTCACTATTCTCCTAATCGAATAGTATTAGAGACGGAACTAAACAATGCCGGTTTTTTGGTTTTAAGTGAAAATTATCATCCTGATTGGTTATGCAAAGTTGATGGACAACTTACTAAAGTATATCGAGCCTATCATACTTTACGGGCCATTTATTTAACTAATGGAAAACATCTCGTCGAATTTTATTATTATTCAAAATATTATGTCTTAGGTAGATTAATCACAATTATTACAGTATTATTTTGTTGTGTAATAATAATACTTACCATCTACAAAAATAAAGCTAAAAAATCCATAAAGCAAACAAACCAATAAAGCTTAAAAGCCAGTTAAATAAATAATGCAGACACACCGCACGATAGACAAATTAAGATTTGAAGTTTCCGATTTTTATAAAATATATGTAAAAATTAAATTGATGTTTCAATAAATTGAGATTTGATAATAAATTTTAATTAGTATTTTTTAAATAATTTTAATAATCTGCAAAGATAAAAAATAAATGAAATTGATACTCTAAAATTACAAATTGATAAGTTGTGCTTGAAGATTATCAAGATCTAATATGGCAATTGACGGTTGTTGAAACAACCAACCACCAGCTTCACCGGGATTTACTATAACAGAGGGTTTAATCCCATTTGTTTGATAAATTATTTCTGCTTTATGAGTATGGCCATATAATTGAACATCACATTGGTGATTATAAGGGATTGGTTGATGACTGATTAATATTTTTTTATCATTAATGTTAAAAATATAGGGTGGTTGAAAAATTGAATAATTTAATTCACGGGCACGCTCAAGTAAGAAATCTCTTTCGCCATCACAATTGCCGAAAACACCAACTAACGAACACTGTAAATCCTTAAATGCCAGCAAAGAAAAAGGAGCAACAAAATCACCACAATGAATTACCTTACTAACTTGATGATAATTGAATAAAACTACAGCTTTAGTTATATTTGTGATGTTATCATGAGTATCAGAAATAACTCCAATTTTCATATTGATAATTCTATTGAAGTAATTCGCGTAATTGATTAAAGCGACGAATCCGAACAGGGTGTTGAAGTTTTTTTAATGCCTTAGCTTCAATCTGACGAACTCGTTCGCGAGTGATATTAAAAATCTGACCAACCTCTTCTAAAGTGCGAGGATAACCATCAGTAAGCCCAAATCGTAAACGTAATACTTTTTCTTCTCGTTTTGATAAAACACTTAATGCTTCACTTAATTTTTCCCGCAATAAGGATATGCCTGCGGCATGAGCAGGAGAAATAGTTTTTTCATCATATATAAAATCACCAATAAAACTGGATTCATCGTCATCAATTGGTTTATCTAAAGAAATGCCAAATTGTGAAATTCGCATCAAGGCTTCAATTTTATCTTTGGGTGTCGATAACCTTTGAGCTAATTCGGAAATTGATGGTTCACGGCCATAAGTTTGGATAAATTTTCTTTGTGCTTTAGCGATTTTATTTATTGCATCTAAAATATGGGCAGGGACTCGGACCGTTCGAGACTGGTCAGCAATCGCTCGAGTAATTGCTTGTTTAATCCACCATGTAGCATAAGTAGAGAATTTAAAGCCTTTATGGTAATTAAATTTTTCAATTGCTTTAATTAAACCAACATTTCCTTCTTCCAGCAAGTCAGCGAATTCAAGACCTCGATTGACATATCGCTTGGCAATTGAGATAACTAATCGAATATTACCTTCAATCATTCGATCGCGTGCTTCTAAAATTTTTCTTTCTTCATTATCAATATTAATTAATATTTCTTCTAATTGTTCAGGTTTTTGATTAAAATAAGATTTATAATAATTTAGTTTTTTGCGTAAGGCTTTGATTTCAATCGGAGAAGCCTTTTTATTTTTAAGCAACTCTTTTAGCCGTTTATTTGTTTCAATCGCTTCTTTTGCATTAGTTTTAAATTCTTGAATGAAATTATTGATTAGATGATGTTGTAAAGATAAAGATTGAATTTTGTTAAAGATTTTTTTCTGGATTGCGTTAATGCGTTTCTGCACTGCAGCTGTTTGTTTTCTTTGGAATATTTTTTTTAGGGTTTCTAATTCTCGTTTAATAGCTCGAACTCGTCGAATAAATTTTTGACGATCTCGCCACAATGCCTTTTTGTTGAGTAAACATTCAAATTCAACTCGAGCGATTTGATCTAATGTGCGAGTTCCGTCTTCAACAGTGGAACATTCTTGCATCAATCTCTCAACAATTGGTGGGGGGGAGAAGATATATTGGGTTAATGCTTTATAACCCGTTTCCATAATTTTTGAATATTTAATTTCGTCATCTCGGTCCAATAAAGAAAATCTTCCTAATTCACGAAAATACGATTTAGTGGGATCTTCAACTTTAAAAATTGTAGGCTTAATATTTTTTCGCTTTGAGCCGGTTGCTAAATCTTTAGCGGCAAGAATTTTAATACCTTTATCAGTTAAGCCAGAAACTATTTCCTCAATTTCTTCGGCAGAAACAATTTCATCAGGTAATAACTCGTCTAATTCATCATAGGTTATAGTTTTTGTTTTGGCTATTTTACTATATAACTCATTAATAATTTTATTTTTAACTTTCATTTTATATTACTCCTTAATTGATTAATTTTTCGTTTTATTTCATAATGTTGTAAAGTTAAATCTTTAATTTTGTCAGTTTCCTTATTATTTTTTGCATTTTGAATTTCTTGGTAGAGCCATTTAGATTTTAAAGATAATAGTTTTTTTCTAAATTCAGATTCCTTTGGTATCGTTTTTGTTGCAAAGGTTAAGTCAGCTACAATTTTTTTCAAGTTTGGCTTTTCCAGTAAATCTATCAATTTTGCTGTGGATAAATCTTCTTTTTCAAAATTTGCATAAATAATTCCAATAATTTCTTTGAAATTATTATCCTTAAAACAATCTGTTGTAACTTCTTGTTTGGCTACACCGATGTAAGATGGATTTAAAATTAATGAACATAAAATTTGTTTTTCTAACGAAGAATAGTTTGTAGCATTCGAGTCAATATGAGTTTTGGAGGAGTAATTAGATTTAACGGTTGATTTAATTTTTTTAAATAATACATCTTTAGTAATCTTGAAGATATTGGCTGTTTTATTAAGATATAATTCTTGAATCATTGGTTCTTCGATGAGCGCAATATAGTTTAATATTTGTTTTAAACAATTTTGTTTATCATAGATACTATCGCTTGGTTTAATTGTGATAATAAAATCAATAAAGTCTAAACTCTCATTTAGTAAAGCTAAGAATTTATCTTTTCCATAAGTATTGATGTATTTATCGGGATCATATTGTGCGGGCAGAGGAACGATACGAGGTTCAACATTATGGGGGAGTAAAATTTCAAGGGTTCGTAAAGTTGCGGTTTGACCTGCACTATCACTATCAAAGGCAATTATAATTTGATTACTATAGCGTCTGATTAATTGAGCTTGTTGCGTGGTTAAAGCAGTACCTAATGGAGCAATGACATTTAAAATATCATTATTGACTAAAGAGAGTAAATCAAAATTGCCTTCAACAAGAATGGGCGCAAGTTGATAGAGATAGTTTTTAGCCTGATATAGTCCGAATAAATTTTCTCCTTTTTTAAAGATTGGTGTTTCTGGAGTGTTAATATATTTCGGTTGGGTTGTGTCATCAATAGCTCTGGCACTAAAACCAATTACTTTACCAGATAATGAGAAGATAGGAAAGATTAGTCGATTATAAAACCAATCAAAATATTTATCATTCTTTTTTACAACCAAACCTGCTTTAAGTAAAATTTCCTCACTAATATTTTGTTTTCGTGCCGCGTTAACTAATAAATTACCCGTTGGTGCAAACCCGATTCGAAAGCGTTTAATAGTTTCATTGCTTAATTTTCTGAACTTAATATAGCCTTGCGCGATTTTCGATGTATTAAGGCATTCTGTATAAAAGTTACACGCAAAATCACAGGCCTGATACAGCTCTTGATATTTTGACGGAATTACTTCGCTTTCGATCTTAATACCAACTTTATCAGCTAATTTTTTTACTGCGTCAAGAAAAGATAATTTTTCATATTGCATAAGAAAAGTTATTACCGACCCACTTGCGCCACATCCAAAGCAATGATAAATTTGACGCTCTTGACTAACATAAAATGAAGGTGATTTTTCGGTGTGAAAGGGACATAAAGTGCGATAATACTTACCAGCTTTTTTTAACGGCAAATATTCATTAATAATCTGCACAATATCGCTTTGTTCACGAATAAGATCTATTGTTTCCCGTTTAATCATATTTTATACTCTTTAGTTTTATTTTTGTAATTCCTGCGCCACCTTCATAACTCTCACCGAGACGAAATTGTTCAATGCGATTATCGTTTTTAAGTAATTGCCAAAGCATATCTTTTAAAATACCTTTACCTTTGCCGTGAATAATTCTCACTTCATTAACATTAAAATCATAGGCTTGATTTAGAAAATTTTCAATAGCAATTTTAGCCTCATCAATATTTAGACCACGAATATTAAGCAAAGGTTGAAAAAATTTGTTAGGAATATTAATATCAAAATCACGATTACGATTAATTGATTTTTCTAAATTTGTTGCCAATTGCAAATCATCAACAGGTAATGAGACTTTGATCCCACCAAAAGCAACTTTGATTTGATCAGGTTTAATTTCTACCACTTCGCCATATTTTTGAAAGGTTTTGCTGAACACCCAGTTACCAACTTGGTAGCTAATATTTTGATAATCATTTTTCGAATCAGTATTTATAATGTTTTCTTTAATTTCGTTTAATTGTTCAGTAAAATAAGTTTTAGAAGTTACAGTTGCTTGCTTGCTAGCATTTGATTCCTTGATGTTTCGGATTAAATTTTCAATATTCCGTCGCTGTTCTAAAAGAAAATTTTGCTTATCTTTTACTAACTTACTTCTTTCTTCTTTAATGACATTTTTAAGATTTTTGATTTTATCTTCATATTCGATATGGAGTTGCTTTAATTCTGTATATTCTTTTTGTAGTTGCTTTTGCAAGATTTGGTTTTTTTCTATTTCACTTGACAATAAAGCCATTCGTTCTGCAAGATTTAACCAATCTTGATTTAAAAACTGTTTTGCTCGATTAATAATTTTTTCAGGTAATCCTAATTTTTGAGAAATCTCTAGTGCACTAGAAGAACCAAAAAATCCCATAATTAACCTATAAGTAGGACGGTCTTGATATTCCATCATTGCATTAATCATCCCTTTGGCGTCATGAACATAAATCTTTAAAGGATTAAAATGACTAGTTGCAATACAGTATGATTGTTTATCTCGAATTGTTTCTAAAATCGCAATTGCTAAAGCAGAACCTTCTTCAGGAGCAGTTGAAGAACCAATTTCATCTAACAAAATAAGACTTTTTTCATTAGCATGTTCAAGGATTGTTTTGAGTTGTAAAAGATGAGCAGAAAATGATGAGAGATTTGTATCGATTGATTGTTCATCCGTGATGTCAACAAAGATTGTTTCGAAGAATGGTATTTCGCTATCAGGGTGGGCGGGAATATAAATACCAGAAAGAGCCATAAGAACAATTAAACCAACGGTTTTTAGAGCAACGGTTTTGCCACCGGCATTAGGTCCAGAGATAAGAATAATATTAGTGTTATCGGGAAAATGTATGTTTAAGGGAACTAATTCTGATTTTTTTTGTTTAAGTAAAGGATGAATACCATTGATAATTCGAAATTTGCGATCGGATGCTATTTTAGGACGGAAGCAGTCAAAAGAAGTAATAAATTTACTTTTTGCTAATAAGACATCAAGTTCACCAATTATTTTTAGACTTCTCAACAATTCATCTTTAATTTGTAAAATCGATTGCGATAACTTTGCGAGAATCTGGGCAATCTCATTTTTTTCTTCGTCAAGCAGAAAAGCAAAATAATTTTGATCATTCACTAATTCAAGAGGTTCAATAAAAATTGTTTTACGAGCAGGTGAATATTCGTGAAGGATCCCAGTGAGTTTATTTTGAGCTTCTGCTTTCAATGGCAAACAATAGCGATTATTACGAATTACAAAAGTATTATCTTGAAGATATTCGGTTTTTGCTTGAATTAATGTTTGTAGTTTTGCGATTATTAGATTACGTTGTTTTGTAATTTGTTGGCGAATATTAGAAAGTTTGGCACTAGCGTTATTTTTTATTTCACCAAACTCATCAATTTTATTATCGATTGATTTTTCCAATTCTTCAGCGCTAATGATAGGTTTAATAAGTTGTATTAACTTTGGATATTTATTTTGATTTTTCATAAAATATTGTTTAACAGCTCGGAGAGTTCTCAGAGTTTTTAAAATATTTTGTAAATTGAGAGTTGATAAAATAATATGTTCACTGCCATCAAATAAGAGTATCTCTCGCAAATCATAAATGTCTGTCAGATTTATTTCATTTTTGGCTGTGAGGCATTCTTGGAGTAAATCAAATTCATTTTCAATTTCCGACACATTACTTTTTGGTTGAATCGTATATGTTAATTCTTTGCCCAGTTGAGTTTGGGTGTAGCTCCCGATTATTTCAATTATACGATCAAAACCTAAAAGTTGAAAAACGCGCTTATCCATTATCTAACTCGTAATATTTTTATGCTTTTGATGTAAGTTGTATTATCATCCCAGGCGCACAAAATCTTTACATCATATTTTCTTGGCTTTTTCGCCAGGCTTTTCTTCTGGCTTCAGCAAGTTTTCGTTTTCTACGCTCACTGGGTTTTTCATAATACTCTCGACGCTTGACTTCTTTGGGAATTCCAGCCCGTTCGCAGGCACGTCGAAAACGTCGAATAAAACTTTCGTAACTTTCTCCTTCTTTAACATTAATTTGGGTCATTTCGACTCACACCTCCTTTCTTTATCTTTAATAGTTAAAATCATCTTACATCTCATTTAATTTTGCTAATAATATTGCTAAGGCACTTATTGCAGCAGTTTCCGCACGTAATCTTCGAGTACCTAAGGATACAATCTCAGCATTTAAATTTATTGCTTGGATAACTTCTTCTTTACTAAAGCCACCTTCTGGTCCTATCACAAGGAGAATATTTCTAATAAAATCATTAAAAGTTATATCATTAATTTTTTTAGCAGTTTCTTCTTCATAAGCAAAAATAACTTTATCATAAGAATTAAACATTATGAGTAATTCCGAAAATTTTATTGGTTTAGTAATGGATGGTAAAAAGGTTCGCATTGAAGATTTAATTGCTGAAAGCATAATTTTTTGATAGCGTTCTAATTTTTTATTAGAAATTGAAGCAATTGTTCGTTCTGAAATAAAAGGAATTATTTTTTGAATTCCTAGTTCTGTTACTTTTTCTACGATTAAGTCAAAATGATTTCCTTTGATAATACTTTGGGCTAAAGTTATTTTCCTAATTGGTTCACGAGCATTTCGAGTGCGATTAACAATGGTAGCTTCAATAGTTTTGTCTTGTATTTTTTTAATGATTGTCTGATATTCATTACCTAAACCATCGGTCACATATAAAGGATCACCAATTTTATATCTCATAACGCGAAGAATATGATGTGCTTCTGGTCCGCTGATACGAAGATAATTAGAAAAAATATTCTTGGCTGGGGTATAATATAGTTCCATTATTCTGGTTTGTGTGGGGGAGGGGTTACTTCGGAACGAATTCGTTCCCATTCTTTAAGCAGATTCTTTTCTTGAGAAGAAAGATGTTTCGGAATATGCACAGCAATACGTACTAATTCATCACCGCGACCACCATTTAATTTTTTAATCCCAAAATTTCGTAGGCGAACAATTTCACCTGCTTGCACACCAGGACTAATTTTTATCTTCTTTTTACCATTTAAGGTTGGTACTTCAATGTCACCACCTAAAATTGCCGTGGTAATGGGAATAGGTACTTCGACCATAATATCATCATTTACGCGTTTGAAAAGTGGATGTTCTTTTTCTTCAATTTCAATAATCACATTACCTTTACCACCCGGTCCATAATGTCCTTCACCGCGCAGTTGCATAAAATTACCATTACTGACACCAGCAGGGATCGTTACTTTGATGGTTCTTTCAACACGAACTCGTCCTTCACCAATACATTTAACACAGCGATGTTTAATAACTTTACCTTCTCCATGACAATCAGGGCAAGCTGTGATTTGAACAAATTGGCCAAAAATACTTCGTGTTACATGTTTGCGTTCACCGCTTCCTTGACAAGTTGAACAAGTTGTTGTATCAGAACCACCAGTGCCTTTACATTCATCACATCGTTCATAGCGGGAGAAAGTAATTTCTTTGGATGTGCCTTCGGCGATCTCTTCTAAAGTAAGTCGGAGTCGGACATGGATATCTCGACCTTTAGGGCGGGTGGTACGAGCTGTTCGGGTACCGCTAGTAAATAAATCAAAAATACTACTTTCTCCAAAACCGCGGAAAAATTGATCAAAGTTAAAAATATCACCAAAAATATCGCGCAGGTCTTCAGCGTGTGAGAAATCTCGCCATTGAAAGCCACCGGGACTAAATTTCTGAGAAACACCTTCATGCCCAAATTGGTCGTAGAGTTTTCGTTTTTCGGGATCAATTAAAACTTCATAGGCTTCTGACAATTCCTTAAATTTCTCTTCGGCTTCTTTGCGATTCTGGGGATTCATATCAGGATGATATTGCTTTGCTAACCGCCGATAAGCCGATTTTATTTCATCAAAAGAAGCGTTTTTATTTACACCTAAAATTTCGTAATAGTCTCGTTTTGACACTTTTTACTTTCGCACTTTCTTACTCAGTAATGATTTATCTTGCAATTTAAAACTAATAACTCCTAACTCGTTTATTTCTTGTCTTCGGGTTCATCATATACTTGATAATCAGCGTCAACCTTTTTTTCTGAAGTTTTCGCTTGTTCACCTTCGGTGGATTTTGTCTGGGCCTGTTTATACATCTCTTCAGCTAATTTATAACTCACCTTTTGGAGCGCTTCGATATCGCGTTCAATCGCAGCTTTGTCTTGGTCTTTCATCGTTTCTTTAAGTTTATTAATTGCATCTTGAATTTTGTTTTTGTCGTCTTGGGATATTTTATCGTCAAAATCTTTAAGACTCTTTTCTGTATGGTAGATTAATGTATCTGCCCGATTGCGTACTTCAATTACTTCGCGTTTGGCTCTATCTTCAGAAGCATGCAGTTCAGCGTCTTTAATCGCACGGTCAATATCTTCTTTGCTTAAACCCGATGAAGCAGTAATCTTAATGCTCTGTTCTTTTTTAGTAGCTAGATCTTTTGCGGTAACATGTAAGATTCCATCTGCATCAATGTTAAAAGTAACTTCAATTTGAGGAACCCCACGTGGTGCGGGAGGAATACCGACTAATTCAAATCGGCCTAAAGTACGATTATCTACTGCCATTTCTCGTTCTCCTTGTAAAACATGAATAGTCACTGCATTTTGATTATCTTCAGCAGTTGTGAAGATTTGACTTTTTCGCGTTGGGATTGTAGTATTGCGTTCAATAATCTTGGTCATAACACCGCCTAAAGTCTCAATTCCTAAGGAGAGCGGGGTTACATCTAACAAAACGACATCTTTAACCTCACCAGCCAACACCGCACCTTGTATTGCTGCACCAATTGCAACAACTTCATCAGGATTAATACCTTTATGGGGTTCTTTATTAAAGAAATTACGCACAACTTCTTGAACTTTGGGCATTCGGATTTGTCCCCCCACTAAAATCACTTCGTCAATTTGGTCAGGAGTCAGTTTAGCATCTTCCAGCGCTTTTTGCACAGGTTTTAAGGTACTTTGAATCAAATCATCAACCAATGCTTCTAATTTTGCCCGGGAAAGTCTTAATTCAAGATGGAGTGGTCCTTTTTGCGGGTCAGAATAGATAAATGGTAAACTAATAGTGGTTTCCATTACTGTGGATAATTCGCATTTTGCTTTTTCCGATGCTTCACGAATTCGTTGTAAAGCAGTGCGGTCTTTGGATAAATCAATGCCATGTTCTTTTCTAAATTCATCTAACACCCAATTCATAATCCGAATATCAAAATCATCACCACCCAAATGAGTGTTACCATTGGTGGAAAGCACTTCAAAAAGACCATCGCCAATTTCTAAGATTGAGATATCAAAAGTACCACCACCTAAATCATAAACCGCTATTTTCTCATTCTTTTTCTTATCTAAACCATAAGCCAACGAAGCCGCAGTCGGCTCATTGATAATGCGCAAAACTTCTAATCCAGCAATTTTACCAGCGTCTTTTGTTGCTTGTCTTTGTGAATCATTAAAATAAGCAGGTACGGTAATGACCGCTTTAGTGACAGGTTCTCCTAAATATGCTTCAGCAGCTTTTTTAAGATATTGTAAAATCATTGCTGAGATTTCAGGAGGTGAATAGGTCTTATCATCGATTTGAACCCAAGCATCGCCATTGGGTGCTTCAACAACCTTATATGGGACTTGTTTAATTTCTTGGGTAACTTCTGAATAGCGGCGTCCCATAAACCTTTTAATTGAATAAACAGTATGTTCGGGATTGATGATTGACTGCCGTCGAGCTAAAGTACCAACCAGTCTTTCTTTCCCAAAGGCGACCACAGATGGTGTTGTGCGGCCACCTTCAGGATTCGGAATAACTACCGGTTGTCCGCGTTCCATTACTGCTACACACGAAAAAGTTGTTCCTAAATCAATACCAATAACTTTTGACATATTTTGCCTCCAATTTTCATATAGACTTTTATAATTATTAGACTAAAAATTATAGCAAAAGATTTAGATATTTTTTAGTCAGGGGTTAGTTTTCACGCTCCTTTGATTCAGATTCTTTATCAGTTTCTGCTGTTTGTTTAACTTGACTTTCAGTAGCAGATTTACCGACAATGACGCGGGCAGGTTTCAATACCCGGTTCTCTAACATATAACCTTTATTAAGTTCTTTAATAATCGTGTTAGGGGGATTAGTGTTATCTTCTTCAAAACCAACTGCTTCAGCAATTTTGGGGTCAAATTGCTTACCCAAACAAGAATATTCTTTTAAACCAAATTTTTCTAATGTATTAACTAATTGCCGATATGCAATTTCAATACCTTTTTTCAAATTCTGATAATTACTTTCATTGCTATTATTATCCGTCTTATTGAGATGGTCAAAGGCTAATTGGAAATTTTCTAGGATGGGTATTAATTCGCAGAGTAATTGTTCATTGGCAAAACATTTATACTCTTCCATTTCTTTCTCTTTACGACGCCGGTAATTATCAAAATCAGCCAATGCGCGTAGATAATTTTCCTGATAGGATTTTAATTCTGCTTGGCACTTTTGAAAATCTTCTTTCAGTTGGGTTACTGGTCCTTTTTTCAAATTTATCACCATTTTTATTATAAACTATAAATAAAATATAGTCAAGAATGTTAGTGATTAGAATATTCGTTTTTACAAAAAAATGCTTGAGTTAACATTATTGACATATCATAGCTAACTAGTTATATTTTAGACTAATGATTGTTCCTTTTAGATTTGACTTAAAAAAATATTTTAAGGTTGACTTTCGGCAAATTTTTCGTGCATTCCAATATCGCAATTATCGTTACTATTATATTGGGCAGGGGATATCCTTAATTGGAACTTGGATGCAAAGAGTAGCTATGAGTTGGTTGGTTTATCGGTTGACAAATTCACCATTTATATTAGGCGCGGTCGGGTTTTCCAGTGAGATACCTATCTTTTTAATCAGTCCGTTTGCCGGTGTATTACTTGATCGGTGGAATCGTCGCACAGTATTAATTATCACCCAGATTTTAGCAATGCTACAAGCCTTTATATTAACGGCGTTGGTTTTTGCCCATTATATTAAAGTGTGGCATATTATCAGCTTAAGTGTCTTTATGGGTATTATAAATGCTTTTGATATGCCGGGTCGTCAATCCTTTATTGTAGAGATTGTTGAAAAAAAAGACGATTTAGGCAATGCGATTGCTCTTAACTCATCGATGTTCAATTTAGCCCGATTAATCGGACCGTCATTAGCAGGTATGTTAATCGCCAGTGTTGGTGAAGGAGTTTGTTTCTTACTAAATGGAATTAGTTATCTTTCTGCAATTTATGCCTTATATCTTATAAAAGTCAAAGCAAAGACAAAAGAACCGATTGCTCAAAATGTCCTTAACGAATTAAAACAGGGTTTAAGTTATGTTTATAACTTTTTACCAATTCGTTCAATATTATTACTTTTAATCATCATCAGTTTTTTTGCTTTTCCGTATCTTATATTAATGCCGGTTATTGCTCGGGAAATCTTAAAAGGTGCTGCGAACACATTAGGATTTCTAATGGCAGGGGCAGGAATTGGTGCTTTGATTGGTGCTTTAATATTAGCGGCGCGGAAAACCGTGCGCGGTTTAGGCAGACTAATTCCGATTGCTTGTTCAATCTTTGGACTTGGGCTTATTGCTTTATCATTTTCTCGGATCTTTATTTTGTCATTCTTTATTCTAATTATTACAGGCTGTGGCATGATGATTTTTATGGCATCTTGCAATACGGTTGTTCAGACTATTGTTGAAGACAACAAGCGGGGAAGGGTCATGAGTTTATACACAATGGCATTTATGGGGACAATGCCATTTGGGAGTCTTTTGGCGGGTTCAATTGCTAATAAAATTGGGGCTTCCTATACAATAACGATTAGCGGTATAATCAGTATTATTGCAGCGCTAATCTTTATTCGTCAAATGCCCAAAATAAGAGCCATTATTCATCCGATTTATAAAAAATTAGGAATTATTCCGGATATCACAAGCAGTGTTGAATGTGCTACTTCCCTAAATATACCAAAAGAAAAATAATATAATCACAGCTCTTGACAAATCTGTAAAATAACTTAATATCCTAAATGCTCAATAAACAATCAATTACCGTTCATGATTTACCCAAAGAAGAAAGACCCCGAGAGCGACTCAAAAGATTTGGCGCGGAAGCATTATCTCAACAAGAATTATTAGCCATCATTATTGGCAGGGGTTCACCAAACAAATCTGTATTAACCATTGCGCAAGATCTTCTTGTGAAGTTCAAAAATATCCAGACCATCAGTCAAGCCACCGTTGAAGAATTATCTCAAGTTGAAGGCATTGGTGAAGCAAAGGCATTACAAATCAAAGCCTGTTTTGAACTTGCGCGTCGGCAGGACTTAAATAAAGATGTCTTATTAGAAAATTACCTTGAAAACTCAAAAAGTGTGATTGAATTAATTCAAAACCAACTCAAAGATAAGACCAAAGAACATTTCAAACTTATTATGTTAAATACCCGCAATAAAGTCATAAACATTGCTGACATTTCTACGGGCACCTTAAATGCCAGTTTAGTTCATCCCCGCGAAGTATTCATTGAAGCGATAAAACACCATTCTTGTGCGGTAATATTAGTTCATAATCATCCATCAGGTGAAGCTGAACCATCAAACGACGACCTAAAAATAACCAAACGATTAAAAGAAGCCGGCGAGATCATTGGCATCGAAGTCCTGGACCATGTTATAATTGGCAAAGACAAATATTACAGTTTTAAGGACAACAATCTTATCTAATCAACCAATCATACAAAATAAATTTATCTAATCAACACCAAAGCAAAATCTTGACAAAGAGAGGTTTAAGGATTAACAGAAGTAAATTTGAGGTATATTTAATCAATGTGCGTATCAATTGGAGTTCTAAATGTCTAATAATTTAAAGAAATTAAAAATGTTGACATAAGAAAAGTCTAGACAGATGA
>CBFGJZ010000030.1:0-18867 GCA_965649215.1 Caldifarciminota bacterium
GTTCATCACAATAAAGGAATTTAAATAAACTAATTCTTGGTTCGCATTTCCAACACCCCATATATTGTCTTCCACAATATCTAAGTCTTCTTGGGGTAATACAATTATTCTCAATTGGAATGAATCGCCAACTTGTGCTGCTTCATCATACAGTCGCACCCAACTCGTATATTCACCTTCAATCTGATTTTCTGGAATTGCAACCGTTAAGTTTATCATCGCGTCCGCACCCAGAGATAATGCAAAGGGATTATCAACTGATAAAGAGATCGCTTCTGCAGGAATCCAAGCTAAGAAATTAGTTGTGTTAACCAAATCGTCTGCTGACCAATAGATATTATTCAAATCAATATTACCATAAGGATCAGGATCAACATTCAAAGTAGGATTATTCGGATTAATCGCATAAAAAACCCCACTGGCAATTGTGCCTGGCGCTTGAGTGAATGTCATCCAATTACTAACCAGATTACCGGTATTATCCGAAATATCTAAATCAGCAATTGGCAGTACATTAAGAGTCACACCGACAACATCCGATGGCCAACCATCATCATCAAGTACTCGAATTTGACCTTGATAAGTACCGGCATAACTACCTGCCGGAACCGAAATCCAAACTTCAACAACTGCAGAATCACCTAATGCTAATTGATCAATTGCTGCTTGTTCTACAGGAGTTGGTCCAAAAACACCAGTTACTGCAAGAAAGATATGACTACTGTTAATGTATTTACTGCTATCCCCAATATTCACAAAGTTCTGTGCCGCAAATCTTAAATTATACAAATCAACATTACCGAAATAATCCGGATCAGGATTATTATCTTCGGTCGGATTTAAGACTGTAAATCGATTAATAAATCGCAATTCATTCATTGCCTCAGTAGAACCGCTTATATTTTCCTCAACGATATCGACATCTTCTTGCGCCCCAACCATAACTTTTAATTTAAATGAATCACTAACTTCGGCAACTTCATCGTACACAACTATCCATCCTTCATAAGTCCCCTCATATTGATCTGTAGGAACATTAACTGTCACATCAACAAATACACCAACACCATTATTAAGGCTATAAGGGATTGGAGTTAAACCAACATTAATATCAGATTGGGAAATCCAATAATAAGCAGTAAGATGATTTAAGTCAGAAACTGTATAATATATATTTGAAAGATTTTGATTACCATATGGGTCGGGATCAACATTATTATATCGGTCCGGATTCACTAACCAAAATTGACCGGTACCACTTAAACCCGGCGCAATCGAAAGAGACATGGTATTGCCTACCAAATTACCAAGATTATCAGCAATATCTAAGTCATAAGATGGCTGTGCCAAAGCTAATATTGGAGAAAAAATCATTATAGCTACTAGTAGCCACCAGTATTGAGAATGTTTCATAACTCTCCTCCTTTTAATTTAAATAAGCTGGTAGCTTGGTATATTGCCAACTACCAACTTAAAAAACATATTTATAAAATTAATATTAAAAATACTACTTAACCGGAAAATTTTCTCTTTACTTCTTACTTCCTTTATTACATTTAGTCCCAACTCGCACTCCTTTCTTTACTTCCTAGTTGCAAACTAAAAATATAATTTTTAAAACCATCTCATTTAAAATATTATATCAAAGAACAACATAGTTATTTATAAAAACTTTTTATTTTAATAACTTTGCCTAATTTTACTAAAACCTTTAAATCTTGTCAAGAGGCAAGATAAAAAAATTATGAAAGAGTTTGTCGCCATTTTAAAAATTATAAAAAGTTTTTGAAAACCAAAGAGTTACAAAATTTTTTATACTTTATCAATTAAAGCGAAAAAGTGTATTTTCTCTATTTTATTACTATCCAGGATCTATTAGGGTAAAATAAATATTGATTATTCCCTTTTTTTATATAATAATATTTAGTATGAGTAGTTATTTAAGCTTTCAAAAGCCAAGTTTGAGTGAATCTTTACTGAGCCAAGTGAAACATCTAGTTAATCAGAATCGGCACTCTGAAATTGAAGCATTGTTTTTACGATTTTTATCAAAACAGCTTGCTGAAAGTACTATTCAAACTCAAACCACTTTCATCTCAGACGCATCAAATACTGCTTTTATTGACTTAAAAAATGCATTGCAATATTTAGTCACTCCTCCTCTCAATCTTACTAATTTAGCCAAACAAATCGCTTCCAATTTGTTTAATTATATCGTTGAGAATTATCCATCAGAAATTATATTATCTTATTTACGAAATGCCTATTTTTTACTTGATGGAGACCATACATTCAGGAAAAAAATTGTTCAAATTTATAAAGACAATTACCCTAATCTCATTAACTTAGATACTTTAGTTCATATCTCAAAAATTGATAGCGCTGATTTCAAATCTACCTTTGAGCAATTTGATAAGTTGGTTGCTTTTGCGAACAAATCACCTATTTATTCTAGTCGGTTTGGTTATGGCGAAATCATTGAGTTTGATTTTTTATTGGAGACAATAACCTGCAATTTTTTCCCATCTAACATTCAGACCATTCCTGTTGATAGTGCAGTAAAATCTTTTCAAGTATTACCGACGGATAATTTTTACTATCTAAAAGCAAAAAACCCTAAGGCTATTCTAAAAATGCTTAAAGATAATCCAACCCATCTCTTAAAGATTATTCAACGGGATGTGAATAATGAACTCACGAGCAGCTTTATAAAATCTTTATTGTCAGATATTGCGGACAAGACGGATATCAAACCATTGCTAATATTATTAAGACCATCTCAAAAAAATACTGTCCGAAAACTCAAACCAAACCAAACACTACAACAGCTTCAAAATCTCCGTAATAAAGAAAACTGGCAAGAACAATATCTTAACTTATTCTTTGTGACTACCGATGAAAAACTCATGTCTCAGATTATCAAAGAGCTTGATACCTCTTACCGTGATAAACTTATTCAAAAAGCAACTGAAAATTATAAAAAATATCCTCATCAATTTCTTTTTGTCGAGAGCTTTTTCTCACCGAATCTAATCAATGATGTAAATTTAACCTTATTTCGTTATTTAGAATTAGCTGTAAAGTCTAAAACCTTTGCTCGTCAGGTGCGCAAACTTATCATCTCTGATAAGTTTCGTATAATCAACGAAGCACTTTTAATAATTGACCAAGACCGTGCTCAGTCGCTTTGGCAAGACATCAGGCATCTTTCCGTCTGGTATCCGGAAGAACTCGATCAAATTCAAAAACTCTTTGAAACCCAATTTCCGCTTCTCTTTGCCTCAATTACTCAATATACTTATCATACTCAAAAAGCGATTGACAATAAAACTCAAGAACTAAAACGACTTGTTAACGAAGAAATTCCTAAAGTTGCATCCGAATTAGCCCAAGCGCGTAGTTATGGCGATCTAAGGGAAAACTTTGAATTTAAGGCAGCAAAAGAAAAACAGAAACGACTTTTTAGCCAAATTGCTTCTTTAAAAAACCAATTAGCTTTGGCTCGCCCAATAGATTTTAATAATATCGACTCAACGAGCGTCTCGATTGGTACTAAAGTTATCTTAACTCGCTTAAACTCAAACCCAAATGAAGTTACTCTGTCAAACCAACAACAAATCACTTATTCCATATTAGGTCCCTTTGATTCGGATCTTTCCCAAAACATTATCTCTTACCAAGCTCCCTTTGCGCAGTTGTTATTAGGTAAAAAAGTTGGTGATGAAATTGTTGACCAAGAAGGTACTCGCTATAAGATTATTGCGATTAATAAAGTAAATGGCTGAACCACTAATCTTAAAAGTTAATAAAGAGAATCCTTCCTTATCAGTAATTAAAAAGACCGCGGAGATTATTAAAAAGGGCGGTCTTGTAATCCTACCCACAGATACAGTTTATGGTCTTTCTTGTGATGCGACCAATCCGATAGCGGTTGCCAAAGTATTTAAAGTAAGGAAAAGACCATTTACTCAACCACTGTCTATCGCTCTCAGTAATTATGAGCAAATTCGATACTATGTTAAAGAATTTCCTAAGACTGCCCAACTGCTTGTCCAACAATTTTTGCCTGGTGCTTTAACTATCATCTTAAAAAAATCCAAACTAATTCCCGATATTGTTACTGCATCAAGAAATGACATCGCTATTAGAATTCCTGATTGTAAAATTGTGCAAAAGACAATTGACTATGCTCAAGTTCCGATTGTCATACCAAGTGCAAATCTTCACAATCAACCATCCCCGACCTGCCTGCAAGAGCTCTCATCAGAACTAATGAAACAAGTTGACCTAATCCTTGATGGTGGCAAAACTACCTATGGTATGGAATCAACTATTGTTTTATGCTTTAGGAAAAAGATTAAAATTATCCGAGAAGGTGCAATACCATCAGCAAAAATATTTTCTGTATTAAATCAAAAATCTTAATTATTTCAGAACAATTAAGCGTCGAATAAGATTATTAGATTCAGTTTTTATATTAACAAAATAGACCCCTGCCTTAATTTCGTTTACATCTAACCTAATATTAAACACATTTGAACTTTTTAACTTTTGAATCTTGATGACATTGCCTGATAAATCCAGGATTTTTACTTCCTGTAGCGGTAATTCGGTCTTCACATAAAGCACAGATTTTGCTGGATTAGGATAGATTATTAAATCTGGATCTCTTGCCATTTGATTTGAAAGCTGACTGCTATTACGAGTCTTCATCTCTTTGGTATTACTAACTCGACAGCTCTTTTCATAAGCAAGATAATTTTGTGAAGTTACAGTAATCCAGATACTATCAATATTACTTGGTTCGATTAAAAAACTAACATTACCAAAAGAATCGGTCTTGTCTAAATAATAAAAATTATCGTCATCTGCTGCGCTGATACAGACCCAAGCATTAACAATCGGCTCACCCTGCTCGTTTCTAACCATTACTGTAAATGTCTGAGGTGATGCGTTAATAATTGTATCGTGTTGGATTATCATTGGTTTTGGCACTCCAGTCCATAAACTCATCGTCGGGTCTCCTAAAAGATTCCATTCCGAATACAGAATATGACCAAAAGAATCAGGTGTAAATTGCCAAAGACTATCCAAACCTTGCTTTAATGCTTGACCGATATTAATTACTTTATTTTGAAAAATTGCTCGGAAAAAATTACGGCCGACAAAATTACGATACCGCGCGTATAATCCCGAAGTCGTAGTTCCTAAATACGCTACTGCACCGCGTGGATTTCTAACATTACCTGCTTTAAGCCACTTCTGTCCTAAATATCTCGGTTGTAATACAGTTTGACAAGACCACGATAAAATTATTGGTGTTTTATTCTTGTTATTAAGATAGGGACACACTTTAAATGGTTCTGGCCAGTGGGTTCCTGCGCCATGCCCCGTATAGAAAAGATAAGATCGGCCCTGCTTTAGAGAATCTCGCACATCATTATGATTATGAGCAGGATTATATAAAGTATCAACCTGCACAAAATCACTGTTGTTCAGAATCATAGCTCGGACAAAATTAACGCCTGCATTATGATAAGGTCCTGGGTCTTGACGGATAGTCAACGCTCGTTTATAAAACATCGTGTCTGTTAAATCAACTCTTCGTTCATATCGCAATATTTTAGCAATCATTGATTGCAACTGGCGTTTAGTTCTGGCCGGCAACCGTCCGACGCACATTTCTAAAAGAGTATCACCATTTACATCACCATATGGATTATCACTCGCTCCAACATTGGGATGCGGGTACGGCGGCAGATAATTAATATCACCGACCAATAAGATATATTCCGGAATAATTTCCCACCCATAATAAGCATTATTAATATAATCTCTTATCAACTCTGGTTTGCGATCTCCTATTTCAGAAAGTTTCACGATTTTAGTTAAATAACCTTTCTTATGTTTCCATTGGGCAAATTCATGAAGTGTATTGTAAAAACGGTCCTCAGTAATTATTAATAAATTTGCTCCCCGGCTTTGATTAAAGTCATTGGCTATGGAAGAAACTACCGCAAATACCATTAAACTAAAGAATAGAATTAACCCTTTGTTCATAAGCGATCCTCTAAATTATAGACCTAAAAAGCAATAAATGTCAATCTTTATAGCACCAATAAAATAACTTATTCGCCTTGATTTTATATCCTATTCAATTATAATACCGATATGGTTGAAAATACCGATTTTCAAGCACCCCTTGCTGAACGATTACGACCAAAAGATTTATCTGAGATTGTTGGTCAAGAACACCTTCTTGGCGAAGATAAACCTTTACGCAAGATGATTGAAAAAGGTGAACTCCATTCCATGATCTTTTGGGGTCCGCCTGGCTCAGGTAAAACAACATTAGCTAGGATTATTGCTCACTACACCAAAGCAAATTTTATTTCTTTTAGCGCGGTCACTTCCGGCGTTGCAGACATTCGTCGGGTGATCAAAGAGGCAGAACAAAATCGTTTAGTACATAACAAATCAACGATTCTCTTTGTTGACGAAATTCATCGGTTCAACAAAACTCAACAAGATGCATTTTTACCCCATGTTGAAGCAGGCAAAATCATCTTGATTGGGGCAACCACTGAAAACCCTTCCTTTGAAGTCATTGGACCTTTACTATCTCGTTGTCGTGTCTATATTCTGCATCAACTCAAGCCCGAAAACATCAAAACTATTCTCAAGCGGGCACTCACTCATCCTAACGGTTTAAAAGATCTAAATCCCAGTGTTTCAGAAAAAATCTTAGATTATATTGTCAATATTGCTCAAGGTGATGCCAGAGTGGCACTAACCATTCTTGATTTAGCCGTCCACGCAACCGAACCCGACAAGGATAATACAAGAAAAGTCACAGAAACAACCATTGAACAAATCGCTTCTCGTAAGATTTTATTATATGATAAAAGTGGGGAAGAACATTATAATTTAATTTCAGCACTTCACAA
Source organism: Caldifarciminota bacterium (assembly GCA_965649215.1). Classification (GTDB taxonomy): domain Bacteria; phylum Hydrothermota; class Tepidihabitantia; order Tepidihabitantales; family CAIPLT01; genus JAGXRL01. The sequence continues at coordinate 6,948 of CBFGJZ010000030.1, forward strand.
ATCATTAAGAGATTCTGACCCTGATGCTTCATTATACTGGTTAGCAAGAATGCTTGAAGCGGGTGAAGACCCTTTATATATTGCCCGAAGATTAGTCCGCTTTGCCATAGAAGATATTGGCGATGCCAATAATCTGGCATTAGTTGTTGCTAATGCCGCAAAAGAAGCAGTTGACTTTATCGGTAGACCCGAAGGTGATTTAGCTTTGGCACAAGCAGTCGTGTTTCTGGCAATGGCACCAAAGAGCAATGCAATTTACAAAGCATATGAACTGGCAAAAAAAGATGCTCTGGAAAGTCTGACCGAACCGGTTCCTTTGCATTTAAGAAATCCCGTTACAACATTAATGAAAAATATTGGTTATGGCAAAGATTACAAATATGCTCATGATTATCCAGATGCCAAAGTCGACCAAGAGCACTTCCCGCCCTCGCTTAAGGGCAGAAAATATTATAAACCATACCAAAAGAAGAGATAAATTTGCCTTATAAATGGCATTTTCATTTATGGGAAAATCAGTGTATATAGGAAAATTTTCCTTTAAATATATATTTTCCCTTGATGGATACTTGACAAAAAGAAGTTGGAAGGTAATATTATAAAAATAACTATGCTTCAGAGAAGTAAAGACATCGCAATAAAATATGGTATTGACACTAAACTTATTGAGGATATAAGTGACACTGATAAGAATTTAAGAGTTTTAGGCAATGATTTGACTTTTTTAGAAGTTAAAGAGTCTGAACGAACAAAACATGTTCATCGTCTCCATCCATATCTTGGTAAATTTATACCACAGTTAGTTGAAGTATTTCTAAAAAAATACTTTTCTGTTGGCACTACAATTCTTGACCCATTCTCGGGGTCGGGTACAACTCTAATTGAAGCAAATGTTTTAGGGATTAATTCAATAGGAATCGAATTATCGCCTTTTAATGTTCTAATTCAAGAAGTTAAAACAAAAAAATATAACATTCCTGAAGTCGAATTTGAAATAAAAGATGCATTAAAAAGACTAAAGACATTTAGCGTAAATATACAAAATAAAAACAAATCACTTTTTGATAACTCTATTGAAAAATTCGAAACCTCGAGTGAATACTTGCGTACTTGGTTTTCTGAAAGAGCATTACAGGAAATTTTATTTTATCGAAGTATAATAAAAGATTATAAAAATCAAGATGTTTTAAAAGTTATTCTTTCTCGTTCTGCGCGTTCCGCCCGATTAATTCCGCATTATGATTTAGCTCGACCCAAGAAGCCAGTTAAAGATATTTATTGGTGTATTAAGCACAAAAAATATTGTAAACCGATTGATGAGGCATTAAAGTTTATTAATCGTTATAGTTATGATACAATAAAACGACTGAAACAATTTGATAAAATTAGAACCAATGCATCAATAAAAATTATTCAAGGTGATGCCAGAAAAGTAAAATTGCCCCAAAATTTGAAACTACATGGAATATTCACATCACCTCCATATGTCGGGTTGATTGACTATCATGAACAACACAGATATGCATATGAATTATTTAATTTTCTAAGACAAGACGATAACGAAATCGGTTCAGCAAAGAAAGGACAAAATGGCAATGCTAAGATAGAATATGTCAAAGATATAACTAGCGTCTTTAAAAATGTTACTCAAAATTTAATAAACGGCGCATTGGTTTTTATTGTGGCTAATGATAAATTCAATTTGTATCCACAAATTGGTAAGGAATGTGGGTTAGTCTTAAAAGATGTATTTCATAGACCGGTTCTAATGAGAACAGAAAGAGATCCTAATAAATATTTTGAATCGATATTTTACTTTGAAAAGGAAAACTATTAATGTCTTTAACAAAAAAGACTAAAGATAATATTTTTAATTTAGTGGTAAATTCAGTACGAGAAAAACTACGAACCTATCAACCCGAGACAAACTATATGCCTTTTCATCATCGACTATTAGGTAAAGACCGATATGCTATGTTTTCTTTTATTCAATCGATGAATACTACTTTTGGAATGTCGATGTGGGAACAAGTAGCCGTTGTTTTAGCAGAAGGTGCTGGCAATTATGCTGAAAGACAATTTAAGTTGCTGGGTGAAATAGATAAAACAACCGAAACGCTCCTAAGAGAACTACATTATAAATTAAGAAAAAATGAAATGATTACAAATAAAGAAAAAGAAATTAATACAATTAGAAAATCTATTAAACAAGGCGAAGCAAAAGTTGATATAGATTCGATTGTTGATTTGTTTGTAAAAGTAAAAGATACAGAAAATTTATTCGATATCACAAGTGCTAAACCAAATATGAAGGAATTCGTTGCTCTAAAACTTAAACTGTTACGATGGACTGCGTTGAGAATGAGTCAAAACAAAAATGTTAAAATTTACACAAGATTAGCAATACCTTACAACCCATACCATCCAGAACCTTATGAAAGATGGACATTAAAAGGACTTTATGATTTAGACAATGGCGAAATTTTAGTAGGACAAGAGTTCTGGAATTTTGTTGGCAGTGGCGAAATATACGAAGATTTATTAAATATTTTTCAAGAAGCGGGCAACGAGTTACGAGAAGAAATTGATAAAAAGTTTGCTGAATTAAAGTAATCACATAAGACGGAAATAGCTGTTTACTTTTTTAACATCTAAACTAAGTGTTAGCAATTTATTTTCCCCATAACCTTGCCTGACTTAGCAGATAATCTACTAAGTAACTGAGCGGGTGAGATAGTAGAAAACCTAGTTGGTATCATAGAAGATGAAATAGTCTGTAGTCTAATAGAAAACCTAACATCTGAGCTAATTCTTCACTTAGAAGGTGAGCCCCCAGGCTACCTAATAGGTAACCTACTGACCAACCTAATAACTAACCTCGTGGATAATCAACTAAGATATGCACTGCCTTGATTTTTACACAATAAGTTTTAACATTGTTAATTGGATTGTTCCTTAATTATTTAAATTTGGTTGCCAGATAATCTTACCCCGCTGATTAATATAGGTAAAATAACTGTCTCCATTTTTTATAACCATGGCTAAACCACCTGAAAAATCTTTGCCATCTTTAAAAATTGGGTCGGCGATATAACGACCCATTTTATCAATATAACCCCAGCGACCGCCGCCAAAGATTTTACTGCCACCAAGATTTACTTTAGCGTGCCCTTCTTTGAAATTACCTGCCAATTCAAAGCGGGGATAAATCTCAATTTTACCCACTTTATTAATATAACCCCATTTCAGTTTTACTCTTACAGGTGCTAATCCTTCAGTAAACTTATCTGCCCCATCATATTGAAAAGGAATAACAATGTTACCTGTGCTATCAATAAAGCCATATTTGGTATTTTTAGATACTGCCGCTAACCCTTCAGAAAAATCCGAGGCAAAATCATATTGGGGTGGAATAACCATCTTGCCCGCGTGAGTTATATAACCAATTTTCTTGCTATTGTTTTCAGGTATTACCGCGGCATAACCTTCAGAAAAACTATTGGCTAAATAAAATCGTGGTTCAATTACCAAATTGCCCGTTTTATCAATATATCCATATTTACCATTAATTCTTACCGCTGCCAACCTTTCTGAAAAATTAAGCGCATAATCAAATCGTGGTTCAATCATGACTTTACCACTATAGTCAAGATAACCCCATTTCTTATCTTTACGAAATCGGGCTAATCCCTCATAAAAATTGTCACACTCATCATATTGAGTTAAAATCTTTATCTCACCATTATTGTCAATATAACCCCAGTGATTCGTCGTATCTTTAATCCGAGCCAAATCGTTAAAAAAATTATCGGCAAAAAGATAGTGTGGGGTGATAATCATTTCACCTGCTTGATTAATATAACCATAAAGTTCATTTACTTTTATCGGAAATAATGGCTCAGCACTGACTAATAATGTAGCACCCAAACTACCAATCATAATAATCACCCACAACCGAGCACTTCTAATTTTAAACTTCAGATTTTCCATATTTACCACTTATAAGTTAGTCTTTAACAATAATAATAAAAACACTTTTGCTTTTTTTATCATTGCTACCCTACACCATTCTAATTATCTTACAATCTCTTAATCAGCTTTAATTAAGCCAATCAATATCACTCAACCCTAATTCATCTTTGCTCAGATTAGTAACAATTACTAACAGATAATTATTGGGATATAAATACTTTTTCGCAGCTTGATTAATTTGATCAAGAGTTAATTCTTCAATATAACTTTTAAATCGCTCTGGATAATCCAGTCCTTTTTTATATACTTCTAATTCCGCTAACAAATCCACCTTATCTCGCATCGCATCATAATAAAATGGAAAATTCCCAATGTAAAAGGTTTTCGCACGGTTTAACTCTTCTTGTTTGGCGCCTATCTCATACATCTTTTTAATCTCATCTAAAATATATCGGATTGCTCTTTGTGGGTCTGAGGTTTGCGTAGTTGCAACAAAAGCACCACCATATCTCATCCGATAAAAACCTGACCGCACATCATAAGCCAGCCCGCCAGTTTCTCGTACTGCATTACCAAGCCGTGAAGTTAATGGTGAACCACCCAAAATAAAATTCATCACGCGCACCGCAAAATAATCAGGCGCATTTTCCTTAATACCCCCAAAACCAATATAAATATAAGATTGATTTAAAGTTGGCTGTTGTATTAAATAACCAACTGGCCGTTCGGCATAAGCAGTGCGTAAAAATTCACTAATTTCCCCTTGAACTTTTCCTTTGCGCATATTAACAAACTTTGTTTGTAATTTCTCTAATAATACCGCTTTATCAAAATCTCCGACAACCACGAAAAAACCATTATTAAGCGTATAAAACTGATTATAAAAATCAACTAAGTCTTGGCGACGAATTCGGCTTACTGAAACCGTATCTCCACTGATTGGATGCGCATAAGGATGTTCTTTAAATAATAGTTCATAAAACTTTTGCCAGCCAACTTGATGCGGATAATCATAACTCTGCTTGATATTCGCAATAATTTGATTTTTTACCTTGGCAAGTTCTGACTCTTTAAAATCAGCATTCTGTAAAATATCCGTAAAAATATCTAAAACCAAATCAAAGTCTTTACTCAAACATCGCGCATGTAAACTACTCAGGTCATAACCTGTAGCATCAGAAATACTTGCTCCAACCAATTCTAATTGACTACTAATTTCTGTGGCGGTTCTCATCTTTGTCCCACGCGTTAACATCTTTGCGGTTAAGTTTGCTAAACCTGCTTTATCCATTGGGTCATAGGCGCTTCCCGCATAACAAACCCATCGCATTTCAATCATTGGCAAATGATGCGTTTGATAAGTCAATACCACCAAGCCACAATCGAGCGAATCCCGTGCAATTGGTAAAGCATTTGCAAAACTAAAAATTAAGCAAAAACAACTGAGACCAATTGCCAACCATGAATTTTTACTTTTCATTTTTATTTTCCTTCTGGTAATAAAACAACTGTTGTTTTATTCTTAGCTATAAAGTATTTGTTAATTACCTCCCGCACATCATCTTTCGTCACCGCTTCAATTCGCTGTGGATATTCCATCATATCATTAAGATTTCCTGTGGTAATCAACTGACGGCCGATGCGCATGCCCATTCCCCGAGCTCGGTCCTGGGCATAAATTTCATTGGCAATCACATTATTTTTAACCCGTTCCATTTCAAGGTCAGTTATCGAATCAGCCCCTAATGATTTTAATTTATTTAATTCTTCATAAATAATTCTTTCTACGGAATCAACATAAGCGACACTAAAAGGCGTGACGAAAAAATTAAACATTCCATAATCCCGTTCTAAATCATTCCACGCCCAAACCCGCAACGCAAATTGTTTTTCTTCGACTAACTTCTTGTAAAGACGAGCTTCTTTACCCATTGAGAGCAATGCTTCTAAAACCTCTAATGCATAAAAATCTTTCGAATAAACATCGGTTGTGTGATGACCGATCATGATGGCTGGATGTGCCACACTCCGATACATCGTCATCCTTTGCTCGCCTTGTTGGGGTGGTTCATAAAACACAGGATGAGTTACCGCTCGAGATTTAATTTTACCAAAATATTTCCGCACCTTGTTATACACATCATTTAATTCAACATCGCCCGCAATGACACAAACCGCATTCGCGGGTTGATAATAAGTCCGATAATGATGCATCAAATCCGCTAAAGTAATTCGTTGAATGTCTTCCATCCAACCGATAACCGGATTGCGATAGGGATGAAACTTATACGCCAGTAAATCAAACTGTTCCCATAAAACATCATATGGTGCATTTTCACCCAACCGTCGCTCTTCCATAACAACTGCCCGCTCGGATTGGAATTTCTTTTCCGAAATTAAAAGATTAGCCATTCTCTCGGCACCAAACTTTAATGCAGTTTCATAATATTCTTTGGCTAAATCAACCCAATAGCAAACATATAAATTAGAAGTAAAAGCATTATCTTCCCCACCCAATGCATCGATCGCAGCAGAAATCTCCCGCGGCTGATAATTTTTTGTACCGTCCATATGTTCTAATAAATGAGAAAGACCAGATTTACCCGGGGGGTCATATATTGCGCCAACATTAAACCATAATTGGGTTGAAACGGTTGGTGTCGCAGAGTCAACATAAACCACAATATGTAATCCATTATCCAAATAAGTCTCATAAATTGGGAGATTGGGAGCAATTTGCACAAACTTGTCTTTTGCCCATAGGCCCCTGACAAAAAATAAAACAACAAAGAAAATGATAATAAATTTGCGATATTTTTGCATAGAATTATATGATAACACTGCTGAATATTTGTGTCAATATAATTACTGCTCTTACTAAAATACCAAAATAATTTTAATTATCTATATTTTTATTCTTCTCATTACCTTTAAATACGCTCATAACAATTCTTATGAATACTAAAATTTTTAATAAAACTCTTGACAGAACCTTGATTTTATCTATATTTATTACAATGAGTAGTTTAACAATACCAAATCAAATTTTAGAAATCTGTATGAAAGGGGGTGAAAAAAATGGCTAAAATCACAAAACAAGGATTAATTGAAAAACTTGCAAAAGCCAATGATGTACCTAAGAAAACTGCGGAAACTATGCTTAATACTTTCATCGACACAATTATGATGTCTTTGAAAAAAGGAGATAAGGTAGCAATTCCTGGTTTTGGAACTTTTATGGTTCGTAAATCAAAAGCAAGAGTTGGTCGCAATCCTGCAACCGGTGAAAAAATTAATATTCCCGCTAAGAAAAAGGCCGTATTCCGTCCTGGTAAAGAATTCAAAGCATTAGTGAAATAAATTCGTATTTTAAGAGGACAGCAAAAAACTTTCTTTTTACTCTTGACTGTCCTCTTTATTATATTTATATAATATCCGATGCAGCACCACAAAGCCCTACTCTACCACAATCATCAACTTATAATTCTTGATCAAACCCAATTACCACACCGACTTAAATATCTGCGCCTAACCAATTATCGCCAAATCATAGGTGCTATTAAACGATTACAGATTCGAGGTGCACCGTTACTGGGCATCGCTGCCGCTTACGGTTTGGTTTTAGAATCAAACACATCACTTAAAAATCTCAGAAGCCATCTTTTCAAAGTTGCTCAAGCATTAAAAACTGCCCGTCCCACCGCTGTTAATCTCAGTTGGGCAGTTGACCAAATGCTTAATATCATCAAAAACAAGAATATCCCAACCTGTCAACTAAATAAAATCCTTTTAGAACAAGCACGTTATCTAGAACAAAAAGAAATCAATAATTCTCTGCTCATTGGACAGTATGGTGCTCCCCTCATTAAAAATCATAGTACAATTATGACTATCTGTAATACAGGCTGGCTTGCTGCACCCGGGATTGGAACCGCTCTGGGAATTATTTATACTGCTCACCAACAAGGCAAAAAAATACATGTTTATGTATTAGAAACCCGTCCTCTTCTTCAAGGTTCACGATTAACTGCCTTTGAACTTACTCAAGCAAAGATACCATACACAATTATTACTGATAATATGATGGCAACCGTAATGAAAGATACTAATCTTGTCATCATCGGTGCTGACCGTATTGCCCGTAATGGCGATACTGCCAATAAAATCGGCAGTTTAACCTTAGCAATCACTGCCCAATATTACAAAGTACCTTTTTATGTTGCAGCACCAACTTCCACGATTGACTTAACTAAGCAAACTGGTCAAGACATCCCAATTGAGCAACGAAGCGCGGAAGAGATTATCTGCCTTGGCAAAAAGTCGATCACTGTTAAAAATGCCCCGGTCTATAATCCTGCTTTTGATGTAACTCCGCACCATTTAATCACCGCAATTATAACCGAACAAGGAATTCTCAAAAGCCCCTACTCGCAATCAATTGCTAAGCTTTGCGTATGATAAGGTATAATCAATCTAATATCTCATCTCTATTAAAAATATTTTTAGCGATTGTTGTTTACTTATCTTTTTTTTATCCAGTTCTCTTAGTTGCAGACACAATACCACCTTTACCTTTAGAAGAACTAAAAAAACTTAATATCCAATTTCAAGACACGCTCTTGCCTTTTCCTTTGTCTGATACATTCTCATTACAAGTTACGGGTGGTAATATTTTAGCAAGTTCGCTACTATTTTCTAAAGCGATCTTTAGTAAATCTCACTTAAAAATTTTTGCCTTAGTTGATAAAAATTACGATTATACAAATTACTTGAAATTTAATAGCAGAATTAACTACGGGTGGTTAACAATAAACTCTTGGCAAAATCTTTCAGTAGGTTTAACCGATAACTTACGATATGACTTATCACCCCTTGATGCAAAATCAGCTTATCAAAATATTAATGTTATGTATCATCCAATTTGGTTTATCAAAAACATATACTTTGATACTAAACAGAATATTCGTTTAAGCCGCTATCTTAATCCTGAAGATAAAAATTATTTGGGTAATGACCTTATCCTAAAAATTAATCACCCAACTTGGCTGGGTAATCTAACTTATCAAACCGATCTCTTATATCAGACAACAAAAAAAATAAATTTTGATAACAATCTTAGTTGTAAGGTAAACCTTTCCCATTTATTTTTAATAACTCCTCGTTTCTTTATCCAACCCTCATTATCTTATTATCTACCAGAAAAGCAAATCGGTGAAAGAGTAAATTTGGGAATTCTCTTCAGTAACATTAAAACTCTGTTTGATCTTCAACACAACACAGTTATTCCTTACTATTTTGATACTCTATATGCAAATCTACTTCCGTATCGTTTTGAAACTTCTCCTTTAAAATATCTGCAGTCCGATTATACCCTCACAGTCAGTATTATATGGCATCATAATAGAATAAAAGGCAGTTTTGCTCAATATAATTCTTACCTAACTTTACAACCAATTCATGATTCCTTATTATACCAAACTATACTGTCTCAATTACGAACAATTGAATTTTCAATGCGTAATCAATTGTATGGGATAACGAATAACTTAATTATTAATTATCCGTTTGGTAATTTTTTTATAACCCCTAATTTTAACCTTACTGATTCGCTATCTTATCAATTTAAAAAAATGTTGATTGGTTTATCTTATCAGTATGTTGCAAAACGGACCTTGCCTTCTTATTCGATATTTTCTTTTAATTTTGGTTATCATTATAAGAATATAAACCTCACAACTGTTATTGAAAATATATTTAATAACCATTACTACCTAACGCAAACTAATACCCATAAGGGAAGAAAATACTATCTCACAATTAGTTTTAATAAAATTATTTAAGATAGTAAATAGTGATTTATCCTTTAATCACTTGGATGCAAATGGTTAACGATAAATATATTATTATTTTATAACTAATATGGGTTTTGTTATTAAGTTGCGATTACAATTATATTCAAGATAATAAATCCCAGTTGCTAAATTTGATAGTGTTATTGTTCTTGAATAAATACCTTGATCACAAGACTCATCGATTAACTTTTTAATTAGGCTCCCAGCGCTATTATATAATTTCACACTAATCTTACTTCGTATTGGCACATAATAGGTTAGTGATAACATATTTTGGCAAGGATTAGGTTGAAGATTTATAAACTGATGTTCTAACTGACTCAACTTAGATGATTGTTCGGTCATGGTCACATCATAAATCCTGACATTAGTTGGCATTATATCATTATAATATCCGAATTGATAAGACCAAAACTCTTGCGTATTATTGCCTTTTAATAGATAAATTCGGTGATTCCAAAATGCCAGTGCAGCTCCACCTTTTGGTACTGATTTCTTATTATATGGTAATGCGGGGATTGTTTCTTTTCTTGTCCACGAATTTGCTTGTGGGTTATATTGCCAAAATTCATTAGAACCACCGCCTTTAATCGCGTAGACAAAATAACCATCATTTGTTAATGCACCACCGTTTTTAACTTTAACTTTCTTGTTTGTTCGTGGATTTAACAAGGGGATTGATTCTCGCATCGTCCATTGATCCAAGGTAATATAATAACTCACAAAATAATTATTTTTCGCACTACCTTTAAGGACATAAATCGTATCCTCTAATAAAGTCATATCACTACCATCCTTGTATGCTTTATAATCCGGATTATACAACGCCCTTGCACAAACTTGCCAATTCTTCGTGATGGTATCATAAGCAAAGAAGTTCTGTTCGGGATACCTTACCGAACCTGCTAACAAATAAATTTTACCATTGCCAAAGACAATTTTTGAACCACCTTTTAATCCTTTTGAGATTGGCACCTCAGTTTTATATGACCATTGATTTTCGGAAATATTATATTGCCATAATTCATTACTGCCACCACCCTTGATCGCAAAGATTTTATTATCGCCATCATATGTTAATGCTGCGCCTTTCTTTATATTTTTCTTTACCTCTTTGTCATTTACAAAACGGTTTGGGATTGCTGTCATTTGATACCAATTAACTCCATCGTACTTATAAAATTCACGGCTGTTATTACCGCGAAATGCGAACAGACCAGAACTAGTTGCTACTAAAGCACCGCCATCTTTAACGTACTTTCCCGTCAATTGAGTCGGAAAATTTGTCTGCTGTAACCAACCAGCTGGTTCAGGTCGTTCAAGAACCACAACTGTGCCATTTACCGTATCATTTAATGGATTATCATCAGTCGTCAATTTAGTATAACATTGTGTATAATAAGTGCCGACCAAAGCATTAAAATTACCAAATTCTACTTCGTTTGAGCTATCGGGTAGTAGATTTGCAACATATCGCTGCTGGCTAAAAACGATGTTATTATTAACATCCCGAATTAAAAAATATGCGGTACAGGAAGCAACCCGGTGATAATAATTTTTTACTAAGGCCCTTACTGAAATTTGTCCTGTATATTGAGTTCCCGTTGGACTTACAATTTCATGAATACCAACATCATGAAATCTAACTTGCACATTACCCGTTAACACATTATTTCCTGAATTATAATCATCTCCAAGCATCGTTGAACATCTGGTTATGAAATTACCAAAGTATCTTGCAGTCCAAGGGGCAAAAGAAACAACTTGATAAGAATTACCTGCAATGGTTGCGGTTTGAATATTAGAATAACCGTCATTAATTTCAAACTTAACATTGCAACTTATCGGATTGGGACCATAATTAGCAATCACTGCGACGGGATTAGTAACAAAACCAGAATCAACAACACCGTTCGGTGCTTCGATTAAAAGCGGGCTTGCATCTTTATTAAAAGTAAATAAAATAGCAGTTTGGGCAGTTGGTTTATGTGCTGATGGCGAGCCATTCACTACATATTGTTGATAATAATTATTTGCACCAATACCACCTTGAATACCAATGGTACATGATGTGTCAGAAACTTGGGAAACTCGTT
>CBFGJZ010000031.1:0-17559 GCA_965649215.1 Caldifarciminota bacterium
TAAACTTAACAAAGGCAGGTCTTGGATAATACATCATTACGATTACGAGTCCATCGACTAACTCATGATATAAAACCCCAAACGTAAAAAAGATTAATAGCCACCATCTTTTACCAAGCCCATACCAATGATAAAACCCTAATCCGACTAAAGCGCCGATAATTGCGTGAAGTTGAATTGCGTAAGCGCGCTCCCAGACCGTGTACCAGGTGGTAAAATACATAAACAGGTTAATGCCAAAAATCCGATTGAGCACTGGGATATAGCCAATGATTGACAAAAAGAGTGCTTCGCCAATGCCATAACAGAGACCAACCCAATAACCAAAAATTGTCGCGCTAATTTTAGAGGTAAAAATCGCCCTGCCATCTTCACGCGCAATTGTAATGAAGATAATAATCACAAGCAGTTTGGCAAGGGTTTCCCAGAAATTATTATCCATCTGGACAACACCCAGAACAAACCAGAATTTATTGTAAGCAATGACCATTGCCTTTTCCCAGTGTTTACGAAATAAGAAAGCCGGGAAAAAGATAAAGGCAATAAAGCCCGTTAATGACCACAACCAAGCAGAGATTTTGTCTAACAGTGATCGTTTTCTAAAGATTGTCCAATATAATGTCGGTACAATAATACCGATACCAACAAATAAAATTAAGGAAGGTAGTATTGTCAAAAGCTTATAGAATTATTCCTTTTCTGCCCATTCTTTAAGTTTGCGTTTAATCTTTTCCTCAATTTTTTTACCGATTTCTTCCCATTCTTTTTTCTTATCTTCGTTTTCAGATTCTTCAACCCAAGCTTTGACACCTTCGCGGATTTTTTCTTCGATTTTATCTTCCAGAGCTTGCCATTCGTATTTTTTTGCCTTTCGGCTCTTTTGGATTTTGACACCGCCTCCGATTGAAATAAACAAGCCTAATACAAATCCGAGATTATAAGGCCAACCTGTATTATTTATTTCATAGATTTTGACTGTATTTGTAAAAAGGCTGATTATAAAAGTTATGACAACAATAATGCCATGCCAAAGACCTGCCCAAAAGCCCGCTGGTTTTGAGCCTTCAATGTTTGGATCCCACCGATAATTACCAGGCGCACAAGTTAAAAATCCAATGATAATAATAACTCCTACTATCAACCACAGGTAATTTTTATTTTTTAACATAATACCTCCTTCCTTGATTTATTCACACTCTAATTATAGATGAATTATATTACTAGTCAATAAAAATTGTTAACTATTCTTTTCTAAATATGACAAACGACTGGTCTGCTAAAAAGTCAAAGCGGTTTGAGATAACAAAACCGCAGCGAATTAAGGTGTTAACAATTTCGGCCTCAGGGGTATGATGGCGTCCGCGATGAAAGAGGCGGAAAAAGAAAGGCCGTGGTTTATTATACTCAATGATGGCAATTCGGCCATGTGGTTTGAGATATTTTTTTAAGCGCGCAAAATATTTAATCGGTTCGGGCAGATGATGATAAACATTTCTTAAAAACATTAAGTCAATGCTATGTTCAGTTAGGCCAATGTCATCATTCTTTACTAAAACTGCTTCCACATTTTTTAAACCACGAGCTTGAATTTGGTTTTTAATATATTCAACATAGGAACTTTCCGTGTCTAAGGCATAAACCTTGCCGGTTTCAGTTACTTTTTGAGCGAATTCAAAGGTATAAAAACCGCCGCCCGCACCAATGTCAGCGATAATATCGCCGGGTTTGATCCCTAGACTTTTAATCACTTCTTGTGGTTTATATTTAACGGAAGCAGCTTTTTTATTAAATTGTTCTGGTTTTGACTTTTTTGACATACTTACCTTTCTATTTTTTTAGCCAGAGATTTTTTGCTTCTGGGCTTTTTTGGCGTTCTATTAAAGTTATTGCATCTTTAGAGCAGGCAGCGCGACAAACACCGCACCCGAAACATTTTGCTGGATTAATATAAACTTTTTGATTTGAAGAAGAATAGAAAATCGCGGAAAATTGACACTGCCGAATACATTGCTTACAACCAGTACATAAATCCCAGTTGACCTCACAAATATATTCCGCACGAAAGTAATAAGAAGGTCCCTTATTGACAATATAATTGCGATAAGCCAGACAATCATAATCGCAATTACACATACCAACAATAAATGGAGTAACGCCGGTCCAAATCGAATGTACCAATCCTTCTTGGTCAAACCTACGAAAGAGTTTTTTGGCATCGTCTTTAGTAAGTACTTCAAAAGAGGAGTCGGGTTCAGTCCCTTTTGTACCTAAAGGTCCAACGGAAACGCCAAAACAATAGCGCTCATTTGGTTTACTTGTCGTCCAATAACGACAGCCACAAGGAAATCGAGTAATATTATTAACTAAATCAATTACTTGTTCAACATCTTCAATGGGTAAAACCTGACCAAAATGTTCGACTTTAGTTTCGTAAATAATCTCTTCTTCAGTCTTAGGGACGGTCGATGATTTTAATATGTTGGGTAAATCTCCTGCAGGTTTTGTGTGAAAAGTGAAAGATCGATAGAAATTAATTATCCAATGACGACGAGTCTTGGTGCCAACAATTGCTTGTTGTTCCGGGGTTAGTTCTTCAGTTAGAAGTTCGCGGGAATAATTTTTCATCTGCAAATACCATTTTTTGCCTTCGCCATGCTTTTCACAAAATTCACACATAGTTTAATGTCCTTGTGTTACACTTGTTCGGTTTGTTTTTTATCATAATTAACCCTTACCATAATAAAATAACCATATAATTGGAGATGTCAAGCACAAATATTGGTTACTGGAAAGTTCTTTAATAATCAAATTATTGTTGATAACATAATTAATATTATTGTTTGAGAAGAATTAAGTACTACGATTGAGGGGGAATAAAATGAATTGAAAGGTATATTCGTAGAAATAAGACTTTTAGCTGTTCTAATAACGGTTTTAATAATAAAGTAGCCGCAGATTTGTAGTCTGCGGCTATTTTGGTTAGTAATTAGATTTTAAAACCGATGGGTTTTGCCTGACAGAAACTATCTTGGGTTTCTTGTTTTATAAAGAAGAGTAAGTCGGCTTGGGAAATGGGACGGTTATTTTTGGCACATTTTATTACAGTTTTTAAAATAACATTCTTGATTTTTCCGCCCACAATGGCATATTTAGCTAGTTCTTCAAACGAAACATCTGAGCTTAAGTAGGAACAGTCTTTTAAGAACATATGCCATATTTTTATTCTTGCTTCAAAAGATGGCAGGTCAAATTTAAGTTTTAATAATAGCCGTCGTTCAAATGCCTTATCAAAAATGACTTCCCGATTAGTGGTTAATATTATCAAGGATTTAGTTCTTTCTAATTTTTGCATTAATAGGTTAGTTAAGTTGTTATGCATACGATCTGCACTATGAGATTCTTCAATTCTTTTGGCAAATAAGGCATCCGCTTCGTCAAACAAGAGTACACAATCGTGATACTCTGCTTCTTCAAAACATCGTACGAGATTTTGTTGCGACTGACCCACCCAATTACTTAATATTTTATCATAATTGACAATACCAATTTTCTTGCCTAGTTGTTTCGCGATTGCTTCAGCGGTAGCAGTTTTACCTGTGCCGGGTGGCCCATAAAAGAGCATAGCTACAGCTCGTCCATAAGGAATTTTGTCTTTTAAACCATATTTTTCATATACTTCTTCGCCGTATTGGTATTGCCAAAGAGCATCTTCAATGCTCATTTTGATGGTTGGGTTTAAAATGATATTATCAAAAGTTAATTCGGGTTTTTTTAGGTAAATCAGGTTAGATTCTGAATATTCGTTGTCTTCTTCAAATGTATTATCAGTAATGCCGCTAATAAGTTTAAATGCTTTGATAGAGATTTGATAGGTTTTTTCAAAAGGCAACTTTTTTTCTGGTCCAAATGAAGTTTTTACCTCGACAATTAATTTTGATTTAAAAAGTTGACCATTGGTTTCAAGTAACGGACTTTGCTTGATCGGGTCTGTCTTATTAATGTAGCCAGCAATATTTAATAAAGTAATTCCATAAATTTTTTTACTTTTGAGACGATGAAAATAAAGTAAAGCAAGAATTATGCGTTCGGCTTGCTCAAGTTTGTATTCATTGCATATTTTTTCAAATAAAATTTCTCCATTAATATTTGTTGCGTCTAATATTATATCTTGTAGTTGTTTTTTAAAAATATCCTCTTTTATTTCAAAATAAGGTTCTTTTTTATAAAAATCAAAATCAGGGAGCGTGTTCAAAAAGCGAGCTTTGGGACCTTTGTATCCGCGGGGGTCAATAACTCCAACCGGCACATATGATAATAATGTTTTAGGAAACTCATTAAAATTTTTGAGATAGCACTCGCAGAGCTTTTTTAAGACATACATATAATGTGAATTTAACGTATCAATATCCTTTTGTGCTGGAGCGGCATTGTGATTGTTTTGGTTTTTTCTACAATTTTTTTCTTGCATAAGTATTTATACTCCTTTTTATTTAATAAAGAAGCATAAAGTATATGCCTCTCTTAATATAATGATACTTTTATCCCTAAAAATCAGATAAAACTTTTTATTTTTAGAGCAAAAATTAAGATTTTAGTACCATACGTCCTCCTTCCACTATATATAGTGGTGGTTTTCACAAATATTAGTTGTTTTTAATACTTATTTTTTAATACGCACAAGTATTTTTTCGGCGATTTGTCGGAAAGAAACTCTCTGCAGATGTAAAAATTAACACAAAAATGTCCTCTCATTATATTTAATTAGACATTGAAATATGGAAATGGATACAAAAAACTTATTATTTTTTTATATTTAAGCTTCAACTTGTAGTTAAGACAAATGTTACAACTTTGTAACATAATTTTGAAGAAGAAATATTTAATAACTAACTACTAATCAATGAGTAACAGTAAAAACTGATTTTTAAGGGGAAGTACCCCCTCTACCTTGTGTATTTTAATATATAAACGGTCTTACGGTTTTATTTTGAAACTGTGGTAATGAGTTTAATTTAGTCGATCTTAAAGTAAGACCTTAAAAACGCAACTGAAACTGCGATAGATTATGATGTAAAGAAGTAAAAGTAAGCCCAGATAGAATTTTTGTTATGTAGTTACAGGATACACGAAATTTGTGATCAGGATTGGATAAAAAAATGGTTACTAGGATGATAAAATAATTGAAAAAGTTAAGCGGGTTTTGTATAATTTCATTTATGCCAGAGTTACCAGAAGTAGAGACAATTAAGCGAGAATTGAAACCGCATCTTATTAATAAAAAAGTGCTTAAAGTAAAGATTCAACGTAAAGATATTATTGGCTATCCATCAGCCGAGGAGTTTATTAAAGGTATTCAGGGCAAGACCATTACAAAATTGGTGCGTAAAGGTAAGTATTTGATATTTGAATTAGATAATGATAAGGTAATGGTTATTCACTTAAGACTGTCAGGTCAGTTGTTGATATGGCATAAGAATAACGGTTCAGCACCAAAACACGAACGGATTCGTTTTTTCTTATCCGATAATAAAGTGTTAAGTTTTGTTGAACCCAGAGTCTTGGGTCGTGCTTATTTAGTGTCCAAAGATAATTATCCTGATGTATTAGGTGGCTTAAAAGAATTAGGTTTAGAACCAATTGACAAGCAATTTGATTTTGATTATTTGTATTCAAAATTAAAAGGGCGTAAAGCGCCTATTAAGCATCTCTTGTTAGATCAATCAATTGCCGCTGGTGTTGGTAATATTTATTCGGACGAAGCATTGTTTTTAGCCAAAATTCATCCATTACAAAGAGCTAACCGATTGACTCGTAAAGATATTAAAAATATCGTGAAGAGTTTAAAGACGGTTATTAAAGCCGGTATCAAATCAAAAGGCACAAGTGTATCTGATTATTTAAGACCCGATGGCCGAGAAGGTAAATATCAGTTCTGTTCGTATGTTTTTAACCGAGAAGGTGAGATGTGTCGTAAATGTAAAACAATTATTGAATATAAGAAAATTGGTAACAGAAGAACAAGATTTTGTCCAAAATGTCAACGCAAGAAATAACGTTTGAAGAGTCAAAGTGTTAAAATTTACCATGCCAGTAATTATTATTAATGGTGGAGCAGGTAAGATTAAGAACCCACAAGCACATCGCCGTGGTATAAAAAAAGCATTAGCAATTGGTTGGACGATATTGATAAACGGTGGGAGTGCTTTAGATGCGGTTTGTGAATCGGTTAGATATATGGAAGATAGCGCGATTTTTAATTGTGGCAGTGGTTCTTGTTTAACCTTAGATGGTAAAGTTGAAATGGATGCATCGGTAATGTGTGGGGACGGAAAATTCGGCGCGGTCGGCGCAATTGAGGGGGTAAAAAATCCGATTCTGGTCGCCCGCAAAGTTATGGAAGAAACTGATCATCTTTTACTGGTTGGTAAGGGTGCTAGTCAATTTGCTTTTAAAATGGGCTTTCCTAAATACCAACATATTTCTGAAATGCAAAAGCAAAGATTAGCAAAACTTCTCAAAAAGAAACAATCTCCTTATTTCCCAAAATTGGACAAGTATTTAAAATTAGGCACGGTCGGAGCAGTTGCTTTAGACAATGATAATACTCTTGCGGTTGCAAATTCAACTGGGGGAATATTAGGGAAACTCGCCGGTCGGATTGGCGATACACCGATTTTCGGCGCGGGTGTTTTTGCATCTTCGGATGGTGCGGTCGCAGCCACTGGTCATGGCGAAGCAATTGTAAGATTATGCTTGTCAAAATATGTTGTTGAACTCATGTCTAAAACGAAAGCACAAGAGGCAATAAAACAAGGAATAAAATTAGCAACTCAATATAAGGTTTTATGCGGATTGATTGGATTAGACTGCCACGGCAATATTGGTTATGGTTATACAACTCAAACAATGTCATGGGGCTATCTTGATCGCAATGGTAAAATGAGGATATTTTAGCACTCGAAAGTCTTGACATAGCAATTATTTTTCATTATAGTAAAGATTAGACTCAAGAGAGAAACCATGAAAAAGTTATTTCTCATTATCTTAATAAGTATTATTGTTTTTAGTTGCAAGAGAACAGAAAGTTCAAATATGACGAGCGATGTGATTTATGGTAAAACACTGGATAAATTATTAAAAGATACTATTCTGCCCATAAAGGATTCGAGTGAAATTAAGCATTTTGTGATGGTAATTGCACCCCGTGCTTTTCGAGATGAAGAGTTTAAGATTCCTTATGAATATCTGACGGGTTTAGGGCATAAAATCAAAGTCGCTTCCCGGGATACAATTCTTGCGACCGGACTACTAGGACTGGCTTTAAAACCACAAATAACAGTTAAAGAGATCGATACCCTTGCGTTTGATGGTATGATTTTGGTTGGTGGCACGGGCGCCGCTATTTATTGGGATGATTTGCTTCTGCATCAAATGATTCGTCACTTTAGTCAGCGACCCCACAAATTAATTGCGGCGATCTGTTTGGCTCCGATTACCTTAGCCCGCGCCGGTATTTTAACCAATAAAAAAGCGACAGTTTTCAAAGACCGATTTACGCTCAATGAATTTAAACAGAAACAAGTTTTATATGTAGAAAGCGGTGTGGTGATAAGCGGGAATGTTATTACTGCCGCTTCGCCACAGGATGCAGATAAATTTGCTAAAGCGATTGCGCTTAAGGCAATGAGATTAAAATCTCAATTATAACGAGATTTTTTAGAAAATTATAATTTTCAATGAGGACGGTGCTACAGCGAGTTAAAAACGCTTCGGTTTTTGTAGATGGCAATGAGATTAGTAAAATCAATACTGGGTTTTTATGTTTTTTGGGCGTGCACAAAGATGACCAAGCCGAGCAATGCTGGGAATTAGCAAAGAAAATTGCTCATTTAAGAGTTTTTGAAGATAACAATGGCAAAATGAATTTATCAATTATGCAAATTAAGGGTGAAATCTTAGTAGTATCGCAATTTACTCTTTACGCTGATTGCGAAGGTGGCAATCGACCATCGTTTAGTAAAGCGATGGAAGCAGGAACTGCGGAACAATTATACAAGCAATTTGTACAAGCATTAAGAGATTTAGGCATTAATACACAAACCGGCAAGTTTGGTGCGAAAATGGATGTGATGCTAACCAATGATGGACCGGTAACAATTATTTTAGAAGCATAATTAGGATGAAATTATTTATATAAGGAGAAACTAAATAATTATGATTAGAAGTATGACTGGTGTTGGTCGAGCCGAAAGCTTATTAGCCGGCAAAAAGACCAAAGTGGTTGTCGAAGTACGCTCAGCCAATCATAAATATTTAGAAGTTAATATGAAATTGCCAAACGTGCTGAGTGGCTATGAGAATCAAATTAAAGAATTAATCAGCAGTAAAATTAATCGCGGCTCAATCCAATTGTCGATTACGATTCAAGGTGCTAACGATGAGTTAAATCAAAGCCGTCTTAAATTTAATCGCACTTTAAGTTTAGATTATGAACTTTTAGCCAATCTGATTGATTTAGCAAAACAATTAAAGAGACGATATAAGTTAAGCGGTGATTTGGATGTCAATACGGTCTTGACTTATCCAGGTATGATTGTTGCAGTTCGTGCTGATGAGCAAGAAAAACAGAAAAACATTTGGTTACGGACCAAACAAGCCATTAACAAAGCTTTGGATGTACTAAACAATATGAAAAAAGAAGAAGGCGCTTTCTTATATCAGGATTTCATGCGACGCATCCAACGGATCTCGCAATTACTAAAAAATATTGAAGTGCGTAGCAATACGCTGCGTCGGCAGGTTCAAGAGAAGGCATTAGTCAATTATGTAAATCCGTCGGAGCATAATAGTGAGGCAAGTAATAATCAAGAGTTACTGGGTGCATCGCGTGCGACTGCTGAAGAAGTAGTCCGACTGAATAGTCATATCAGTTCTTTTCTGCGGACAATCAGCGGCCGAGCCACCAAAAGCGTGGGCCGAAGGTTAGAGTTTATTTTAGCCGAGATGCTTAGAGAAATTGAAACTATTTTAGCCAAAGGACGCGATACGCAGATCAGCCGGGATGGCATTCAAATTAAAGAAGAGATCGATGCTTTAAGAGAACAGGTTAGAAATGTTGAATAATAAATTGTTGAGAAAAGGATATTATAAGCCAAAAATATTTGTTTTGGCATCGCCATCCGCTGCCGGCAAAACCACTTTGTGTTATGCGGCTGTAAAGAGAGATAAAAATATCTGGTATTCGGTCTCAGCGACAACTCGAGCTAAACGGCCTCATGAAAAAAACGGACGGGAGTATTATTTTATCAGCGAAGAGAAGTTTCAAGAATGGGAAAAACAAGGAGAACTTTTAGAAACAACCGAAATCTATAATGCTAAATATGGCACACCGAAACAACCTTTACTCAACAAACTGAAGCGTGGCAAAGATGTGATTTTAGATTTAGACTTGGCTGGTGTCAAAGCGCTCAAGCGATTTTATCCTTATACGGTGAGCATTTATATTATTCCGCCTTCTTTAAGGACACTTTGGCAGCGGTTAAAAAATCGCAGCCAAAGCAGTTCGGATAAAATTCATGACCGTTTTCAAAAAGCCAGTGCGGAAATCAACTATGTGTTTGAACAGATTGAAAAGAAAAAACCATTAATTGATTATGTAATTATCAATAATAAGTTAGAAACGGCGATTGCCGATTTAATGGCAATCATTCGTGCCGAACGATTAAAGGTTTTATAATGAAGATATTAATATTAAAAAGAGAAAGAAAGGAGTTATATGAAGTTTATAGAATTAGAAAAAATCTTTGAGAAAATTCCTAATAAATATTTAGCAATTGTTTTAGCCGCCAAAGAAGTACGGCGAGTTGCAGAACTTCGTAAGGCTGCGCAAGCACAGGCCGCAGAAAATATGGCCGAGAGTGCGATTGAAGAAATCAAACCGGTTACGAATCTTGAGGTTACGCCCAAGAAAAGAGGACGTAAAAGCAAAAGAGAAATTAGCGGGATGGTGGAAACAATAAAAATTTCGTCAAGTGAAGCACCAAAACCAGTTTCGGAAAGTGAACCCATCGCCGAAGTCGATGTTGAAATTGGAAGCGATAAAACGATTAGTGCAGTCGCTGCGGAAAAGAGCGAAGAAAATCCTTACATTGCGGCTCTAAAAAAGATCTTAAAGAAATATGATTTTACGAAACCAAAAGATAAAACAGAAATAGGCAAAAATTAATAAGTGAACACTCAGAATAAGCTAATTTTAGGAATCACGGGCAGCATTGCTGCGTATAAGTCATTAGATTTACTGCGGGCTTTACAAAGACAAGGATATGATGTTTGGGTGGTGATGACCAAGCATGCGGAAAGATTTGTCAGTCCTTTATCATTTGAAACTTTATCTCATCATCCTGTTTTTACGGACATGTTTAGTCAAGCGACGACAATACCCCTCCATATTGATTTAACCAAAGATGTGAAAGCAGTACTTATTGCTCCAGCTACTGCAAATATTATTGCGAAAGCAGCGAGTGGTATTGCTGATGATTTGCTTTCGACCATTATTCTTTCATCCGAAGCACCGCTTATTTTTGTGCCGGCAATGAATTATCGAATGTGGCAAGCCTTGGTTACCCAAAAGAACATTGCCTATCTTAAGTCAATTGGCAGTTATTTTATTGAACCAGAGACAGGTGAGTTAGCCTGCCAAGAGATTGGCAAAGGCCATTTTCCTGCCCTTGATGTAATTCTTAGCGAATTAGCTAAAATCTTATTATCAAAACAATCCTTAGCGGGCAAGAAGATAGTTGTGACTGCGGGCCGAACCGAAGAAGCGATCGATCCGATTCGGGTTTTAACTAATCGTGCTAGTGGTCGACTGGGAGTCTTAATTGCACAAGCTTTAGAAAAAGCAGGAGCTAAAGTTATCTTAGTTGCCGCCAATCTAAATGTTGATTTGCCTTTTTTAGCTAAAACTATCAAAGTTATCTCGACCGATGAGATGCTTAAAGTGTTATTAAATGAAATGAGTGATGCGGATGCTTTAGTGATGACAGCCGCGGTAAGTGATTTTAGCCCAAGTCAAGTAAGTTCCCATAAGAGAAAAGATCAAGAAATTAGTTTGAAATTAAGACGCACACCGGATATTCTAAAAGCGATCCGCAAAAAATATCCTGATAAGTATTTAATTGGCTTTTCCGTTGATACCCATAATCAACTACAATCCGCGCAACGCAAGTTAACAGAAAAAAAACTTAATCTCATTATCGCCAATCCCGTTGATACGATCGGCAGTGAATATATCCAGCCCACTTTAATCTTTACCGACCGCAAGCAAAAGCTCGAACGACTGACGAAACAGCAATTCAGTGAAAAATTAGTAAGTATTATTAGTCAAGAGTTGGGTTATGAAAAACAATAAGAATGAAGTAAATATTAGCGAAAAGACACCGCCCCAAGCCAATGAAGTGGAACAGGCAGTATTAGGGGCAATGCTTTTAGAACCCGAAGCCGTAGTTTGTGCTTTAGAGTATTTAGATGCGTCGTGCTTTTATTTAAATAGTCATAAGAAAATCTTTCAGGCTTTGAGTAATCTTTTTGAACGCAATGTAGCGATTGATGTTCTGACCGCGGCCGAAGAGTTAAATCGGATGCAGGAATTAGAAAACATTGGTGGCCGAGAATATCTTTCGACTTTAGTAGAATTAGTGGAGACAACTGCAAATATTGAAGAACATTGTAAATTAGTGTTAGAAAAGGCAGTGCAGCGAAAACTGATTCAAACCGCAACTCAGATTGTCTCGGAAAGTTATTCGTCAACTGTAACCGCCGATGAATTATTAGACCGAGCCGAGCATCTCATCTTTGAGATTAAAGAAAGAAAGCTGCGTCGGGGCTTGGTCGCGATGAAAGATTTATTCATGCCATTGGTTAAAAAGATTGAAGATCGGTTTTCAGATCGAGAACCTCTAACAAGGGGTTTAAAGACGGGTTTTGACCGTTTAGATGAGTTAACCAGTGGTTTTCAACAAGGGGATTTAATTATTATTGCGGGACGACCAACCACTGGCAAAACATCATTGGCACTAAACATTGCAACTAATGTAACTAAAGAATATGATCGACCAGTGGCGATTTTCTCTTTAGAAATGACGACCGAAACTTTAATCGAACGAATTATCTGTTCAGAGGCAGGAATTCCATTTCAAACGATTCGCAGCGGTAAACTATCCAGGACGCAATGGAACAGATTGTCGGTTGTTGCTGATTATTTAAAGCGTCTACCCATCTATATTGATGATTCGGCGTCCTTAAAAGTGCTTGAAATCAAAGCCAAAGCACGACGCTTAAAAGCAGAAAGTGATTTGGCAATGATTATCATTGATTATATCCAACTCTGTGAACCGAGTGTGCGGCTACCGCAGAGGACTCGGCAACAGGAAATTTCGGATATTTCCCGAGCATTAAAAGGATTGGCCAAAGAGCTTAATGTGGCGGTGGTTGCGTTATCCCAACTTTCGCGTATGCCTGAACGCAGAGAAGACAAACGGCCACAACTTGCTGACTTACGCGAATCTGGAGCGATTGAACAAGATGCAGATATGGTGTTAATGTTATATCGGCCAGAGGTTTATTTGGAAAATCGGGATAAACCTGAATTACAAGGTTATGCCGAACTGAATATAGCTAAACAACGTAATGGACCAACCGATATAGTGAAATTAACTTATCGTAAAGAGATTATGAAGTTTGAAAATTATATCCCAGAGCCGTCCGTGCCATTACCTGACTTTGAAGATGAATTCTAAACTGAAATGACAAGGGCAATAATTAAATTAGGATAATTATTTATGGCAAAAGCAAGCAAAACGGTTTATGTTTGTCAGAACTGTGGTAGCGAAAGTGCAAAATGGTTAGGTCGGTGTCCCTCGTGTGGTAGTTGGAATAGTTTAGTAGAAGAGTTAAAAACAAAAAGCCAAGCCACAAAAAAATCAAGCAAGGCAGTGTTCCAGGCCGTGTCAATCAGTAATGTGCCGTTAGTAGGTAAATTGCGCCGTCCGACGAATATTAGAGAATTAGACCAAGTTTTGGGCGGTGGTATTGTCAGTGGTTCCATTATTTTAATTGGTGGTGAACCGGGCATTGGCAAGTCAACTCTAACCTTACAAATTGCTGACCAGATGAGCCGACAGAGTAAAGATAATATTCTCTATGTTTCGGGTGAAGAGTCGTTAGAACAGATTAAATTAAGAGCAGAGCGGTTGGCTATTAAAAGCGAACAGATTTATCTTTTAGCGGAAAATCTTTTAGAAAATATTCTGATGCAGATTGATTTGCTAAAACCCAGTCTGGTGATTATTGATTCAATTCAGACAATTTATTCGGAAAAGTTGGTGTCGAGTCCTGGCAGTGTTGGTCAGGTGCGCGAGTGCACGGCAGAAATTTTACGAGCCATTAAAAGTAAAGGCGAAGCAGCCCCGGCCGTGATAATCGTTGGTCATATTACTAAATTTGGTGCGATTGCTGGTCCGAAAACATTAGAACATATTGTTGATGTGGTGTTATATTTTGAAGGTGACAAATTTGGTCAATATCGGATTTTACGAGCCAGCAAGAACCGATTTGGCTCGACCCAAGAGATTGGTATCTTTGAAATGGCAGAGCATGGCTTGGTTGGTGTTGAGAGTCCTTCCTTGCTTTTTTTATCTCAAAACCAAAGGCAAGAAGAGACCCCGCGAGTTGGTTCAGTAGTGATTGCGACGATTGAAGGTACTCGTCCAATACTCTTAGAAATTCAAGCCCTAACCGCACCAAGTTATTATACTTATCCGCAAAGGGTGAGCACAGGTTTTGATTTACGCAGGTTAGCCATGCTCTTGTGTGTGTTAGAACGGCATGCGGATTTTAATATCGGCAATCATGATATCTTTGTTAATATAAGCGGTGGTTTAAAGATTAATGAGAGTGGAGCCGATTTAGGGGTTTGTGTTGCGATTGCATCGTCATTCCGCAATAAACCCATTAACGCTAAAACTGCAGTTATCGGCGAAGTCTCATTAGCGGGTGAAATCCGAGCGGTTAGTCAAATGAAAAATCGTTTCAATGAGTGTGTAAAATTAGGGATCAAGACGATTGTAGCACCACATACCAACCAAATCGATAAGAAAGATAAAAAGTTTGAGATTTTTAGTGCGGGAAATATTAATCAGGCATTAGAAATTTTAGGTATTAAGTAATGAAAATTAAAACCACGCAAAATCAGTATCCGGTTAATAGAGGTCTCAAAACTAATCAACTATTAATTAACACAAGAAGCGTGGTTAGAAGTGTAAAGGAGTATTAATATGTTGTTTAGAAAAAAAGAAAAGACTTATATTTTAGATGAACAGAGTTTAAGCAATAGCCGTTGTACCCCATTAATTGAAAAAGGTATTTTTCAAGGTCAGTTTCTCTTAATGCGTCAACCAATCTATGAAGTAATTCCTGCCAATGTCAGTCGCGATGAGTTGATTGAAAAAAGAATTAAAGAAAATATCGAGCGGATTAAAAAAGCCAGCAGCAATAAAGTTAAAATCTATGAAGAGCAGTTAAACAAAAATGACTTTCTAAAACTGGCTCAAAAACATAAAGCAACTATCATTGTTTCAACAAACGACACTTATAATTTACTGGCGAGCAGTCTTAACGAGCACCATAAAGATGTTAAGATTATTAATCTTAATGAACTTTATGAAATCTTAAAGCCCGATTATCTGCCGGGTTCAGAGTTCAAGGTGATTGTTTCTAAAAAAGGCAAAGAAGAAGACGAAGGCATTGGTTATTTAGAAGGCGGTATCAAAGTTGTCATCAGTGGTGGCGCAAAAGCAATGGGTAAAGAGATTGAAGTTATAGTCCAAGGTTCAATTGAGACTAATGTTGGTAAGCTAATCTTTGCCCGACCTAAGTATCAAGAAATGTAAAATAAAAAGATTATTTTACTAAAAAAATACTCGTACCTACATTACACTCCTTCGCAATGACAAAAGTGAGAAGACTGTCGGTAAGATTGCTTCGGTCGCTTTGCTCCCTCGCAAAGACATAATACAAGGTGTCATTGCGAGCGAATGAAATGAGCGTGGCAATCTTGCCGACCGTAATTAAAATATAAAGGAATTGGGTTATTTTTACGATGCAGTCACTTCCAGCATTCTTTGTAATGCTTGTCGAGCTTTCAGGGCTATGGGTTCGGGCACTAAAATCTCATTGGTTTCATTTTCCAAGACATCTAAAACTTTTTCTAAAGTGGTCTTTTTCATATTAACACAGATGGCAGTTCGTTTTAAGGGATAACAGATTTTTTCCGGATAATCATACTTAATCCGATTGCACATACCTGCTTCAGTGCCCAAAACAATTTCAGGATACTCTTTGGCTAATTTAACCATCCCACTGGTGGACGCGACAAAATCGGCAATTTTAGTCACTTCGCTCAAGCATTCAGGATGGACAATAATCTTTGCATTGGGATAATCATTACGGGCTTTGATAACATCCTGGGCTGTGAAATATAAAGCGTGGACATAACAAAACCCCTCCCAAGCAATAAGTTCTCTTTGAGTTTGGTCCTGCACATACGCAGCCAGATTTTTATCAGGCACAAATAAGATTTTTTGTGCCTTGGGAATAGAATTGACGACTTTGACCGCATTGGCAGAAGTGCAACAGATATCAGATTCGGCTTTAACATCCGCAGGGGTATTGACATAAGCAACGACCACCACATCACCCAGTTCTTTTTTCTTCTGCACCAATGCTTCAGCGACAATCATATCTGCCATTTCACAACCCGCATTCTTATCAGGCAGTAAGACTTTGGCCGTGGGGTTTAGGATTTTAGCGGTTTCTGCCATAAAATGCACTCCGCAGAAGACAATAATGTTAGCTTGGGTGCTTTGGGCTTTTTGGGATAAATCGAGCGAATCGCCAATAAAATCAGCAATCTCATAGAGTTCAGGTCGTTGATAATTATGGACTAAGATGACTGCGTTCTTGGCCTGTTTTAAGGAGAGAATCTTTTCAATCAATAATTTATCTTCCATATAATCTTTTGCTTATCACATTATAAGCAAAATCTTATAAAATACAAGAAGTAAGACTTTTGCTAATATTTTGCGTCATTGTTCATTGTCATTGCGAGACTATGAAGCAGTCATGGTAATTTTGCCAACACCCCTTCCCGTCATTGCGAGCGAATGAAATGAGCGTGGCAATCTTGCATACGGCAACAAGATGAGATTGCTTCGTCGCTTTGCTCCTCGCAAAGACATAATACAAAGTGTCATTGCGAGCGAATGAAATGAGCGTGGCAATCTTACCGACAGTAAAAATTAAAATAAAAATCTTTAATATCTCAAAATCCAAGCGGTCTGTTTAACCTTATAGGTTATCATCTCGGTTATCTTAAAGGACACCTATTAGGTGACCTATAGGGTAGCCCCCGGGCTCACCTTTTAGGTGACCTGCGGGCTTAATTATGAGATAACTTATTAGGTCGCTAATTAGGTTATCTATTATGATAATCAGTAAGTTAGATAAGAGATGACTTGACAGGTTATCTAAATGATAAACAAGTAGGTGATAAAGAAGGTTAAGTGGGCTCCCACAATTATTTTTTTTTGCGAAAGAGGTTTTCAAACTTGAAAGGGCAAGTGCGAAATTTACCGTCAAGAACAAACGCATCACGCTTTATGCCTTAACATATAGCGTCAAGCGTTATCTATCCCTTTTTCATCAGGGTTTTTCAAAGTCGAAAGTGCAAATGCGAAATGCGAAACCAAACTTGCATTATTTGGGATATTTTGATTTCACGGTTTTTGCACTTGATATAAAAATAGCAAGCAGTTGATGTGCCTCATCCATCAAATCCTTCAAACGAGGTGTTGGCACAAGACTGGATTCAGCAATAAGTTCAAGCCAATAAATTGTCTCATCGGCTTCTTGTTCACAAATACCAATTTTAGCAATAAAGTCCGCTTTTGACCTCGCTCTTTTTGCTTCACGATAATTTGCACCGATTGAAGTACCTGATTTCATTATCTGATAGCCGATAACATTAGCTTCAGGTGTTTTGGGCAAAGATGCAACTAATTTTATAATTCTTAAGGCAAACTGTTTTGTCCGTTCCGCTAAATCTATATGATTCATTTCACCTCCTATTATTTCATTTATCATGTCGCGATTCACAATTCGCGATTCGCGTTTGTTTAATCCCTTTTTCATCAGGGTTTTTCAAAGTCGAAAGTGCAAATGCGAAATGCGGAACCAAAGACTTTCGCGTTCCGCGTTTAGCATTTCGCGTTTACTACATCCCTTTTTCATCAGGGTTTTTCAAAGTCGAAAGTGCAAATGCGAAATGCGGAACCAAAGACTTTCGCGTTCCGCGTTTAGCATTTCGCGTTTACTACATCCCTTTTTCATCAGGGTTTTTCAAAGTCGAAAGTGCAAATGCGAAATGCGGAACCAAAGACTTTCGCGTTCCGCGTTTAGCATTTCGCGTTTACTACATCCCTTTTTCATCAGGGTTTTTCAAAG
>CBFGJZ010000032.1:0-16848 GCA_965649215.1 Caldifarciminota bacterium
ATACGGTTGGTTTGATTGGTTAAGATTATTTGATTAGGGATTGTGTTCTCTTCAGGCATAATACTCCTTTCGATACTAATTTTATACCCCGCGTAGGAGTTGAACCTACAACCCACGGATTAAGAATCCGTTGCTCTGCCAGATTGAGCTAGCGGGGCATAGATAAAAACGCGCCCGGCGTGACTCGAACACGCAACCTACGGGTTCGAAGCCCGGCACTCTATCCAATTGAGCTACGGGCGCAAGGGTGAGTGAGGGGACTTGAACCCCCAGCATCCTGAGCCACAGTCAGGTGCTCTAACCAAATTGAGCTACACTCACCGATTTAAACTTAATACAGGGACACTGAACCACTATTAAAACCTAAATTTTATTAGTTCAGATACTCTGCATTAATTTTTACCGCGCCTAGAGGGACTCGAACCCCCGACCGTCGGATTAGAAATCCGATGCTCTATCCAACTGAGCTACAGGCGCCAAATCGGGGAGACTGGATTTGAACCAGCGACCCCCACGTCCCAAGCGTGGTGCGCTAAACCGAGCTGCGCTACTCCCCGTTATAATATAATAATATACTCTATATTTACACGATGTCAAGAAAATATTCTGTTAAAGAAAATATTGTAAGATAATTTTATTCCGCAATAACAAAGTTTATCTGGGGATTATTTAGATGCTGATAAGTCTCTTGATACACTTTTTGCATGTGTTGGATATTTTCTGATGATAAATATGGATAATTTGCCTGATTAAAAATAGTATTTTTAGAAAGAGGTAAAATTCTAAATTTATACGATTGCTTTTCTAAATATTTAGCATTCCAGGTGGGTATATAGCTTATCTCTTTTAGATAAACCGAATCTTGTTCTTTTACAATTGTATATTTAAGCATTACTCCAGCATCGCAATAATGCATTCTTTGCCCACAAAAGAAATTACCTAACGAATAAGCTACATATACCTTTTTCGCAGTTAATTCAACAGGTTGAATAACATGGGGATGAGAACCAATGATGAGATTTGCACCTGCATTAACAAGCGTGTTTACAGTTTGTCTTTGAAATGTATTCGGATAGCGTTCGTATTCTGTACCAAAGTGTAAAGCGACAATAATAAAGTCAGATATTTGTTTAGCACGAATAATATCAGATTTGATTTTGTTGGTATCAATAAAATTTATCATCCATGGTTTAGAAACAGGAATGTCATTCATCCCATAGGTATAGCTTAAGAAAGAGATTTTTAGATTGCCTTTAGTAAAGACATAAATGTTTTGACTTTGTGCTTCAGTTAGGTAAGCACCGATTTGGACAATATTGTATTTCTTTAGAATAGCTGTGGTAGTGCGAAGGCCTTTTTCACCATAATCCATCGTGTGATTAGTGCGAAACATAATATCAAACCCTGCTTCTTTTAAGGCAAAAGCAAGACTTTGGGGAGTTTTAAACGCAGGATAACCAAAATAAGGACCAATGGAATCTAAAACACCACCGAACCAAGCTGTTGCTAAGTCGGCATTGTTAAGAATCGAGGTAACTTCTTGAAAACAGGGTAAGAAATTATGAAATTTTCTTTCTTGCTCATATACTGCATCCAAAACACTTTTATGAATAAAGATATCACCGACTGATATTATTGTGGCAGTTGAATAGTTTATATTTTGATTTGAATTGTAGATTATCGCTTGTGAGGGAATGATGCTATTTAAATTTAGGAAAATAAGACTAATTACGGATAATAAAATAAAACGGATACCGCTTTTTTTTACATAAGACATTATTTTAGCCGGGGGACTGGATTAGTGACTATTTTAAGAGTAGATACTTACTTAAAGTTTTATATAGAATTTGCTTATCAATCGGTTTCGTGATGTAATCATTCATTCCTTTAGCAATTGCGATTTGCTCATCTCCTTCCATCGCAAAAGCAGTAATGCCAATAATGGGAATCTCTGAAAATCGTGGTTTTTTTCTTATTTCTTCAGTTGCTCTGTAACCATCCATAATCGGCATTTGAATGTCCATCAGAATTAAATCATAATGAGGACCATGTTCCAACATACTTAACAGTTCTTTGCCATTATTTGCTATATCAATATTAAGATTATATTTTTCAAGCATTTTCTTGATTAGTTTTTGATGCTCTGGATTATCTTCAGCTAAAATAATATTATATTTTGATGATAAATTATTAAAATTAAAAGCCATAATTTCTTATGTTAGAATCAGTGTTTACTAATTTTTATTGGAATTTGGATTGTAAATTTTGTACCTTTGCCAATTGTGCTTTGTACCGAAATTGAACCCTTCATTATGGTTATTAATTCCTTTATGATTGGTA
This sequence comes from Caldifarciminota bacterium, assembly GCA_965649215.1. Lineage (GTDB taxonomy): Bacteria > Hydrothermota > Tepidihabitantia > Tepidihabitantales > CAIPLT01 > JAGXRL01. The sequence goes on from CBFGJZ010000032.1 coordinate 2,341, forward strand.
AGCCCAGCCCGGCGCCTCCGTATTTTTTAGAAATATAAAATTCACCTTGGACAAAACGATCGAAAATTTGATTAATTCGTTCTTTTTCAATACCAATTCCAGTATCTTTAATATAGAATTCTAAAATTGGTTGTTTTGTTTTACTTTCTTTTTTAATATTAATATTAAGTTCAATTTCGCCTTGCAGAGTAAATTTTATAGCATTATCAATCAGATTATTAATAATCTGTTCAATTTTAGTGTTATCCGCAATAATTAAGGCGGGTAGATTAGGTGGTATGGTAAGTTTGAATTTCAAGCCTTTGTTTTGTGCTTGAATTGAATATCTTTTATAGATTGTGTTTGCTAAATCATAGAGATTGAATTCTTTTTTATCAATGGTAATTTTACCAGCTTCAATTTTTGATAGTTGGAGTAAGTCGTTGATAATTTTTAGAAGATAATTGCTTGAGTTTTTTATAATCTCAAGCATTTCTTTTTTCTCTTTATCAGTTTCTTTCTCTAGCAATAAATTGGTAAAACCGACAATTGATGTTAATGGCGAGCGAAGTTCATGGCTCATATTATGTAAGAAAGCGGTTTTGGCTTTATTAGCCTCTTCGGCTGATTCTTTAGCTTGCATTAATGCGGTTTCGAATTGTTTCCGCTCAGTAACATCATGAACGAAAGCCACATCAGCAAATGGTTTTCCATTAGTGTCTTTTAATATTTCTGCACTAATTTCAACCGTCAATTCTTTTCCATCAGCTCGGTGTATTTTTACTTCATAAGGTTTAACTACTTTACCGGCTAATCGGGCTTGCATCTTTTGTAAGATGATATTTATGTCTTCTTTTGAAAATACAGGATAAGAACTAATGTGTTGCCCAATTTGTTTTTTAGTTAACCCACCCATTTCTAAAATTTTTTTATTGGCATCAATGACGAAACCGGTTGGTGAAAGCACAACAATACCATCATTAGAACACTCAAAAAGAGTCCGATAACGGAGTTCGCTCTCTTGTAATGTTTGTTCAGTTTGTTTGCGGACTGTAATGTCTTCAACGACTCCATCATACCAATCAATTTTACCTTCTTGGTTACGGTGGGCACGAGCAGTAATTGAAACATAAATTTCCTTGCCGTCTTTTGTCAATTGAACACTTTCAAAATTACGGACTAAACCATTAGAAACCATTTTTTGAATTAATTTATCACGTTCTTTTGGATATTTATAGAGTTTTTCAATCGGTACTTTTTTGAGTTCATCAGGTGATTTATAACCAAATATTTTAGCCATCATTGGATTAACTTCAAGAAATTTACCATCAGGGGTACTACGATAAACACCGATATTAACATTATTGACTAAACTTCGGTATTTTTCTTCACTTGCTATAAGTAATGTTTGCTGTTTTTTACGCTCAGTTATGTCATCAGCCAAAATCATCAAAGCGAGTTGATTTTGATAAGGAAAGATTCTAGCAGATACTTCGACATCAATAATTGAACCATCAATACGAATAAATTTTTGTTCTTGAATTGGTGGTAATTTATTGTATTTTACCATTTGAGTGATATTATTTTTAACTTGCGTATGATAGTCAGGATGGACAAATCTCAATGCTGATTGGCCGATAATTTGTTGAGCGGATTTTGCTCCCAATATTTTAATTGCGGCTGGGTTAACAAAAAGAATTTTCGTGTCTAAAGCAACAATCGCAATGCCGACTTTGGAAAGTTCCACTAAAGTACGATATTTTTGCTCACTTTCTTTTAAGGTTTGTTCATATTGCTTACGCTCGGTAATGTCCTCCAGCACACCATCATACCAATCAATTTTCCCTTCTGGATTATAATGTGCTTGAGCTGTTAAAGAACAAATAATTTTAGTACCATCTTTACGTTTACTTACTAATTCAAAATTTTTAATGAATCCTTGTTTTTGAAGTGATTTTAATACTTTCGGTCGTAAAGTAGGTTCGTAATATAAATCCGATACTTTTATTTTTTTGATTTCATCAGGAGAGCTGTAACCAAAAATCCTGGCTAAAGCAGGATTTGCTTCAATTATCCTCCCCTCAGGGGTTGTTCGATATACTCCGATATCGATATTTTCTACTAAAGTACGGTATTTTTGTTCACTTTCTTTTAGGACATTTTGGATAAGTTGACGTTGGTGGGTTTGAAGTACGACGGCGATACGGTCGGCTACTGAAGCAGCAAAGTTTTGTTCTTCATATGTCCATTTTCGCTGCGGACCAATATGCTCGTGACAAAGAATACCAACTAATTTACCAGCAATTCGGATTGGTACATCCATCATGGAACTAATGTGATGGGGCTTTAAGTAGTCTTTAGCGAATTCAAAAGTCTCAATACTATTGTATACATCACTTACTGCAATCAGACGATTTTGACGTAATGCATGAAAATAATAAGGATAGTTTTGAGCATAGAGAATTGTACCTTGTTCATGCGCATTTTTACTTTTAATATAAAGGTCTTGACAATGAATTTCACTTTGGTCATCACTCAGTAGCCAAAAACCAACACGTTCAACATTTAAAGTGTGGGCATCAATTTCTAATATTTGTTTAATAGTATTAGTTATATCACTGAAAGGAACTTGAGCAAGTTTTAGGAGAGCTGATTGATAATGTAATGTCTTTGCAATTTCTTCTTGTTGATGTTGAATAGTGAGTTTTTGTTCAGTTATATCACTAATAATACTAATTACCCTTACGGTTTTACCATTTTCTAAAATTGGTGCCAATGAATGATGAATCCATTTTAGTTTTTTACGTTTGGTTAAAATCCGATATTCGATGGCATTACTTATTTTGCGTCTTATTGTTTGGCGATAAGTTTTTCTAACAAGTTGATTGTCTTCGGGATAATAAATTCTGTAGATTTTACCAACTAAGTCTTGGGGTCTAAACCCAATAACCTTAGTTGCGGCAGGGCTTAAATATTCTATTGTACTGTCAGGTTTGGTTATCATAATAACATCATGAGAACACTCCACAGTTTTTCGAAAACGTTGTTCCGAGAGAATTAATTTTTGTTCAATTTTTTTACGGTGGGTTATATCTTCAAGAATCCCATCAATCCATTCAATTTCCCGCCTTTTATTCAAGTACGCATGGGCATTAATCAAAACAGTTAAAGCTTTGCCATTTTTACGCTTCAACGATAATTCATATGCTGTAACCAAAGAATTTTTTTTCAATTTTCTTAATAAGCGTTTGTAATCTTGGGGATCTGTAAAGAATGAACTGAATTTGTGTTTGATTAGTTGTTTGGTTGAGCGAAAACCAAGTATTTTGAATAAGGCGGGATTATTTTCAATAAAGCTACCATCTGCTGTAATTCGAAAAATGCCAGCCTTAATATTTTTAACAAGTGATTCGTATTGTGCTTCGCTCTGTCGTAATGCTTGAGCTAAAGTCTTCGATTCAGTAATATCACGAAAGATATGGACAGAACCGATAAATTTTTTTCTATTATCTAAAATTGGGTCAATAATTAATTGGTAATAGCGTCTACCAATTTGGATTTCTGTGTTTGCTCGTTTTTTTGTCTTTTTGGTTTTTACCGCTAAACATTTATTTATACTTTTCCCTGAACAATAACTTACCTGCCAACAAAAAGTATTTCTTAATTTGTATTTGTTAATTTTTGGTCGTATAATTTTACGGACCGCTTTATTCCACAATTGAATACGATATTTGTGGTCTGTGATTATTACTGGATCTTTTAAGAAATCAAGTAATTCCTGCTGTTGAGCAAGGATTTTCCGAATAGTTTTTTTGATTTGTTGTGGTGAAGTAGTTTTAGTTATCGGAATGACAAACCTCGGTTTCTGAAATGTTAAAAATTTCATTTTGTTAATTTTTATTATTGAATAATCATTTTAATTGTACTCAATATTGTATAAGATAATACACTGCCGTACGTTTTTGTCAAGGATAAATTTTAATTATGTCATTTCTTTGTGTTATTTGCTAACCATATAATAATTAATTAGTTATTATTGGCTATTAAAGAAAATACAAAATTATATATTAAAATATAAATTAATACATTGATAAGGGTAATAGAAATAAACATAATTTTGATTGATAACATTTGAATATTGGAGACGTTTTTTATCGTGATATTATTAATTGTAGACAAACTTGACGAACTTCTGTATTTACCATAAAATAGTCTTTGTGAAAGTTGGATATCGAATCGGAATTGGCTTTGACGCTCATCGTTTTGCAGAGAAACGAAAATTCATTTTAGGAGGGGTTACAATTAAATATGAAAAAGGATTATTAGGACATTCAGACGCAGATGTATTGTGTCATGCCATTGCAGATGCGTTATTGGGAGCAATAGGACAAAAAGATATTGGGCAACATTTTCCAGATAGTGATAAAAAATTTAAAGACATTTCTTCCTTAAAAATTCTATCGCAAGTATTAACAATGATTACCAAATTAAGTTATAAAATAATAAACATAGATGCAATTATAATTTGTCAAACTCCAAAACTTAATCCCTATTTTTCAAAGATGAAAAAGAATTTAGCAAAGATACTAAGAATAAGAGAATGGCAAATTGGATTAAAAGCAAAAACAACGGAAGGAATGGGGTTTATTGGACAAAAACAAGGTGTTGCCGCCTATGCAATTGCTCTCGTAGAAAAAACGCCCAAAGATATGATAATAAAAAAATAACTTTTTAAGATGGTTTACTCAAAGGTCAATTTATTAAAACTGTTTCATAATAATCTAACAATGACTCAGACCAGATTTTTTTAGTAGCTATTGTGGAAATTAAATTTTAATTTAATTTTATGTTACCATTAAGAGATGATATTCCCTCCAGTAAACGTCCTTTAGTAACATACGGATTGGTTATGGTTAATGTTTTAGTTTTTATCTATCAATTGTCATTGGGTCGGGAAATGCAATATTTTGTGATTAATTATGGGATGATCCCTGTTAATATTTTAGCTGGTAGCAGCTTATATACTCTTTTTACTTCTATGTTTATGCATGGCAATTTTGCCCATATCTTAGGTAATATGCTTTATTTATGGATTTTTGGTGATAATGTCGAAGATGTGTTGGGTAAATTTTACTTTATTTTAATGTATTTGTTAGCCGGATTGGTGGGTAGTTTCGCTCATATTTTAGTTTCTCCTAATTCGACAATTCCAACTATTGGAGCTTCAGGTGCAGTGTCTGGAGTGCTCGGGTGCTATATGGTATTATATCCTAAGGCACGAGTTTTAGCATTAGTGCCGATTGTTTTTTTCTTACGCATTATAATGTTACCTGCTTATGTTTTTCTGGGTTTCTGGATATTTTTACAATTATTATATGGTTTTGGTTCTATCGGTGGTGGAGCTGGAGTTGCTTATTTCGCACATATTGGCGGGTTTGTAGTGGGAATTTTATTTGGTATTATCTTTCGTCGTCGACTAGTTCGTTTTAGTTACGAAATCTATTGATTTTAATTATTTTATTGCGAACATACTTTCTGAAGATTAATCATTCGTCTTTACTTTTTTATATCCTTTTGGTAAGTCAAAAATTATTGGCAAGAGTTCTTTTTGTTCAATTGATTTAACTTCGTGTTGGGAAACTGGTTTGTCTTTTTCAAAAATAATTGTGCGAACTGGAAAGCCAAAATACATTTTTGCTGATTTTTCATCTTGACCAACTTGATAAAACCAATTTGTATTTTTTATGATATTTTTAAAGAACTCGCCCATCTTTTCAAATGCTTTTAACTCTTCTGCTTTGAGAGCAAGTTTTTCATAGGGAGTAGTCCATACTTCAATTTCTTTCTTACCATCTCGAAACCCAACATATTTATCCGTTATCCATTGATTGATTTTTTCATTACTTGCTACTTTCTGATAAGTTATTTGTGATTTTGTTGATGGGGTCGGGGTTAAGATGCCTTGGACTTTATTTTTTAAACCACCAGGCAGCTCTTTCGTTAATTCCTGCATTTTTGAAATTGCTTGTTCAATTTCCTTTTGGATTTTTTCTAAATCTTGTTTGGTCATTTCTGTATATCTTTTTTCTTTATGTTCGATCATCCAAAAAAGTTCTTTATCGCCGCGAAAAATTGTAGTTATTTCTTCTTTATCAGTTTTGATATCCATTTTTATTAAATCTTTTTGTAAATAAATAGTATGGGTACTAATTGGTATTTTGGGATTGCTTAATTCTTTATATTCACTGATCAGAATAATCCCTGCCCAATTAAATGAAACCATCGAAAGTATTAAGACGATAACTTTGATAATTTTTTTCATATAAAATCCCATTTTACTTTAAAATTATAACTTTATAATTTATTATAGAACTTTGAGTTTGTACTTGTGCGATATAAATACCATCTTTTATATGAGGAGGAAGTTTAAATTTGTGCATACCAGCCATAAGATAACCATGATATAAGCAAGTTTGGAGTTGACCGCTAATGCTATATAACTTAAGAATTATTTTACTATTTGATGGTATTTCTAAATTGATAGTTGAATTTTGCGAGAAAAGTGATGAGCTAATTTTTGAATTATTAATTTTACAATTGGTTTGTTTTTCATAAATGCCTGTGCTTGCGGGTTGGTATAGACCAGTTCGTGCCATATCAAAATGATAAGTAGGCCATTGCCAGGTATGACGATGAAAAGGGACATTTGCTTGCCAGATTGATATTTGCATATAAGGGCCGTTGGCGGAGACGGCAATGATATCAAGTGAGTCATTACCATCGACATCGGCAACTGTTGCACCATTTAAATATGTAAAACCATAAGTACGTTGAGGCCAACCGTTAACTATTGTGCCATCGTGATGGCAAGCGTGGAGATAGCCAAGGGTGTCAGCAGAACTCATTTTATTACTGGTAAAAATTATTTCCATATCATTATCGCCATCAATATTAACTACTGCAATATTACCTTCGGCAGCTTCGCCATTAGGTGAAATATAAGGAAAACCTGTTAAGACCGAGGCATTGTCATCAAACGCGTAAAGAACATCGCACGAACCAGTAACGACACCTGAAAGACCACAAATTATTTTTAAGTCGTGATTGTTATATAAGTCAGCAACTGTTGGTGGACAATAGGTCCAACGTTCAAAATTATAAGGCCAATTTGTAAATGGAGTTGCGTTATATCGCCAGATATGAACTCCGCCACCATTTTGATGCATAGCGGTAATGATTTCTAAAGTATCATCTCCATTGAGATCAGCTAAAACAGGCGATTGGTAAGAAAAACTACGGCCATTAGGATTTATGATTGGCCAACCAGGATAAACCGAACCATCTGCACGGAAAACATAAATTGAACTGTAGGAACAAAAGACAATTTCTTTTAATCCATCACGGTCAATATCACCAACTGCAGGTGTTACGGCAGGAACATGATTAAGTGAGCAACTGCGCAGAACTGTTCCGTCATATTTGAGAATTATTAAATGTCCAATTGGATAGTTTCTTTCTGCAACAATTATTTCTAAAGTATCATCATTATTGATATCCGCTAAACAAGGACTACAAGCAAAATTACCATTATGCGGGCCGGTATAAGGCCAACCTGTCTTGAGGGTACCATTTTCTGCAAAGAGATATACTTTACCACCACTGGTAAGACCACGAGTTACAACACAGATTTCATAATCACCGTCCAAATCAACATCAGCAACTGCAGGTGCTTCTTGTCCTGCATTGTTAAGATTTTGTGGCCAACCTGGATACAAAGTACCATCGTATTTCCAGACATATAATTGATTTGCGGTGCTTGAGCGGATAATTTCTAATTTACCGTCATTGTCAAAATCAGCTAACGCAACACCACGGACTGGGTTAAATTGGGTATTATTTGGAGTTCGAATTGGCCAACCAGGCAGATAGGGTAAATCACGAGTTTGCCAATTCTGTTCTTTTTCATTTACTTTTTCAATATGATTGAGTGCAGGAATTTCAGAACCATAATCACTCATGGTCAGTTTTAAAATTTCAGCAAAACTTAATGTGGATAATAATAGTACTAGGAAATAGAATTTTTTCATTTGCCCTCCAATAGTTTAATTATTTCCCTCAATTATAGGATTATAATGAGATATCTGTCAAGATATTGACAAAAGTTTTATCTAACTAAGGCTTAAAGAAAAAAAGTTATATAAATAATACGAAGTCTATTTATTGATTAGAATCGCAAATTGATTTTTCTTATAGTACTTTTTGTCTTGACATTAAATATAAATTAAGTAGTATAATTTTAGTGCAGGATTTTTATTCGCCAAAAGATTTAGCGGGTTTTGATTACGAGAAGTATCTTGCTGATCCAGGTCGATATCCTTTTACTCGAGGTATTTATCCCAACATGTATAAGGGGCGATTATGGACGATGCGACAATATGCAGGTTTTGGTGATGCTAAAAAGACAAACGAGCGCTTTCGCTATTTGCTAAAAGAGGGACAAACAGGTCTGTCAGTTGCCTTTGATTTACCAACACAGCTGGGATATGATTCAGATAATAAGCGCGCTTTGGGCGAAGTTGGTAAAGTTGGTGTTGCGATCAGCACAATTAATGATATGGCATTGTTATTCAACCAGATCCCGTTAAATAAAGTTTCAACATCAATGACAATCAATGCTACAGCACCGATGATTCTAGCAATGTATTTAGTACTGGCAGAAGAATGTAATATTCCACAGGCTGAATTATCAGGGACCATACAAAATGATATCTTAAAAGAATATCTGGCACGTGGAAATTATATCTTTCCTGTAAAGCCATCGATGAAGTTATCGGTTGATTTATGTGAATATTGTGCAAAATATGTGCCGAAATGGTATTTTATATCTATTTCTGGCTATCATATTCGTGAAGCCGGTGCAAACGCTATACAAGAAGTGGCTTTTACCCTTGCCAATGGTATTGAGTATATAGAAGCAATTTTAAATCGGGGTATGAATATAGATAGTTTTGGACCTCGCTTATCATTTTTCTTCGGAGCCCATAATAATTTATTTGAAGAAATTGCTAAATTTCGTGCCGCGCGGCGAATTTGGGCAAGAATTATGCGGGAGCGTTTTAAAGCTCAAGATCCCAAATCTTGGATGTTGCGATTCCATACTCAAACTTGTGGTTCAACTTTAACTGCTCAAGAAGCAGAGAATAATATCATCCGAGTGACATTGCAAGCTTTAGCTGCAGTATTAGGCGGTACTCAAAGTTTACACACCAATTCATTTGATGAAGCATTGGCTTTACCAAGCGCTCAAGCCGTAAAGATTGCATTACGAACTCAACAAATAATCGGTTACGAATCGCAGGTTAGTGAAGTTGCAGACCCATTAGGGGGGGCTTATTATTTAGAAAAACTAACTAATGAAATTGAAGAACAGGTTTTAATTTTATTACAAAAGATTGAACAAGGTGGTGGTGCAGTTAAGTGTATTGAAAGTGGATTTATGCAAAAACAGATTGAGGAATCAGCATTTCGTTATCAAAAAGAAATCGAACAGAATCAACGGAAAATCGTTGGTGTTAATGTTTTTAATGAGCCTAAAGATAAAAAACAAGCAATCAGAATTCTTAAAGTTTCACCAAAATTGGAAAATCAGCGTAGAAAAGATTTAAGCATATTTCGTGAAAAACGTAATCAACAAAAAGTAAAATTAAGTCTACAAAAATTAAATGAAGCAATACAATGCGATAACAATTTAATGCCAAGTATTATTGATTGTTGTCGTAGTAGAGCAACATTACAAGAAATTTGTGATGTATTAAGGTTAAATTATGGAGAGTATGATGCTAAAAAGTCTTAATCATATTGGGATTGCCGTAAATTCTATTGATGAAATTATAAAAATTTATCGGGACATTTTTCAGTTAGGTGAGCCAACGATAGTTGAATTGCCAGACATGAAATTGAGAGTGGCGATGTTTCCAATGGAGAGTTATAATATTGAATTTGTTGAGCCGCTGTGTGCAGATACGACAATTGCTAAGTTTTTAGAAAAACGGGGAGCAGGCATTCATCATTTATGTTTTACTGTTGATAACATTGATGAAAAATTAGCAATTTTAAAAGCAAAAGGTGTTATTTTAATTGATGAAAAACCGCGAATCGGTGCGATGGGTAAGAAAGTTGCGTTTATTTCACCCAAAAGCACGAATGGTATTTTGATTGAATTATCCGAATAAACCACTGATGGATACCCACCAATGTTTTATTTTTATTATTATGCAGTGGTTAATATAAGAAAGGATTGAAAATGAAAAAGAAAAAATCAAAAATGCAGAGAAATATTGCAACTGAAGTTGTTCATGGAATTCAAGTCATCGGTGATCGAATAACACGAGCATTATCAGTACCAATCTATCAAAGTGCGGTATTTACTTTTGAAAGCGCTGAAGCGGGTGCAGAAATTTTTGCAAAAAAGCGTAAGGGTTATTTTTATACCCGTTTAGGTAATCCCACTATTGAAGCATTTGAAGAAAAAATGGCATATTTAGAAGATGGAGAAGCAGCATGTGCATTTGCATCAGGGATGGCAGCAATTTCAGGGACAATTTTAAATATCTGTAAACAGGGCGATGAAATTGTGGCAGTATATCCGATTTACGGATGCACTTACTCGTTATTAATCGATGTCTTACCAAGATGGGGTATCAAAGTAAAGTGGGCAAAAGCAGATAATTTTCTTGTAAATCTAAAAAGACAATTGAATAAAAAAACGAAAATGGTATTGATTGAGACGCCGGTGAATCCAACGATTGATATTATTGATATTAACGAGACGGCAAAACTTGCTCACCAAAATAAAGCAATATTAGCAGTTGATAATACTTTTGCTTCTTTTTATAACCAGAAACCTTTAAATTTTGGTGCTGATGTTGTGATGTATAGTGCAACCAAATATATCAGCGGACATGGTGATACGGTAGGAGGAGTCGTGGTTGGAGAGCAGAAATTTATATCTGATATGAAAGATTATATTGTGCGTGATTTGGGCGGGATTATGAGTCCTTTTAACGCTTGGTTATTATTGAGAGGTTTACGGACAATGGCGGTACGAATGCAAGCGCATAACTATAATGGCAAGATTGTGGCTGAGTTTTTGGAGGATCATCCGAAAGTAGCTTGGGTAAAATATCCTGGTCTCAAATCACATCCCCACCATGCAATTGCTCAAAAACAAATGAGTGATTATAGTTCCATGATTGCATTTGAATTAAAAGGGGGGCGTGAAGCTGGGCGAAAATTAATGGATAATGTTAAACTGTGTGTCTGTGCTGTGAGTTTAGGTGAGGCGGCTACCTTGATTGAACATCCAGCGTCAATGACTCATTCCAGTTATTCGAAGCAAGCACTTAAAGCATCGGGTATTTCTGAAGGGTTAGTGCGTCTTTCGGTTGGAATTGAATATGTAAAAGATATTATAGATGATTTAAAACAAGCACTAGATAAAGTGTAAGCAGAGATAAGAAGAGCATATAAAAAGGGTCGCTCGGCGATATAACGCAGCGACCCTTTGGTTAAGATAGAGGGTTTATGCCGTTTTGATTTTTGCCAATTCTTCTAAACCGAGTTCTTTTATTAACATTTCCTTAAGTTTGAATTTTTGAATTTTGCCCGTGACGGTCATCGCCATTGCAAAGTTATCAACAAATTTAACATAACGGGGGATTTTTGACCATTCGACTTTACCCTCACAACGAGCCTTGATTTCTTCGAGAGTTAACTTTTTATTTGGTTTTAATTTAATAACTGCTGCAAGCACTTCTTGTAAAACTTTATGGGGAACTCCAACCACATGGATTTCCATTATTTCATCTTCAAATAAAGATAAAAGAGTTTGTTCAACTTCCGCGGGATAAACATTATGTCCACCAACGATGACCATATCTTTATACCGACCAACAATTTTATAATAGTTTTCTTGATCTCGAGTTCCTAAGTCACCGGTGCGGAGCCACCCGTCTTTAACGATTGCTTTAGCAGTCTCTTCGGGTTTTTTATAATATCCTTTCATAACATTATAACCCTTAACCCAAATCTCACCAACTTCCCCGACACCAACTTCTTTTTCTGTTATTGGGTCAACTATTTTAGCCATCACATTGTCTAAGGGTTTACCAACCGTGGAAACTCTGCGTTCAATTGAATCATCAGGGCGGGTTTGATGAGTGATTGGGCTGGCTTCAGTTAGGCCATAGACAATTGTGATTTTTTTAGCGCCCATTTTATAGACAACATCTTCCATCAATTCAATGGGACAAGGGGCACCAGCCATAATCCCGGTGCGTAAGGAAGAGAGGTTAAATTTCGCAAATTCGGGGTCATGAAGTTCATTGATAAACATTGATGGTACACCATGAAGAGCGGTACATTTTTCTTTTTCTACTGCAATGAGTGTTTTACGAGCATTAAAATGTTCTGTTGGAATCACCATTGTTGCGCCATAGGCAATACAAACCATATTACCCAAGACCGTGCCAAAACAATGATAATAAGGAACTGGGATGCAAACCCGATCTTGATAGGTTAGTTCCATATTTTGACCACCATCCCGAGCATTATTAACAATATTGTAATGAGTTAACATCGCACCTTTAGGAAACCCCGTTGTCCCTGATGTGTATTGGATCAAACAGACATCTTGGGGATCCACTGATTGGATAATATTTTGAAAATCATTTTCAGAAACTGAATTACCGAGTGCCATAAAATCTTGCCATCGTATAACCCAAGCAGGAGGTTTGAGATTGTGAGTTATTAAAATGATATTTTTTAGTTCAGGAAATTGTTTGAGATTTAATTTTGGATTAGTAATTTCATTTAGTTCTGGGCAGGCTTCGGTCAAAATTTTTAAATACTCATATCGATGAATTTTATCGCCACTTTTTTTCTCAAATCCCTCAATCATTACTAGTACTTTTGAATCTGATTGTTTAAGTGCATAATCAACTTCGGATGCTTTCCATTCTGGATTAACTGTGACGAGAGCTGCTCCAATTCGGGCTGCAGCAAGTTGTGTTAAGAGCCATTCTAGTTTATTCGTTCCCCATATTGCAATATGGTCAGCTCGTTTAACACCTAAACTGATAAATGCCTTGGCAGTTTGATCAACTAGATTTTTTAGTTCAAGCCAAGTATAACGAAGATTATCATCGACATAAACAACTGCTTCGTGATGCGGATACTTTTGAGCATTGTCTTCAAGTAATTGACCAATTGTCTTATTAATTAAATCCATACTTTTATTCCTTTCTAATATTTAAAATATTATGTGGTTTTCTAAAAGTAAAAACCCATGAAATTGTTTATGGTTAATTATACAGATATCCAGATAAAAAATCAAGTGTTTAAATTTGGTCATTTATTGACATTGCTGCAGATTTTGATATTTTTATTTACGATGTTCAATGAAATTGAGGAGATCTTAAAGAAAGATAGCCGTTATAAAATTCAAGCTTATGCTTTTGTATTAGAAGCTTTGGAAGTAGCACGAAGATTAGTTGGTAAGAATAAGCATGTGAGTGGTAAAGAACTTTTAGAAGGAATTAGAGTTTTAGCACAGAAACAATACGGCATCATGGCGAAAACGGTTTTTGAATCGTGGGGAATAAAAACCACTGATGATTTTGGAGAGATTGTCTTTAATTTAGTAGAGGCTAAATTATTAAGTAAAACGGAGGAAGATAGCAAAGAAGATTTTCATAATGTTTTTGATTTTGAAGAAGTTTTTATTAAAAAATATACTTTTCCCAAACGCAATGAATTAAAAAAAATATAGCAAGATGAGTAAGTTTATTGACTATGTCTTTTCCGAACAAAGTCCTTTGTCAACGATAATTAACAATTTTGAACCTCGTAGTTGTCAACGGGAGATGGCGCAGGCAGTATATCAAACATTACAAAATAAAAAAAGTTTAATTGTTGAAGCGGGCACCGGTGTTGGTAAGACACTTGCTTATCTAATCCCAATTTTCTTATGGGTTAAGGAAAGTAAAAAGAAAGTTGTTGTGAGTACCTATACTAAAATATTACAAAATCAGATTATTGATAAAGATATTCCAATTTTAAGAAAGATATTAAGTTTTTTCGATAATGGTGAGGATAATGAAAAAATCTTTGAAGATTTAAGTTTTGCGGTTGTTTTTGGACAAGAAAACTATATTTGTCGTCGTCGTTTAGAAAGTACAATGAGTTATGGTTTGTTTGATACACCTTATGAATTTTCTCAGTTAGAGACATTACAGACTTGGCTTAATGAAGGTGGCTCAGGAATTATTTTGGAATTTCCCAATTTACTGGGTAAAAGCCAAGATAAAATTTGTCGTGATGGTGATATTTGCAAATATCAAAAATGTTCTTATTATGAGGATTGTTATTATTTTAATGCTCGTAAACAGTGGCTGACCGCTGATTTATTGATAACTAATCATTTTCTTTTCTTTGCTAATGTTGCTGCTGATTATTTTATTCTACCCAAAT
>CBFGJZ010000033.1:0-16376 GCA_965649215.1 Caldifarciminota bacterium
GTATATCTTAATTGACCACTGCTATTCACAATCGAACAGACCACGGGAAAATTCACCTGAGTCAAGGCACCATAGTTTTTCACTAAAGCCGATGGAATCATCTCGGTATTCGGCCAATGATTTGCCGCAGGACTTAATATTGCTTCAACACCAACATCATTATTCGGTGGCGGTAGAACCGCAAAACCAATACCCGTCACATCATCAAGATACCAACCATCATACACAATTGAACCATCTGAACCAAAATGCCACCTCAATCTAAACTGTTGACCCGAAAGGACGGGGAGATTATTAAAGACCGCTTCAACCCAACCATTACTAGAACCACCATAAACCGGTTGACCACCAACACCTTGAGTACTTGTCGAAGCAGTGCCAGTATAACCACTAACTGGTGTAATCACATTCCAAGTCTGCCCTTGATTAGTCGAAATCTTAACATTACCACCATCATAAAGTGTCGAAGTACCTTCAAAATTATACCAATGCCAGAACTTAAGAGTCGGATTATCTGTGGTTGCAGTTAAAACCGGCGAAGTTAAAGTCCAGTTGGCACTGTTAGCATAACTGCCAGTTAACACAGTTGCCCAGAGTTTTGTTCCAGAATGTGCATTACCAGGACCAGAAGTCGGTGTACCCCATTCCCAACCACCTGCGGTTGGTGAAGGTTCATAATTACCATTATTGGCTTCAAACTCCTCTAAATAGATTTCAACCG
The DNA here is from genome assembly GCA_965649215.1 of Caldifarciminota bacterium. Taxonomy (GTDB): domain Bacteria; phylum Hydrothermota; class Tepidihabitantia; order Tepidihabitantales; family CAIPLT01; genus JAGXRL01. Next base: position 722 of record CBFGJZ010000033.1, read on the forward strand.
GTAATGAGAAGTAAAATGTATCTACATAATATCCGCTGGTCACGATTAATCTAAACTGAGCCATTGTTCCGGCGACGATTGAACTGTCTGCATAAATTACATAAGGATCAGCATTATTATTGGCAGTACTATTGGGAATGATGGTTGGAAAGTTACCACTGCCATCAATTATTTGAATGCCTGGAGTTGTTGTGGTTAGAATGGAAGTTGTATTCTCGGCGTTATCGCTGCCAATATTTCTAAGTGTTGCAATTAAATTGACAGTTTCACCACGATTGATAATACCATTATTATTCCCCATAATATCATTGACCACAGTGCTGACATGTTCTAAAACACATTGAGCAACCCTTGCTGATACATTAGATACCCAAGTCGAATCCGTTGCATCTTTAATGGTTAGAGTAAATCTTAATGTGTAATTATTAGTACAGCTACTTGCAACTGTAAAATTAAAGCCATCTGAAGTGTAAACTGAATCATTAGCGGCAATATTACCTAAATTTTTAAATGAATCAGTAATAGTAATATTGGCATCAGTAGTTCGTAACCATACCCGCACATTATTAGCAGTGCTCGAACCAAAATTCTTAAACCATGCTTTCATTTCCACTGCTTCACCCGGATTGATAAGTCCATTATTATTACCACCCGGTGGTGGATCAAAAATTTGATTTCGTAGGTGCATCACATAAGCGCCACTTGTTGCTAATGCCATTGTGCCACCAAGATGTGGAGCTAAATTATGTCCAGTGACTGTGATATACACACTATCTGGTGCGATTGTTGTCAATGACAAGGAAACTTGTCCATTAATATCTGTATACGCCATTGCCCTTCGCGAAGTATCATTTTTAACCATCGCACAAACTAACGCATTACGAACTGGCATTCCATTTTTTAAAACACTAACAGGAATATTATAATAACCAAGAGGAATGACCGATGGATAATTGACTGTAATTGCAGCAGGAATATCTGAATAAACATCAACAGCACCATCACCCATCATATTATACATCTCGAAATAACGACGAGTCGTCCCCGTATTACCCATTTGGGCAAAATAACGGATTTTGGCTTTATTTAACATTCCCATCGCCCAGACATAATTTGAATCAAATGCATAATCAAAAACTCTTCTCTGTAAAGTATCGTCTTCTACCCAATAAGATGATACAGATGAAGCATAATTAGCAATTGCTCCACGATAGCCAGCTCGTATCCAACTTTCGGAAAGACATACTTGTGAGTAAGTATAATTACCACATAAACATGCATAAGTCCCAACTAATGGCACTTTGTCAACATTATTAAGAGCATAAACACTTGAAGTTGGATAACTAATTCCTGGATCTGCCCAACCTGTTTCGCTGCCATGACCAGAAAAAGTGACCCAAGCTCGTCCTTCATTTACACGATTCGTAACCATTGTTGCAGCACCAGTCTGATAGTAGGTAAAAATTGAATCCGCAATCATACCATAACTACGGACTTTTGCCATACAATACCGATGAGTTCCTTCAGCTACTTGATGATAAGTACCATCTGCGGATGCAATAAATAAAGCTTTCTTAGTCCACTCAGTTCCGCTGATCCATTCATTCTTTTCATATTTAATAGTCTTCCAGATTAAACTATCTAATTGCGCAGCATTAGCAATTGATGCCCTTGATAGGTCAAGATCTGGCCAATAATCTGATCCTGCTAATGTTGAATAATTCAAATCGGTTGGTGGATTACCCGATCCTGAGCCTGTAAAATAACCAATTTTATCAATATCCCCAACTAACAGAACAAATGTTGGTGGAATGGGCCAAGTAGTATAAGCATTTAAAATGTAATTTCTTACCGTAGTATTTGTTCCGCCACCCACTTGACTTAATGGTGCGACCGTAACATGATAACCCTTACGAGTCCGCCAGTTAACCAAAGGAGCAACATTACTTACCCATTCATCCGGCACAATAATCAAATAACCAACCGGTAGATCCGGAGGTGGGGTTAACGCGTAAGCATCATAATTTTTGACTAAATTAGAAAGCATCATTTCATATGGTTTTGAATAATATCGGTTACGCATTTCAATGGTCTTACCAATATTAGCACCCGCTAAGTTAAGCTCAATTGTCATTTCTGATGCATATTCAATAGTATTTTGTTTTGGATTATAAGTTACTGGATAAATCTCAATTAGAGCAATTCGATGTCCTCGAATCTCTCCAATCATCTCAACTCGGGCGCGCTCTTTCAACAAAAAATCATCATAATTATAAACTTCTTTATTCATTGTAAACTCAGGTGGTGGACCCGACTTAGGAATTGAGGGCTGCAATGGTAAAACCGGTGCATAAAGACGAATTCTTTCTGTTTGGAAGATATTAACAGCTAAATCTAATGAAGCATCAAATGGAATTTCAACTAATTCTCTAATTACAGGTAATTGCGGCGATCCAATCTCAGTCGAAATGTCAGCATCAGTAAAATATAACTGACTAAAAGTCTTGCTGTCGGCCTGTTCTTCTTTTATGTTAAGTGGCGGTAGCGATACTGATAAAGTTATTTTGTTTATATTGGACTCAATTACCCGAACATTACTATTAGCACTTAATATTGCTAAGGGTAAAAGAATCCCTACTATTAGAAGTTTCTTCATAATAAACTTCCTCCCTTAAGATTTTTGCCAAAATAAAAACGTCACTAAAAAAAATCGCTTACAAAAAATAAATAAAATTTTTTCACTGGTCATTTCGGCAGGTAATTATAAATATATAACATTAAAATATTATATCATTGAAAAGATAAAGAGTCAAGCATTTTAACTTACTAATTTTTTCTTTCGCTTATCAATGCAGAACTCAATATACAAAATGTTTTTAAGATTCAATTCGCTACCAATTATATTGAATACCCATTCCCATCCCAATGCCACTAAAAGTTCTTTCTGGATAATAACCGATTTCAAACCAATTATTTTGTAAATAACCTTCACTAAATTCATGTTTAATAAGATAAAAACTACAGATCTCAATATTCAAAGACAACGCTTTTGATATACGAGTATCAATATTCAGCAATTTAGTAAAAAATGCAATTGGGAAAAAATCGACTCCTCCACTTATAGTTGGTCCCCAATAATTAGTCTTATATTGCACTGGGTGGATTTCATAAGTCGAATCAATCTCATTATAATAATTTTCCCAGCGCTTATCACTTTTCCCTTCCAATCCAAAACCAATATATGTTTGATACCAGTTATGATCCCTAAAATGATAATGCAACCTTAGACCATAATTTATGGTAAAATATGGACGATAAAAAGAATATCTGTAAATCGTAGAAGTATAAGCATTGAATTTATATTTAGCAGAATCAACTTGTGTTTCACCGCTTCTAAAATTAATTAAAAAATTTGTACGGAAACCTTGATTTTGACCAACTTTCACGCTAATCCCGTCAAATAAAGGATCATGCATAAAACCAATAGAACCTGTTTCTAAAAAACTTATTAATAAAATAGAAAATAAAACATTCATGTTGCTTCCTGCTTTAATATAAGGTATTGCGATTCCATTCTGACGAATTATAGCATACTTATTAACAATATGTCAATATAGTTATATCTTGCGACAAATATTGACAATCCAATAAAATATTGTAAAATTGTAATGCTGTATGGTTATTTATAAACAAGCCACGCACTTTCAAAATGTACATTCTAATTTTGGCAAGGAGGCCAAATGATACATAATAACAAAAAAACGATTGTTAATAGTGTTTTGCTTTTAACAATCGTATTAACCGCATTTATTATCGGCTGCGGAACTATGCCCCCTGAAGAATATTGGACCTGGACAGCTCAAGATTCTACTCAAATACATCAAATCGTTAATCAATATCGACCTTACTTTACAATCCAATTTGAAAAGAACGACTCTTTTTATCCTGTTAATTATATTGCAGACACTGTTGCTCGAAATATTCGTCTTGCAGTACGGACTCTTTGGACTAAACCCCATTATTGGCCAGGTGGTATCACTCGTACTTACCAATCGACTATTATTGACAGTTTTATTCCTGTCAAAGATACAACCGTAACAGTGAAGATTCGCGAAGTCGTGAGCGGTGTCTTAAAAATCAAAGCTGAATCCAGTACCGTGAGGTTAGGTGATACAACAATCGGTGACCAAGTTTATCCCTTATACTCTCGCAGTTTTGTCAAAGCCAATGCACCTTATCAATTTATCCGCAAGATTACTGATTCGATTGTTGGTAATGATACTTTCTTTCATTATGATACCATAACGGGTGTCAATACAGATACTTTAATCGAAAATCCATACGAAGGTTTTTGTGAACGATTTATGCATTTTGAATATGACGATGTTAATAAAACTTGGTATCTAAGTAAGATTACCGGTGGAACTCGTATTTTTATTCCCAATTACAATGATGCACCATATCTACAATTGTGTAGTTTAGCCACTCGTAACAAAGCCTATGGCATTTGGGAACGTCCTGATACTACCACTGTTCGCAGATACGGGATCCAACGCTTTTATGAACTCGATTCTATTGTCACTTTTGCTCCTGGTGAAACCTTATTTGTCCGCGCCACTAATTTTATTCCCCCCCTCTCGTTAGGATTTATTCATTATAATCAAAAACGCACCGACTTAACAATCACCACAACCGCAACGACACCACGCACAACACTACCATATCCATTAGAAGATCCTAATCAAACAACTTGGCAACAAGTTTATTTAGAGTTTACGCCTTGGGAAGCGGTCTGTCGTCGTGGTAATTATAATGCTTTAATATGGGTATTACCCATCAGAGTAAAACCTTAATAAGCAGGAGAGCAACTATGAAAAATATAAATAAATATTATTGGGCAGTAATTTTATTAACTGCCTGCTTTTTACTCTTACCGATCCATCTCTTTGCTGGTGAAACAGGCCGTATTATTGGACGCATTATCGACGCTGATACTCGAGAACCATTAGCGGGTGTCAATGTTATTGTTGAAGGCACTGAACTTGGTGCTGCAACTGATGCTGACGGCCGTTATTTAATTACCAATGTTCCACCCCGTCGCGTTAATGTTACTGCATCTTATATCGGTTATGAACCTCAAACTTACAAAGATGTTTTAGTTATCGTTGACCAGACTGTTACTGTGGACTTTCGTTTAAAAGCTACTATTATTGAAATTGACAAACCAGTGATTATTCAAGCCGAAAGAGATATGGTCATTCGTACCGCAGTTGCGACAACCCGCACTGCCTCCGCAGAAGAATTCAATCGTTTGCCAGTCACAGCATTAACTCAATTAGTTGGTTTACAAGCCGGTATTCGTCAAGATGATCGTCGTGGTTGGACTCATATTCGTGGCGGTCGTTTTGATGATGTTTCTTATCTCATTGATGGTGTTGCAGCACGAGACGCTTTAGTTGGTACTTTGTGGTCAAGCCCAAAACCAACCACAGAAGCAATTCAAGAAGTGATTGTCATTACCGGGAGTTTTGACCCTGAATATGGTGAAGCAATGTCTGGGATTGTTCAAGCTATTACCAAAGAAGGTGGCAGCAAAACTCAAACCCGAATTCGTTATACAACTGATGCTATGTTTCCTCGTAAAGACTATAATTATGGTTATAATAATGTTCAATGGACTATTGGTGGCCCAATTCCCTTATATGATCGCTTAAGATATTTTATTTCCTCTCAATATTTCAAGACCAAAGCATCAAGTGAAGCACTATATTATGTGCCATCCCCACGCTATGAATATGCAGTCGAAGGTAAACTTACCTTCAATGTTCCAAAAAGTTTTCCGTTAACTCAACAAGGCTTAAAACTCACGGTTGATGGTCATCATTCTAATTATCAATGGCAAGGATATAGTCAAGACTGGAAATATTTCTTAAAAGGAATTTTTGCAAACCGAGTTCGCTCATATAAAGCTAATTTCCATCTCAATCATATGATAACTGATAAAGTGGTCTGGACCTTAAAGACCGGTTATTTTAGTACTGCGCTTCTCCGTGACCCTCGCAATTTTGACCGCGAAGCAGCTGATACAAGTGGTATTAGTGGCTTTCTCCGACGAACCGGCATTTGGGAAAACTTCATCTTTATGGGAGAAGACTGGGTATTTAATAACCCTGAAAGCCTTGATACAAAAACTGCCCTCTTAAATATGTATCGTGCTCCAAATATTATTTACTATAATAATAATGATTTACGAATGGCTATGCTTAATCCTTATGGAACTTATGAGGGAATTTTCTATACTTCATCACCCACCTATTTCCATTATCGTACCACGCAAAGTAAATTTGTCAAAGGTGACATTTCTTGGACCCCAAATAAAACCCATGAAGTCAAAACCGGTATTGACTTAACCCAATATACTTTAGCTGAACATACCAACCAAATGCCAGATGACCCCAATCCCTTCTGGGAATATTTCAAAGTCCATCCGGTCACTTTTGCTGCTTTTATTCAAGACCGCGCTGACTTTGAAGATTTAGTGATTCGTGGCGGATTGCGATTTGACTATCTTGACGCTAAAGTGAAAAAACGATTATATCCGGAAAGCATTGGTGGCCGTGAAGAAATTCGCGATTCGCTGGTCCCTGTCAAAGTAAAGATGCGTATCTCACCACGTCTTGGTATTTCCTTCCCACTAACCGAACGCATCAAGTTCCGTTTCTCTTATGGTCACTTCTTTAAAAATCCAACATTCGGTGATCTATTTAGTTGCGTTGAATTTACCAGTATGGATATCTCACGTCGTCCTAATACAATAGTTGGTAACCCTGATATGGCAGCAGAAAAGACCATTGCATATGAAATGGGTTTTGATGCTCAACTTACTGATATCTTTGCATTTGACTTAACTACCTATTATAAGGATATTTATGATCTCTCCGGGACAAGAACTGTTCGTGCGATTCCATCTTATAGCATGTATTACAATGTTGAATATGCTCGTGTGATGGGTGCTGAAGCAACCTTTACCAAACAATTAAGCAATTATTGGCGAGCGTCAGCTTCTTATACTTATCAAATTGCTAAAGGCACAGCTTCTACTGCTACTGCAGAATATTCCCGCGGTTATGCCTTACAGATTGATTATCCATTAGATCATGATATGCGTCATAGTGCCAGTTTAGATTTTGCTTTGGCTTTCCCCTCTGACTTTATCTTTATACCCATCCGAGATTTTGAAGCATCTATGATTGCCCGTTTTAATACTGGATTACCTTATACTCCGACTGATGCCCGCGGCAATCGTGTTGCTGATGAAAATTCGGCTCGGATGCCTTCCACATTTTCAATTGATTCCCGTTTGAATAAATCCATCAAAATAAATAATCTTGCCATAAACTTATATTGTGATATTTTCAATCTCCTCAATAATAAAATTGTCGTGACAGTTTTTGGTGCGACCGGTACTCCTGATGATCGTGGTCAACGGATTGTTGAAGGTCAATTCTCATCGGGTTTAAGAATTGGTGATGCCTATTATCACCCAGCACGAGACTTTAATCATGATGGTTATTTAACTCAACGGGAAATGTATGATTCTTATATGGCTGCCTACAAAGATCGCTATTCAATTCCTACTTATTATGGTGCATCTCGAAAGATCCGGTTTGGAATCAGTTTAGGAATTTAGGAGGAAATAATGAATCATAATAACAAAGTAAACATAAAGCAATTAATCTTAATCATAACTATCATCTTTGGGCTGTTTGCTATTAGTTCACTAGAAGCAATGTCAAAGACTAAACCTCCACGTACCGGTCGTATTCGGGATAAGAAATATCTTGATATTAACCGATGGCGTTGTCCATTTTACAATGAAGGTCGTTATGCTTATGACGAAGCAACCGGTGAAGGTGGTGGTTTTTGGCCTTATCCCTTACGCAACCAGTATATCTTTGGCGCTGGTCCGTGGGTTGGCGCAATCACTCATAATAACGATACTTTAGTTACTTGTGGTTACAATCCCAATACTGCTCAAGGTGAATTCTTCCCAGCCCCATATGGTGAAGGAAGTACGGGAAATGCGATGGATCGCATTTATAAAGCACCTTATGATTGGCCACCACCTCAATCCCGTTTTGGTTATGATACAACTTTAGTACCACAAAAGATATTCTCTTTGCAAGATATGTGGTGTGTTTATTCTGATTCGCATCCTGATTATCATGTTGCACCGGGCAAACCGATTGGTATCGAAGTCTATCAAACTATTTACGCTTGGAACTATCCGACTAATCAAGATATTTTCTTCATCACTTATAAAGTTAGAAATGCAACTGCTGATACTATTAAGAATATGATACTTGGTGCTTGTATGGACCCGGATATTGGTGAATCTGGTTACCATGTACTTGAAGAAGGTGATATGGTCGGCTTAATCAAAGAAGCCTTTATTGGTGGTGATACGGTGCGAGATGTTGGTTATGTTGGTGACTATAACAATATTGAATCTTCATATTGGCAATCGGGTACACCAGGTGTTGTTGCCTATAAGTTCTTAGAAGGTGCTCGGGATGAACAGACCGGTGCTCCGTTAGGGATGACCTCATTTAAGAAGTTTACGATTGATATTGACCCGCCCACTGATGTTGCTCAATATTTAACAATGGCCGGTTATGATTATCGTACTGGTATTTATAATCCCTATGACTCCATTGATGAACAACCGATGGATAAAAGATTTATCACCTGTACTGGTCCTTTTAATCTTCCGCCTGGCAGTGTCGCTACGATTTTAGTTGCTTGTCTTGCGGCTCCTTATGGTGGTCCTGGTCAACTTTGGCATCTGCGTGACACCAATGACTTAAAACCATTAGTAAAATTAGCTGTCACTGCTCAATATATTTATGACCAAGGTTGGCTCTTACCCGGACCGCCAGCAGCTTCAAATGCAGTGCTTTACCCAATGGATAAAGCAATTCGCATCGTTTGGGACGATTTAGCAGAACGAACACCTGACCCTTATTATGAAGTAACTTCCAATCCAGCCAGTCCTGGTTATGATCCTTATTATAAACAATACGACTTTGAAGGATATAAAATCTATAAATCTTCTGATGGAATTAACTGGACATTACTAACCCAATGTGACCTTAATAATGGCATTCGTTTCAAACTTCGCAACGATACGATGTTTTATAATGATACAATTCAAGAGACAGGTGTTACAACACGAGCGACTGATCGCGGTCTTTTCTACAGTTATCTTGATAAAGATGTTATTAACGGCTTTCCTTATTATTATAAAGTTGCCAGTTATGACTTTAATTTTACTAAAACCAGTGACACGACCCGTGATACTTTAATTTTTGAATCTAATCCTCAACCAGTTTCCGCCCGGCCTCGTTGGGAAGCACCAAACTATTCAAATCCCTGGGTGAAAATTGACCGCATTATCGGTAATGACATCTCACCGGGATTAAAATGTAGCACTTCCATAGTATTACCATACTTAATACCTCAAGATACTTTGACTATTAAATTTGCCGGTCCTGTTTATACTGGTGTTTCTAATCGTGCTTTATATCGCTACATTGTAGTTGATAAGAATAACAATCTTATCCAAGACACAGTTCGTTTTTATTACACTTTAGGTGCAGCTCGTAATCAGAATTTACCACCGTTGAAAGGTACTGAATTGATTGCTAAAATGTCAATCACTTTACCGAGCCGAACTTATGACTCAATCTATCCGATAAGTGGTTCGTATCCCGCTGATCGTCTTGGTCCAAGAGTAATTTCTGTGCCTTTTGGTCAATGGGCATATCGTGGTTCGGATTATAAAATCGTTTGGCAAATCTGTGGCAATGTCAAAACCTGCCGTGTTTACGATGTGACGAACGGTGAAGTCGAAGTACCAAAAACACGCTTTCAAACCACTCCACCTTGGTATGATTCATTAGCCAACGGTTGGTGTTTTGTTGACCGAGTCTTCCGTAATCCCACAGATACTTTAAAGACTGGCTCTGCATATATCTACATAAATTTTGGGTATCTTGCTTTGAATCGTATTAGCGCTACTCAATTTGACACGATTGGCGCTTTATACAATCAGATTAATGATGGCGATATTTGGTATGTCAAAGCTACTGAAGGTTCAATCTCAGCTCCATATTATAACCAATTCATCTATTATGGCACGCCTGCCATTGCTCGTTCTGACACTACCTATAAACTAAATGTTAAAGTGGTACCTAATCCTTATCTCATTACAAACCGCTGGGAAATTAGCAAATTTGAACGCCGAATCGCTTTCACCAATCTACCTGCTAAATGCAAAATCCGTATCTACACTGTTGCTGGAAACTTAGTAAAGATTATTGAACACAAAGATACGGACACAAATCCGATGGATAAAGGTGGCACTGAATATTGGGACTTACTTAATGAACATGACCAATTAGTTGCCTCTGGCGTTTACATCTTCCATATCGAATCTGATATTGGCGAACAAGTTGGAAAATTTGCAGTTATCTTATAAGGAGATAAATATGGCTAAGAAAATTAAATATATCTTATTAATTTTACCCTTAATTGCTTTAACTATGCACGGTGATATTAAGTTTTCTAAAGTTGGTACTACCTCGGCACAATTCTTAAAAATTGGCGTTGGTCGTGCCACCGGCATGGGTGAAGCGTTTGGTGCGATTGCCAATGATGCATCAGCAACTTATTTCAATCCTGCGGGACTTGCTCAATTGACCAAGAAAGAAGCATTTATCAGTCATATTGACTGGATTTCTGACCTAAATCATGATTATGTATCTTTAGCATTGCCATTGAGTCAAATTGGTGTTTTAGGATTTTCGGTTTCTGCACTCACTATGGGTAAAATTCATCGCCTGACAATTGATGACCCTGGCACTTTAATTCGGGAAGATGACTCCACAGGTCTTTATTACAATGCTATGGATATGGCGTTTACTATCTCTTATGCTCGTCAGATTACCGACAAATTGGCTTTCGGATTTTCAGGTAAAGCAATCACTTCAACAATTTGGAATCTCTCAGCCAGTGGGGCTGCACTTGATTTAGGTTTACTCTATCATACTGGTTTTAAGAGCTTACGGATTGGCGCGGCGGTTACCAATTTTGGTTCTTCTATGGCTTACACTGGTTTAGCAGTTGAATTTCAAGACACATCATATCAGATTAAACCTCGTGCCCGTTATGTCACAACCGCTAATCCTCTCCCGACAACATTCCGCTTTGGTATTGCTTATGACCTAATTGATATGCCTGATAACACTTTAACATTTGCTTTAGATGTCTTACATCCAAATGACATTAATGAAACTGTGAACTTTGGCTTTGAATATATCTTTCGTAAGATCTTCTTTTTACGCAGCGGTTATATCCTAAATACCGACTTAAAATACTCAGAAGCGATGAAATATCAAACTGGTTTATCTGCGGGTGCTGGTTTTATGACTGACTTAACACCGGGTGTTACTTTGCGAATTGACTATTGTTATCGTGATATGGGCTTTTTAAAAGCATCGCATCGTTTAGGCGCAATTGTCGGCTTCTAATAAGTTATAAAAATCAAACGGGGCATAGTTTAGAAACTTAAGCTATGCCCCTTATCTTTTAATGTGTAAGCACAATCTCGTCAGATTCAGCATCTTTGCACTCTTAACCTTACCAAGTTTGTTGTTCGCTTTAAATTGGACGGTAATGGTTTATATGTGTGCTGACAACTCGCTGCAAGACCAAAGTTATATCGATTTGCAAGAGATGATGCAAGCAAATTCATCAGATCAAGTCAAAATTATTGTTCAAGTTGACAATCTTGCCTCTTCGCTTACTCCCAACTGTCAACGCTATCTCATCTCGCATCAGAATCAAGAACTGATTGCGGATCTTGGCGAAGTTGATATGGCTGATCCCCACACTTTAATTGATTTTGTCCGCTTCAGTAAAAATCGATTTCCTGCGCAAAACTATCTCTTAATTCTTTGGGATCATGGCAATGGTTGGCCAATTGGCACATATCAGACTTATCAAAACAAAGCCATTATCTATGACCAGTCATCCCAGAACTGGTTAGGTGTGGCTGATGGTGAATTAAAATATGCGGTCAGTGAGATAAAGAAAATCTTGGGTAAAAAGATTTCTCTGCTTCTCTTTGATGCCTGTTTAATGGCGATGGCTGAAGTTGCGGATGAACTTACTGAAGGAGTTGAGTATATGCTTGGTGCTCAAGACCAAAATCCGATTGATGGTCTGTGTTATGACCAAGTTTTATCCTATCTTGCTCACAATCCTAATGTTCAACCCCGTACTTTAAGTGAACAAATTATTAACCTCTGGACTGCTTCCTATAATCATGGTACGCAGGGTTTTCAACCGGTCGCATTTTCGGCATTAAACTTAAATCAATTTCAAAAAGCCCGTGAAAACTTTAATTCGGTTCTTAATATCTTATCTCAAAATATCTCTCTGCTTCAATCAGCACGACTGCAAGTACAGACATTTAGCATTGAACATTTACCACCCAATCAACAAGATGACTATATTGACCTGCTTCACTTCTTAAGTTTAATCAATCAGCAGTTATCCAATCCTACGCTTACGAAAAATATTAAACAATTTTCTGATGCGGTGATTCGTTGTCAATCAGTTGGCGATTACTTACGCAATGCATCGGGCATCTCAATCTGGTTTGCGGATAACTATCTTGCATTTAAATACAATATCAATGAATATCGTAATTTAACTTGGGCAAAAAACACTGATTGGCTTCGGTTACTCAACAACTATTTTAACCTTGATGACATAAGGCCAACTCCAACTATAATTTCTCTATCGCCTGTTGGCAAGCATAATGATTTTTATTTGAGTTATCCTCGAAGTTTTGATTTGGCAGATGTTAACTATAACATCTATGAAACCCAAGCAATAACCCAAATCTTTTTTGATTCGTGTCATAACTTTAACAATTGGCAGAGCAATGGCTTTGTTTTAGATAGCAGTAATTATCATTCTCCAGCGTACTCATTCTATTCTAATCAGGGTAATAATCTTACACACACGCTTTGCTTGTTAAACCCAATTGCGCTTCCGGCTGGTGGTCTCCTCTCATTTCACTCTTATTATGAAACCGAAGAAAGTTATACTCCTTCTGCCACAATCAAGCGCGATATTTGCTATCTTGAGCAATCGTCCAATAATATTGACTGGTATGTCATTGATTCGTTTTATGGTCAAAGCAAAACATGGCAAGAACATCGTTATCTCTTAACACCGCAAGATAATTTATATTTACGTTTTCGCTATCAGACCGATGCCACACTCAGCCGACTCGGGGTCTATTTAGACGATATCACAATTTTGGCATTCACTAACACTCGTTTACTGGCTAGTCATTATCCCGACACTTGTTTTTATATTTATAACCTTGCATATGGCAGTTATCATTATTTTATAATACCCCAAGATGCTTTTGGAAATGTCGGTTTTTGTAGTCCGTTTCAATCTCTGACGATTAACAATTACTGCGAACCCCATACTCGGCCATCACCATTTTATACTGATTGTTATATCTATTGTGACTATCCTGACCCTCATCCTTTAAACTTATCAATTTATACGCTCAATGGTGAGTTAATTCGCAGTTTTGATGCTTCGGCATTTACCGATAAGAAAGTTTACTGGGATGGTTGTAATCTTAAAGGACAATCTGTTGCAAGTGGTCTTTATCTATTGGTCTTAAAAACACCAAGTTTAACACGCATTGGTAAGATCGCCAAAGTAAGATAAAAATTTATATTAACTGTCTGTAAGATTGCTTCGGTCGCTTTGCTCCTTCGCAAAGACGAAAGGTTAATTGTCATTGCGCTGTTGCCGAAAGGCAACCCTGGCAATCTTGCCGACGGTAAGAAAAGATAGCGCAAAGATGATTATGGTTTTTTACTGTCTGTAAGATTGCTGAGAAATTGCTTTGTAATCTGCTCGAAATAACAGTAAAGAGAATTTAGAAAACAGATAACAAATCATTTACTATACTTATCTAACCATTTAACTGCTTTAAATAAATCCTTAGCAGTGCCGATTGAGTGTTCACCGGCAGTAATTATCAGGGTATCTTTAATACCATGCTTATAGAACTGTTCGTGTAAAGAATAATTATGGGATAAGTTCCAATCTTTATTGCGGGTTACTAAATAGACTAATTTGCCTTTTAATGTCTGCCATTTGGCTAATGAGAGCGCGCCGCTATGCGCGCATTCGCTAATGAGACCCCGAAAAAGGGTTGGTCTGAGAAACATACTCATCATTGCCTGCACACCTTGACCCGAAAACCCATAAATAAATACCCGAGTTGAATCAATCGGATAGGATTTGATTGCTTTATGATAGGTCTTAATAATATCTTGATGATTAAGCATTACATCGCGATGGTTCCGACTCTTTTGACACGAAAAAATAATCCAGTTCAGACTATCGGCAATAAAAGTAATTGAATCTAAATCAGCTTTTTTCGCACCCGTGCAACTCAAATACATTAAAGCTGGCACTCGCTTACCCATTTCTAAAACTTTTTGGGGAATATAAAAACAATCCGAATCATTATCACATATCACATTTTTACCAAACAGGAAACTTACGCAGACTACCGACAACAATATAATTCTCATTCTTAACTATTTTATTATCAAACCAGTGATAAATCAATAACTAATAACTTAAACTTATTTACTCTAAAAATATTTACAATATTGAATAAATTTTTCTTGACATTTATAAAAATTTAATTAAAAATTAGAAAAAAATATTTAATCATCCATATAAAATTTGGAGGAAGTATGACAAGATATGTAAAACTAATCTTGTTGATAATGTTTATGGGTGTATCATTACTCCAATCAGAAGAATTATCTTACAAGTCCAAAGACCCAAATCCATATTTTGTCATAAAGGCTTATGATAAATATGGTTATATTGATAATAATGGTAAACTTGTGATCGGCCTGCGATTCGATGATGCTTGGTGTTTTTCCGAAGGTCTGGCGGCTGTATTAGTTGGCGACAAATGGGGTTATATTGATAAGACCGGCAAGATTGTGATTTCTCCGCAATTCAATTGGGTTGATGATTTTTCTGAAGGTCTGGCGTGTGTAAAAATTAGCGGCAAATATGGTTATATTGATAAGACCGGTAAATATGTTATTGAGCCGCAATTCGATGGCAATGGGAATTTTTCCGAAGGACTGGCAAGAGTGACAATTGGCAAAAAATATGGTTATATTGATAAGACCGGTAAGGTTGTTATCAATCCGCAATTTGATGCAGCGGGTAGTTTTTGTGAAGGTCTGGCTGTTGTAAGAATTGGTGATGATAAGAAATATAAAGAGGGTTATATTGATAAGAGTGGCCAGTATGTTATTAAGCCACAATTTGCCGATGCGGGGAATTTTTCCGAAGGGTTGGCTTATGTAAAAATTGGCAATAAATATGGTTATATTGACAAGACCGGTGAGATTGTTATAAAGCCAAAATTTGATGATGCTTGGGATTTTTCTGACGGACTGGCAAGAGTAAAAATTGGCAAAAAATATGGTTATATTGATAAAACGGGTAAGGTTGTTATCAA
>CBFGJZ010000034.1:0-5373 GCA_965649215.1 Caldifarciminota bacterium
CCAAATCTGGAAACTGTTCGCGTGAAAAATATTTTCTATTTAAATTATGGTTGCGAACCATAAGTACAATTCACTTTCCTTTTTAACCATCTTTTCCGCGCGGCACTCCCCGCCCTCATCCCGAATTCAATTCTATATCTGATTCTGTATTCAAGCCTCGCGATATTCCTGATTCAAATTCTGAGCGTTTTTGTGTCTTGTCTCCTGCAGTATAACGAGTAAAGAAAGCTCGGGTTTTAGGCGTGAGGAATCGAGATGCTTTGCGAGTAGTCAAAGCTCTAATGAAACTTAAGGACAGGCATGATGCCCTGCATACTTTAAGGGCATGCTTCCCTTCTGTATCCTTTTCTCATCTTGACTACGACTTTTATCATTACCGGCAAAAAGAGGAGCCCAAAGAATCTATCTTGCAGCACTGAGATTTTCAGCAAAGCATTGTCCTTTTTCACGATTGGTTAAAAAGCAACCCACTTTTTGCCGGACCCAGCGTTTTTTGTTCTGTAAGAGCAAGATGCCCAGTTGAATAATGTCATCGCCATATTTGTTTTTGATCTGGGCAATTGAGTTTAAGACACCTGCCATTTTAGGCTTGTCGGTAAAGAGTTCTAATTGATATTGGTGTTGGGGTGTGAGATTAGAAGCACTAACACCAAGTAAGCGGATGCTTTTGCCACGATAGTTTTTTAAGAATAGTTCATAGGCAATGCGGGCGATTTTTTGAGGGTAATTGGTCGGCTCAGGAATTGTAGTTTGCACGCCAAAGTCATTGAAATCAGCACTACGCACTGACAAGTGAATGGTCCGTGCTGCTAAACCTTCTTTTTCTAATCTTCGCGCAACTTTGCTTGCAAGCCAGTAAAGATACCACTTTATCAGATCCAAGTCAGTAATGTCTTTAGGCATTGTATATGAGTGTCCGACTGATTTAATCTCATCAAAGCTTTTGGGGTCAACTTCTGATTCATCAATACCCCAAGCGAACTGATGTAAGATCTCGCCATATTTACCGAACTTGGCTTTTAAGAGGTAAGCCGGATATTTTGCCAAATCTTCAATTGTCTTGATTCCAAGATTGTTTAAATGAAGTTTCATTTTTGAACCAACACCAATTAATTCTTCAACCGGCATAGGCCAGATAATTTGGGGCACATCTTTGCGGTCAACAACAGTTAAGCCGTCAGGTTTATGCCATTCAGCCGCCATTTTAGCAATGAGTTTAGAGGGACCAATGCCAATAGAACAAGTTAAATCTAATTCTTGTTTTACCCGTGCTTTGATTTTTGTAGCGATTTGCGTGGGCGTGCCAAATAGTTTCTGCACATGAGTGATATCAAGAAATGCTTCATCAACTGAGTAGGGTTCGACTTTATCCGTAAATTCTTTGTAAATATTCAGCAAGCGAAAGCAGTAATCAAGATATTTGTCAGGATTACCCATCACCACTAATGCTTGTGGGCAGATTTGTAATGCTTGGTGTAATGCCATTGCCGATTTGACTCCAAGGCGTTTGGCTTCATACGAAGCAGTCGTGACCACGGCATGACGACCGGGTCCACCAACGACTAAAATCGGTTTACCCCGCAAAGACGGATTGTGGCGTTGCTCAATCTGAGCAAAGAACGCATCCATATCAATTAAGATAATAACTCGATTTGACACTGGCATTTTTAATGTTAGTCGTCTTGGACGGTGAGAAGTTGCCATTTCATATCTTCGGTGTTGAATTCGATTTCGTAGGTATTATTGTGTTCATCACTAACGGCAAAACAGTAAATAGTGAATTTGCCGATGCGTCGATGCCAACGACCATTGATTTGAGTAACCCGATAAGTGCGATTGCGCCACTTAAAAAAACGGGGCTCAAAACCAACATGTTTAAATACACAATCAACAAAAATTGGTTCGTTAATGGTCATACGGCAAATTTAAAACAAGGTCTTTCCTTATCCTTGCTAAGATAGAGATGATTAGAATTTTCTAAAGAGTGCGGCAACTTTACCAAGTACTTTAACTTCTTTCGTGCCTCGACGAATCACAATGGGTTTGTATTTTTTGTTAGCGGGGGTAAGGATAATTGAAGTGTCATTGTCACGATAGTATTTTAAAGTGACTTCGTCATCAATTAAAACCGCCGCAATTTCATGAGGTTCGACAACGGGTTGCATATTGATAAAGACTAAGTCGCCATCTTTAATGCCCGCATCAATCATTGAATCGCCGCTCACACGCAGGGCAAACGAATTAGCATTCTTAAACAGAGAACGGTCAATTTTTATATTACCCTCAATGTTTTCCACTGCCAAAAGGGGAGTGCCAGCAGCAATTCTACCGAGAATCGGAATAGAAATAAAACCTTGCTTGCCTAAAGCAACTTTTTGAGCAGGGGTCTGCAGCTGGAGTTTGGTTTCATCGAGGACCAGCGAGCGTGCCCGATAAGTCTGACGTTTAAGATAACCTTTTTTCTGCAATGCATTGAGATGAGCCAAGACACTGGGTTTACGGATATTGAAATTTTCAGCAATTTCTTGATAGGTCGGCGGATATTGATAGCGGTCAATATAATCTTTAATAAAGTTAACAATTTTTTGTTGTTTTTTAGTAAGTTCTTTCATAACTTACTCCCTTCTTTATTTTAAATTCTCTTATGTAATAATTACATAAGAAAATCATACTTAAATTATACTAACCCCTGTTAGTTTTGTCAAGGGTAAATGTTATTTTCCATAAGACCTTGTTAATTAAAGTTAGGCAGGATATTGAAATTGGCGAGAGAAGGAATTTAAGAGGGGGGTAATTGGCAAATGGGATTCGTTGTTGACTTTGCGTGAAGGGTATGGTATGCTTTATGTATAAGAATTCTTTTAGTCTATCCAATTTGCCCAGGCACATTTTGGAGTTTTAGAAAAGCCCTGAAATTTATCTCGAAGCGAGCTTCAATGCCGCCGTTGGGATTATTGACTGTGGCATCGATGTTACCAGAGGAGTGGGAAAAGCGCTTAGTGGATGAAAATGTTGAACAGTTGAAAGACGCTGATTTACAATGGGCGGATTATGTTTTTGTAAGTGCAATGGCGATTCAGCGACAAGGGGTTAAAGATTTAATTGAGCGCGCACATCGCTTTGGTAAGAAAATTGTTGCCGGCGGACCACTGTTTAGTTCTGAACCACATAATTTTGACGAAATTGAACATCTGATTTTAAATGAAGCTGAGATTACTTTGCCGATGTTTCTTGCTGATTGGGCATTAGGCAAACCGCAACACATTTATACCTCCAATGTCAAACCTGATTTAACAAAGACACCATTACCAGCGTGGCATTTAATAAAGATGAAACATTATGCAACAATGCCAATTCAACTGTCACGAGGTTGTCCCTACGACTGCGAGTTTTGTGATATTATTACGCTGTTTGGTCGTAAACAACGAATGAAAGGTAAAGCCCAGATTATTGCTGAGTTGGATGCATTATATCAAGCAGGATGGCGGGGTGGAGTTTCATTGGCGGATGATAATTTTATTAGTCAAAAAACTTTTCTGAAAAGTGAGCTGTTGCCAGCAATTACGGATTGGATGCAAAAACATAATTATCCGTTTTCATTTTTAGCCGAAGTGTCAATCAATTTGGCGGATGATGAAATCCTGATGCAAATGATGCTTAAAGCAGGATTTGATGTGCTTTTTGTAGGCATTGAGACTCCTAACCAAGAGGGTCTTCGGGAATGTAATAAGATTCCGAATCGGGGAAGAGATCTTTTAGCCGCAGCCCAAAAGATGCAACAATTCGGTTTTATTGTTGATGCAGGATTTATTCTTGGTTTTGATAGCGACGATGAAAAAAGTTTTCATCGTTTAGAAGAGTTTATTGAACATTCCGGCATTGTGACTGCGATGGTGGGACTTTTAAATGCACCGAAAGGTTCCAGATTACACAAGCGATTAAGTCAAGAAAACCGTTTACGCCAAGATGAAATGGACGGAAATAACACTGCTTTTACTACCAATATCATACCAAAAATGAAAATTGAACCACTCCTTAAAGGTTATCAGTCAGTAGTTGCCAAGATATATGCAGTTAAGCCCTATTATGCTCGGGTTAAGAAGTTTCTTAATAATTATCAACCACCAAAACGCAAACCGACGGCATTTCATTTTTATTATCTGAAAGCTTTATTTAAGACAATGTTTGTGATCGGACTGCTTAAACATGACCGTAAGCATTTTTGGAAATTAGTTTTATGGTCGCTTTTTAAAAGACCGCGGCTTTTACCATTAGTTTTTCGATATGCAATCTATCGGCTCCATTTTGCCGATGTCTTTGGGATGCAGATCTAGATATTTGAATTTTTTTTAGCTTTATAAGATGTTATTTGGACTGATTGCTTTGAAGCATTTGGAGGGCACGCTGGGCATCGCTGTGATTGGGGTCGAGTTCTAAAGTTTTTTTAATCTCTTTCAAGGCTTGTTGATTTCGTCCCAAAGTGATATAAACTGCACCTAAAAGATAATGGATTTCTGCATCGTAGGGATTTAGTAAAAGAGCTTTTTCAAATTCTTGAGCAGCTTGGGTAAAATTACGATTAGCGATACTGAAACGGGCTTGAGCTAAATGGGCATATAATTGATATTGGGGATTTTGTTGGGCAAGATTGGTAATGATTTGTAATTCTTGGAGAGCTTGTGATGGTTTATTCATACTGATATAAGTTTGTAATAGACTGTAATGGGTTATGATATTACTCGGATCAATTGCAATTGCCTTTTGATAAGCCAAAGCGGCCTGATTGAAGTTACGAATGGATTGATAGATATTACCTTTTTGAATATAGCCTTGAATATTGAATTCATTTTTATCAAATAAGCGCAGTTGGGTTAGTCCATATAAAAGACCTGCTAAAATAACTAAAATTAGAGCCGATTTGAATTTCTGAGTCCGGAGTCTTGACCATAATTCAGTTATAAAAAATGCTGCGAAAATGATAAAAAATGGCATTACCCCAATCCGTAAACGGGATAAGACATAAAATATTAATGAAGAAATTAAATAAATAAAAATAAAGGCATAGGCGAGATAATAATCGCGCCATCTTTTGAGACTTAAAATTATACCTAATATCGCAAGCGGTAAAATTAAAGCAAAATTGATAAAAGCAATTTTTAAGACAAGTGAATCGTCACGGGTTTGATAAAAATAATAGTTATTGGGTATTTCATAACCATTGATAAAGAGTAATAATTTTCTCGCTAATAATTTAAGATAGCGAGTCGGATTTTCTTTGATAAACGCAATACCTTTTTTAAGCCAATAATTGGATGCAACGGAAGGTTTTACTATTTGACCATCGATTCGTTGTGAGGAGTATTTTAGTTGTTC
>CBFGJZ010000034.1:5470-11384 GCA_965649215.1 Caldifarciminota bacterium
TTAATAATTTAAGATAGCGAGTCGGATTTTCTTTGATAAACGCAATACCTTTTTTAAGCCAATAATTGGATGCAACGGAAGGTTTTACTATTTGACCATCGATTCGTTGTGAGGAGTATTTTAGTTGTTCAATTGTAATATCCGGTGTTTGTTGTAAAGGGTAAGTTGGTCGCCAAGTGCCGTCAGTTTGTGGATTATTACCATAATAGAAGTTAATACCCGAATGGGCAGTAAAAGGCACAAAATCTTTACTTACTAGATAGTTGCGTAAAGGAATGATTGAGATCGTAATAAGGGCAAAGAAGAGAAACAAGATATATTGTAAAGCTGGTTTTATTTTAACTTTAATGAGAAAATAAGGAATGAGTAGTAAAAACAAAAGAATAAATTCAGGACGGACGATAGTGAGCAAACCCATGACAACTCCTGTTAATAATAATAATTTTACGGAAAATTGTTCTTGAATAATTAATAAGAGATAAGCAAGCCAAAGACTGAAAAAGATATTTACCTCAACATATAGTAAAGTACCGGTATAAAATACAAGAATACCGGAAAAAATATAAATAATACTCGCAATAATACCATTGCGGTGGTTAGAGATTTTTCGGGTAATAAGGTAGAGAAAGACACAACTGAAACTGGCAAGGATTGATTGGATAATTTGAACTGTTAAGACATTACCACCTAATTTATAAATGATCGCTAAAAAATAAGCATAAAATGGTCCTAAAAAGAATGCTTCTTTACCGACCCAATCACCTTGGGCAATTTGTAATGCCCAGTTATGGTAGTAAAAAGTATCAATTGTATAGCGGGTGATGATTGAAAAGGCATGATGACGCATTGAGAGCACAAAGAGAAGACGAGTGATAAGGGTGAAAATAAAAATTAGACTAATGGAATAATAGGGAATATTTTGGGGCGAGCGTTTTTTTTTCGCTTTGATCTTCACAAACAAGAGTGTAATAACTTATATCCAATAGTCAAGATGGTGAATTGACAAGCTGATAATTTTATCTATAATAAAGCAATGGCGAATAAGAAAAATCAACAGTTTCGGGTTGCAAAAATAAACTTGTTAAAATCAATTGCGCGAAGACCAAAAGGAATGCTGAGACCATCAAAGGTGCATAAGGATGTAACCAGATATTCACGTAAACAAGCAAAAGCCGAATTAAACAAAGAAATAAACGAAGAATTGTAAACATGAGGAAACAAAAGGTACCTACCGAAAATCTTAGGATTTAATCGATTATGACCCGACAGGAAGCATTTGATTTAGTTACTTCCATGGTTTCTAATAAGAATTTAATTAAGCATATGTTGGCTACCGAAATTTGTATGCGTAAGCTGGCAAAACATTTTGGTGAGAACGAAGAAGAATGGGGTTTAGTCGGTCTCTTACACGATCTCGACTACGATGCAACTTGTAATAATCCCCAAAAACACACTTTAGTTGCGGAAGATATTTTACGAACCAAAGGCATTAAAGAAGAACATATCCAAGCAATAAAAGGGCATTGCGATCAAGCCAGTCGAGATACGCTACTAGCAAAAGCATTGTATTGTGTCGACCCGATCACTGGTTTAATTGTTGCCGCTACGCTGATGCATCCTGAAAAAAAGTTAGTCAAGATCGATAAAGATTTTGTTTTACGCAGATACAAAGAAAAGAATTTTGCCAAAGGCGCAAATCGGGAACAGATTGCGAAATGTACAGAGATTGGTTTAACTTTAGAAGAGTTTACTGATATATGCATTCAGGCAATGAGTAGTATTGCTCAAGATTTGGGATTATAAATGAAAAGAAAGAAAATAAAGAAAAGCATTAACAATACGAAAAAAACAGAACCCAGAGAGAAGAAAAAATCCGAACTTAAATTTTTAACTTTTCAAGAAATTGTTGCGACTTTAGAAGATTACTGGGCAAAGCAGGGTTGTGTGATTTTTACACCCTATAATTCAGAAGTTGGGGCAGGTACTTTTAACCCCGCGACTTTTTTAAGAGTTTTAGATAAAAGACCTTGGTGGGTTTGTTATATTGAACCGTCAAGACGTCCTCGTGATGGTCGTTATGCACAAAACCCATTACGAGTACAACAATTCTGGCAGATGCAAGTTGTGTTAAAACCAGCACCAAGTAATATTCAAGATTTGTATTTACAGAGCATTGAAGCTTTGGGAATTTCCCTTAAAAAGAATGATATTAGATTTATTGAAGATGACTGGGAATCGCCAACGCTGGGTGCTTGGGGGTTAGGTTGGCAGGTTGAATTGAACGGTATTGAAATTACCCAGTTCACTTATTTTCAACAAGTCGGCGGACTGGATTTAGAAATGATTCCGGTTGAGATTACTTATGGGCTAGAACGAATTGCTATGTTTATTCAAAACCGCAAATCAATTTTTGAGGTGCAGTGGAACAAAGATTATTTGTGGGGTGATATCTATAAGCAAAACGAAATCGAATTTTCAAAATATAATTTTGAATTAGCCGATATTGTCTTACATCAAGAGATGTTCAATAAATTCGAAGAGCAAGCGGAAAAACTATTAGAACAGGGATTGGTTTATCCGGGTTATGATTGTGTAATTAAATGTTCTCATTTGTTTAATATGTTGGAGGCAAGAGGAGCAATTTCCGTATCCGAGCGAACCAATTATATCACCCGCGTAAGACGCTTAGCCCGCAAAGCCGCTCTGGCGTATCTTAAAAGTCAAGAACAAGTTATTGCCAAATAAAAATTAGAATCCTAATTATTTTACGGCTAGTTTAATAATAATATTTTAAGAAAGCAGTTGATTACAAAGGCGATTAATTTAGTATGGAGAATGAGTGCATAGGGAAAAATTACAAAAAACACCATTAAATTTCAACTCAAAATGTATTATTTTTATAACACAAGTTATTAAATAATTTTGATAAACAATCAGATAGAGATGTAAAAGGTCAATCACATAGTATTTGTGGTTGAAGAATGAGAATTGTCAACAGGACAAAAAAAAAGAGTCACATCGCAAATTAGTGCTTTGTGACTCTTTTGCTTTTAATTGTTTTATTTTTTCATTAAAGCTAAACAGTTGGGACAATAATGTAGAGAAGGGTCATCTTTGCCCATAACTTTTCGTAAATGTTCAATCTGCGCATCGGTCATAAAATAAATATCACATCTCTCACATTTAACCAAATTGAATTCAGTATGCCAACGTGGGAAATATCGTTTACCATCCTTATCGATCATCGATACTGCATCAGTGGGACAGACATAGACACACGAGCCACAACCAATACAAGTAGAGCTTGATTCATTAAAGGGCGTTTCGGGTTTTCTAAAAATACCTCGTTCGGAGAGACTAAGCGCACTCACCCCAACAATATCGCGACAGACTTGAACACAAAGTCCGCAGACAATACACTTTTCATCAGTATTTTCAACAGTAAAACGTGGCTGTGTTACCCCATATGTTTTAGCTAACTGTTGAATGCGTTCCGATTTGGGAGTGCGCGCTAAAAGTACTTCTAAGATAAGTTGTCGAAGTTTAATTACTTTTTCAGATTTTGTATCAATTTTGATATCACCACGAATAGGATAGTTACAGGCAGTTACTAATCTTTTTCGTCCCCAGATTTCTATTTCTACAGTACAGAGGCGGCAAGCACCACGAGGTTCAACGCTTTCATGATAACAAAGAGTTGGAATTTCAATCAATTCGCGTTGCGCAACTTCAAGAATTGTAGTTTCTGGAGATGCTTCTGTTTCAATACCATCAATTGTAACTTTATACATTTTTACTCCTTTAGTACTGCATCAAATTTACAAACATCAAAACAGATGCCACACTTGATACATTTATCATCATGAATCGTGTGAAGTTTTTTATTTTGACCGGTAATCGCATCCGCCGGGCAATTTTTATAACAAAGATGACAACCCGTGCACTTGTCGGGATCGATACGGAATTTGATCAAAGCCTTACATACTTTAGCAGGGCATTTTTTATCTTTAATATGGGCTTCATATTCATCACGGAAATATTGTAAGGACGATAAAACGGGATTTGCAGCACTGGTTCCTAAACCGCACAACGAACCATCAGTTAGCAATTGAGATAAATCAAATAGAGTATCAAGATCACTAACTTCGCCTTTCCCATTGGTAATTTTGTCTAAAATTTCTAACATCTTTTTTAAACCTTCTCGGCAGGGTACACATTTACCACAGGATTCTTCTTGCAAAAAAGAAATAAAATATTTTGCCACATCAACCATACAATTATCTTCATCCATTACAATCATACCACCGGAACCCATCATCGAGCCCGCTTCGGTCAAACGATCAAAGTCAACTGGTAGATCGAGCATTTTTTCGGGTAAGACACCGCCAGAAGGACCACCAGTCTGAACCGCTTTAAATTTCTTATTGTTCTTAATGCCGCCACCAATATCAAAAATAATTTGACGAAGTGAAATACCCATCGGCACTTCGACAAGACCTGTATTATTGATTTTACCAACCAAAGAAAATATTTTCGTACCAGTGGAATTTTTTGTGCCAATTTCGGAATATTTATGACTGCCCATTTTAATTATCAACGGTACATTAGCCCAGGTTTCTACATTATTCAAGACAGTTGGACTGTTGTATAAACCATGTTCTGCCATATGGACATATTTTGCTTTCGGTTCAGCAACTCGGCCTTCGATGGATTGAATTAAGGCACTTGATTCACCTGCAACAAAAGCCCCGCCACCACGAGAGATTTTCAAGTCAAATGAGAAATCGGAACCCAAAATATTTTCTCCTAATAGTCCGTATTCTCGAGCTTGTTTGATCGCTTCGGTAATGTGATGTAAGGCAAGTGGATATTCATGGCGAATGTAAATATATCCTTGTTGAGCTCCAACTGCATAAGCACCGATAATAATGCCTTCCAAAACTGAGTGGGGATTGCCTTCAATAATGCTTCGATCCATATAAGCACCGGGATCTCCTTCATCAGCATTACAGATTACATATTTTATTGTACCTTCTGCTTTTCGTGCTGATTCCCATTTTCGGCCAGTCGGAAAACCACCGCCCCCACGTCCACGTAAACCAGCATTTTTCACCTCTTCAATAATGGTCAGTGGTGTCATTTCAAATAATGCTTTAGCTAATGCGTCATAACCACCATGGGCAATGTAATCTTCAATAGAGGTAGGATTTATTTTTTGATTTTGTCCAAGTAATAATCGATACTGATGTTTGTAAAAAGGAATATCTTTTTCGTAAGGGATTTTTTGACCAGATTGAGCATCAAGGTAAACTAATCTATCGATGATTTCATTGTTTTTAATTGTTTTTTCAATTATTTCAGTTACATCTTCGGGTTTTACTCGCGAATAAAAAATACCTTGTGGATTAATGACCATAAGGGTGCCTCGCTCGCAGAAACCATGACAACCAGTATGAATGATTTTAATATGGTCGCGATTTTGTTTTGTCAATTCTTTTTCAAGTGTTTCAGCAACACTTAAGCAACCATAAACCCGACAGCCAGTGCCTTCACATATCGCAATAGAGGGTTGCGTCGGATTTAAATTTTTAGATAGATCGTGCGCAAGATCTCTTAATTCTTGCCAGGAGTTTATTTTTTTTCTTATCATAATTAATCCTTTGCGTATTTCTTAAGCAATTGTACGGTTTTTATTGAAGTCATATTCCCATATAAGTTATTATCAATCTGTACAACTGGTCCAACTGCGCAAGCACCAACGCAGTTTACAGTATTTAAAGTAAATTGCATATCGTCAGTATTCTGACCTGCTTCAACTCCAAGATGTTTTTTGACAGTTTCTAAAATTTGTGGTGCTCCGCGTACATGACATGCTGTACCCATACAAATACTGCAAACATGTTTGCCTCTAGGT
>CBFGJZ010000034.1:11482-15655 GCA_965649215.1 Caldifarciminota bacterium
TTTTAAACTGAATGCTTTATAAAAAGTTACGACTTGGTAAATTTCCGAGAGAGGCACATTTAGTTTACTGCTAACATGTTTTAATACTTCTTTAGGTAACCAGCGATAATGTTCTTGAATATCTTGAAGAATGCCAACGAGCATTGATTTATCATTGTTATGGGTTTGTAAAATTTTGTCAACGATAGTTAAATCCATATTAATGCTCCCTTGAACAGAGTACTTTATGTTTTAGTTCTTTCCAATCATTATTTATTTTTTCTTGAATTGTTTCAATGTCAGTTGGTTTTAGATGACGATACCTTCCTTGGATTTTTAAGTAATCAACAACAGGACGTAATTTCGGAAAATCAAAGTTGAGACGGTATTTGCCTTGAATGATTTCATATAGAGGAAAGACACCGGTTTCAACCGCTAAAGAACCGATTCTAATCATTAAATCAGCTGGGGTTGACCATCCGGTGGGACAAGTAACTAAGCAATGAATATATTTAGGACCTATATAACTAAGGGCAGTTTTAACTTTTTCCATAAGATCAAATGGGTAACTTGGACAGGCTGTTGCAGTATAAGGAATATTGTGGGCAGCAGCAATGGCGACCATGTTCTTTTTCCATGTAATCTGACCAATACTTTTAGTACCCGATGGTGATGTGGTAGTTGAGGCTCCAAAAGGTGTGCAAGATGATCGTTGAATCCCGGTATTCATATATGCTTCATTATCAACACAGATATAGAGAAAGTCGTGTCCTCGTTCCATCGCTCCTGATAAAGCTTGCAAGCCAATATCTGCAGTTCCCCCGTCGCCACCGATCGCAATAATATTTATCCGTTTATTTTCTTTTTTACCTTTTGCTTGTAACGCTTTAAAAGCACCTTCAATGCCAGTTGCTACCGCAGCGGCATTTTCAAATGCTACATGTACCCAAGGTACATTCCAAGCACTTTGAGGAAAAGGAGATGAAATTATTTCTAAACAGCCGGTTGGGCTTATTACAATAGTATTAGGACCAGCGGCTTTTAAAATCAAACGAACTGCTAAAGCTAAACCACAACCCTGACAAGCACGGTGACCCGAGACAAAATTCTCCTTTTTATCTACTAAATTTGGTACATAGACAGAAAATTTATCGCTCATTCTCGGACTCCTATTATTTCGTATTCTTTGGGTTCGGTAGTCATAGCATGCTGAACTATTGATTTAAAATCATCGACCTTGACATCACGACCACCCAAACCAAGAATAATATCATGAATTTTTATTTTTGTTTTCATATTATAAAGGGCATTTCTTACTTCAAAACCAATTGGACCACCACTACCGCCGGGTGACATCGCTCGTTCACAAACAATTAAGGTTTCAATGTTTTTGCAGAAGTTTCGTAACTCTTCAAGGGGAAATGGTCGATAGAGCTTTAGTTTTAATAGTCCCACCGGTAAACCTTGTTCACGCATTTCGTCAATTGCAGTCTGTGCAGTTTCACCAATACCACCCAAAGTAAGCAAAAGTATTTTTGCATCATCGCTATGATAATTTTCGATTGCAGTATAGTGACGACCAAAAAGATTGCCAAATTCCTGCCAGATTTCTTCAATTACTGGTTTAGAATTAAAGATTGCAGCTTCAACTTGTTTTTTGGCTTCCATATAATATTCGGGTGTTGCAAAAGCACCGATTGTGACTGGTTTTCGAGGATCAAGTTGGTAATATGGTTTAAATTCTCTAATAAACTTTTTCACTTCATTCGGTTCTAAGATTTCAACAGGTTCGATTACATGACTTAGAGTGAATCCATCCATATTGACAGAAACAGGTAATAAAACACGGTGGTCTTCGGCAATTCTAAATGCTTGAAGTGTCATATCAAATGCTTCTTGGCCATTTTGAGCAAATAATTGGATCCAGCCTGTATCTCGTTCGCCCATAACATCAGAATGGTCGCCCCAAATACTTAAAGGACCTGATAAAGCGCGATTGACTGTCGCCATGACTATCGGTAATCGTAAAGCTGAAGCAATATAAAGGATTTCATGCATTAAAGCTAAACCTTGAGCACTCGTCGCAGTAAAAGTTCGGGCACCAGCAATGGAAGATCCAACGCAAAGACTAATTGCAGAATGTTCTGATTCAGCATTAATATATGCTGCTTTTAATTCGCCATTAGCAACCATTTCAGCTAATTTTTCAACGATATGGGTTTGCGGCGTAATAGGATAAGCCGCAACCATATCAGCATTAGCCAATTTGACTGCTTCGGCAACTGCTAAAGATACTTCTAATCCTGTTCTTTTTGACATTATTCCTTCTCTTCAATCATAGTTATGCATCGGGATGGACATTCACGAGCGCAAACACCACATCCCTTGCAATATTCAAAATTTGTTTCATATGTACCATCGGACATTCGATAACGGGCAGAGTCAGGACAATAAATCCAACAGAGACCACATTTTATGCATTTGGTAGCATCAGTAACAGGAACCAAACTGCGCCATGAACCTGTTTTATAGTTTTGAGCACTTGCGGCTTGAGTTGCTAAACCAATTGGTAATTCTCTCCAACCGGGCAATTTTGGAATTTGAACGGATTTAGTTTCTTTTATAACAATTTGATTTTCTTCAGATTCCATTTCTAGTTCTTGGTAACCACGCATCATTGCGTTAATATTTATTTCATAATTTGTAGGAAAGCGTTCTTTAATTTGTTCTTTTGCTGTTTCAAGTTTGACGATTTCAGTGGCACGAATAAAAGCACCCATCATAGTTGTATTAGTAATAGGGCGTTTAATTTCTTCTAAAGCAATCTTCGTAGCGTCAACAACTCCCAAACGAACATTGACACCAAGTAGATATTTGACATCTTCTAATAGTTTATTAGTGTTAGCGATAAAAATGGCGTTCTTTCTAATCCCTGCAACAACATCGGGAAGAATTAAAATAGTTGGATCTAATACGACAACAATGGAGGGATGATCAATTTGTGAGCGTAAGCGAATTGGTTTAGAAGATATTCGTAAAAACGCTGCAACCGGCGCTCCACGGCGTTCGGGTCCAAAAGATGGAGCAGACTGAGCATATTTGCCTTCAGCAATAGCTGCTTTGGCTAAAAGTTCAGCACAAGTCACAACTCCTTGGCCGCCGCGGCCATGCCATCTAATTTCTAAGATTTTTTCTTTCATTTTGAATCCCTTTTTCTAAATTTGAATTATTATTATAACATAGAAACAACAAGATGTCAAATAATATATACAAGTTTAATAAATACTCTTCATTATTATGAAAATATTTCTACTTTGACCATAATAAATATAAATAAAAAAAGATATTGACTTTATTGTCAATTTTTATTAAAATTGTAATTAATAAAATGTATTTTATTATATACAAAGAAAAATCCCCAATAAGAACAATGAAGTTGGTATAGGGCAGTGAATAAAGTAAAAAATCTTTTAGAGGAGGCGCTATGCGCAAAAATATAATCCTTGGTATAGCACTCTTTGTTTTTGTTGCTTTGGCAACAAATAGCGAAGTAGTAAACTATACAAATAATTGGGGTAAAAACCCCTTATTTAATGTTATCTCAGAAACCGATGGTGGTATTGAGGTTATCTTCAGTATTCACGAGATGGTTATTGAGGAACAAGAAATTGATGGCATACCAATGAAAACATTTGGTATTCCTGGTATCTTTTTACCGAATGACGAAGGCGCACCAAATCTTGCTGGTACAGGTCGCTATATTGCCATTCCCCAAGGTGCTCAAGCAAAAGCAACCATTGTTAATGCACGCACTGAAGTTTATAAAAATGTTGAAGTTGCACCCGCACCTAAGATACCGTTAGATAATGATGATTCACCGCTACAATATGTTAAGAATATGGATATCTACAGTAAAGATGCCTATTATCCAGAGTCACCGGTTAAATTATCCGAACCACTTCAGATTCGTGGGGTTGATTGTGTGATTTTAGGGATTACGCCATTTCAATATAATCCTGTGACTAAAGAGTTAATTGTCTATAAAGATCTGCGAGTAAGAGTTGATTTTATTGGTGGTAATGGACATTTTGGTGACGATGCTTTGAGAAATATCTATTGGGAACCCGTTTTACAAGGTAATTTATTAAATTATAATTCATTACCGAAGATAGACTTTTTTGCTCCTGAGCGGAT
>CBFGJZ010000035.1:0-9870 GCA_965649215.1 Caldifarciminota bacterium
CCAAAGGATATGGTTCATCTCAGCCAATCGCATCTAATCAAACTCCTGAAGGCAGAGCATTGAATCGAAGAGTCGATTTTAAGATTTTAGAGTAAGAACAGTAACCACAGATTACACAGACGACAAAGTCGTTGCGAGCGAAAGCGAAGCAATCTCTATGTAAAATCTATAATCACATATCTATTAATAATTGCAAACAGGAATCAAAATTGCCGAGTGAAGTTTTGGTATAACCCAGATAATAATTCAGATTTAAATAATTTCCCAATCGGTATTGGATACCACTAAAAAGTCTAATACCTTTTTCGTAAAATCCATAACCACTGCGAATCGGCTCATACGCATAAATCTTACAATCAGTTGAAGAGATGTTATACAAATAGATTCGGGATTCAGCTCGTAGGTGGTTAAAATCATATTTAGTACCAATTTGTAATAATCTGCCAAAACCTGACTTATTTGTTGAATAACGATCTTCAATCCGACTGGTTAACGACCATTGATGAGAAAAATGATAAGTTAAGTCAAAGCGTGCGCCATAGGTTTTCAATTCAGTCTCTTTATAAGTGCTTTTCAAGACCAGACCAAGATTAAACTTATTCTGTTTGCGTTCGACTCGATACTGGATTCGGGCAGGCAGAGAATCTTGCGTAAAATCCTGTTTTGTGCTTGCGAGCAAGTACATCTTAAAACCAGACAAATTATAATAGACATTAAAAGAACTGGATAGATTGCCTTTGCGATTAGTTAAAGTTTTCCAACGGCTGTGCGGAGAGAAGAAATTCTTTTGCTGGGTATAGAGATTAAAATTGACTCTTAAAAATTTCCAGTCGCCAATAATCTGCGAAGCAAAACCAAATCCATTTGAGCAAGAATATGCGAGTTCGCTCTTGAGAAAATAGTTATTGACAAATGCCTGCATATCAATTCCTGCAAGAGTCAGGGATTGACCATAAAAAGAATTATTTGAATCAGTCGGTGCAAAAGGTTTGTCATAATTAGTGTAAGCAATAGTCGTGCCAATGAGTATCTGCTCGCTAAATAAATAAGTCAGGCGCGTGCCGACTAAATTTTCTTGCAATTGGTCTCGCCGTGCCAAAGAAAGAGAATCAGTATAGCGCGTGTAATAATAGACTCGTTTCACTACCTTGTCTTTGATTTCAGCATCAAGCCGGCGCGATGACATAAACCCCGTCAAGTTTAATTTATTTAAATTATGGACATAAGCAATTCCGAATAATGGTTTATTCTCATACGGAGCGGTCAGTTCATTGATTGATTTAAGCTGAGATAAACTAAAGTTCTTGATTGTGTTTGAATACGAATATGGACTGGCAAAGATAAGATGCGAAGCAAAACTCAAGAGATAATTGCCAACCACTAATCTTTGATTGTTTGTGGTAATACCGATACTAGCTGATAAAAAGTCAATCGCGCTCTTTTCTTTTTTATCCTTGTCAGTTGCAATGATAAAGCGAAGTTTTAAGTCGTTATTAGTAATATTGAAATTAGTGCGGGAAGTGATTTGATAATCCTGAAAACGATTGTAATTTTTCAAAGAGTCAAGCTTTGAGCGAATCTGAATTTGAGTATTGATTTTACTCGCTTGTCTTAGTGTGATAAAGGGTGAGATTTGCTCAAGCAGGTCTTTATCAATACCTGAGATTTCTAAAAGGCCATTGAGCGAATTAAATTGTTTTTGCTTGTCTCTCGCTTTAAGAATCTGATTTGCGATAACTGGCGTTAAATATGGTATTTTGATTAAATCTTCAAGCGTGGCAGTATTAAAATTAATCGGCTGACTTAAAAGCGCTTCAATCGTGGTTTCGGTTAAAGTCTGGCTGGGCAGGTTGATATCATCTTCTAACAAGTCAGATGCATCTTGAGCAAATAGTATTGAAATAAAAATTAGTAAAGATAAGATATAAGCGTAAAAAAATTGACCAATGCGAGTAATTGTCTTTGCGAGCGACCAACGGGAGCGTGGCAATCTCATATTATTAGGGATTGCTTTGGGGTTGCTTCGCTACCACCTCGCAATGACATTTTCCGCTCTCATATAATTTACCAGGTATAACCAAGACTAAAGACCGATGTGTCTTTTAATCGGGTATGAAACTTTACCGCATAATCGAGCAAGAAATTCTTATACATAAAACCAAATCCCGCACTGATTATAAAAGGATTGGTTTTGGTGCCGACTCGTAAAAAGAGATTGGACAAGGGTTTGAATTCAGCACCGAGCGCAAGATTTTGGTCTTGATTCGATTTTTCTAGTTCCAGTCCTAATGATAAATCAGGAACGGGTTGAAACAGAACGCCGACAATAATTGACCAGGGAATATTATCAGTTGCTGAATTTAAGGGATGATTGATATTTTCAAGCACAGCACCGAATTGCATTTTTGGGAGTTGATAAGCAATGCCAAAATTCAATGCTGGAATCAGAGTCTGTCCATATTCAGATAAATCAAGATACAGACCTTTAAGTGCAAAGCCATAAGATAAGTCCTGAGATAGATTAAATCCAGTTGATAAAGAGAAAACATATTCCTGATAGCCGCTCTGTCCTAAACGCGAGATATCAATGCCAAAATTCTTATAATTTCCAGCCAAGCGGGTATATTGAATTTCTGTAATATTATACGGACAGGCATAAACAATGCCAACACTATTCTTTTCCAGTTGTGATAATATGGCAGGATTAGTAGCAGTTGCAATATAAGTCGAATTGCCAATAGAACTCACTAATAATGATGATGCACTACCGCCGATTTCTCGATAATTGAATATGGAGAAAAGTGAAAAGAGCAAAACGAGCATAGTGATTGGTTAGACTATAAAAGATTTGCTTAAAAGTCAATGGTTAAATACAAATAATATTTTATTAATTATATTCAAGCTTTACAAAGAGTCTTCTAATCTTTGAATCTTTTTATTTTTTAATCCATTTTCCGAGTGAAGAACCCGTATCCTATCCTGAATTCCAATCTGATTTTGTAAGCGTCTTTATCCCCGTCTTTCTAATTGACGCAACACCAATCTTATCTCCGCTCTTTTCCTGACACGCATTGCGACCCAAGACTCTACGCTCTTTGCGACGAAGAAAACTACGCATTTAATTACGCTTTAAATTACACTAAAAAATCCAGTTCACAAGCGTATGAAAAGGCGAGGGAGGGGACACTACCCTTGTGAAGCCGGTTTTTAGCTGTTAGTTGTTGGTTTTTAGCGTGTTACATTGAAAAACAAAGTGTTAATAATTTATATCGTCAATATAAGTTATTTAAAGCAGGTAAACTTTTAAGCATACATTTTGTTCTCATTGCAATAAAACGTCAAATATGAAAAAAAGATATAAAGTAACCTATTATGAGCAGACGCGGTTAAAGAAACTTTTGGAATATATCTATAAAAAATATCCTGAATTTACAACCGAGTCGGAGATAATCAAAGAAGTGTTAAAGTGATACATTAGGTAGGGTTTTTTTACATAATGTATATGTATTAGTTTATTCTTTATCTTTCACACAACTCGACAATTTTGAATTGGGAGACATCGATAAGACCTTTATCTGTGATTTTTAGTTCGGGGATAACGGGCAATGCCAAGAATGATAGCGTGATAAAGGGGTTGTCAATTTTACATTGCCAGGATTTAACCACTGAGAGTAGTTCTCTGAGTTTTAAAGAAACGGTTTGAGCTGACTGGTCTGACATTAAACCAGCAATCGGCAAAGCCAGCGATGCTTTCATTTTTTCTTTATCCACTGCCACATATCCGCCACCCATTTTGATAATTTGCTTAATCGCAAAATAGATGTCTTTATCATTAGTACCGACCACAATAATATTGTGCGAGTCGTGGGCAACTGACGAAGCAATCGCTCCTTTTTTCAAGCCAAATCCTGTAACAAAGCCAATGCCAATATTACCGGTTTTTTTGTGACGCTCGATAACCACGATTTTCAAGATATCTCGCTCTAAATCTGCTTCGATTACCTCATAACCGCTTACTTTTTTTCGCATCGCTCCAATTGTTGCCTTCCATTTATCGGTTATGATTTGATTGGGAATAATTCGAATCACATTGATTGTGTTCGTATTTGCTTTAAATTTAACTTTTAAAGCAGAGATTGGAAATGGTTTAACTTTGATACTCGCCAATACAAACTTATCTTTATAATATGGTAAACCAGTCTTAATCGCTCGATCGCTCACTACAACCTTACCATTTTTTATTACCATCACAACATTAAAATCAGTTAAATTATCAATAATTGTAATATCAGCGATTTTACCTGGGGAGAGAACACCGCGGTCATTGAGCTTGAAGTATTGAGCGGGATTTAATGATGCCATTTGAATTGCCGTAATCGGGTCTAAATCCATCGCCACTGCTTTACGCAAGACTGCGTTTAAGTGTCCAAATGATAGTAAGTCGTCGGGATGCTTGTCGTCGCTCACAAACATACATCTTCTTGAGTTTCGCATATTGAGCATAGGCAACAGGTCCGAGAGATTTTTTGCGGCGGTACCTTCACGAATCATAATATGCATTCCAAGTCGCAGTTTTTCTAATGCTTCGCGCGCGTCGGTGCATTCGTGGTCAGACATCACGCCTGCGCCAATATATGCCTGCAGATATTTACCATATAAGCGAGGCGCGTGTCCGTCAATGATTTTATTGGCATCGCGGGCAATTGCGATTTTTTCAAGCACTCCTTTGTCACCGGCAATTACACCCGGGAAATTCATCATTTCTGCTAAGCCGACAATGCGCGGATGCGAGATATATTTTTTGACATCAGCGGGCAAAATCCGTCCGCCCGCAGTTTCCATATTGGTTGATGGCACACAAGACGGAATTGTAAAATAAATATCCAAAGGCAGTTTTGCACTTGCCTTGAGCATATAGTCAATGCCTTTTGTGCCCAGGACATTGGTGATTTCGTGCGGATCAGCAATGATTGTGGTCGTGCCGTTCAAAAGCAATAACCGAGCAAATTCATTAACCGAAAGAAGTGAACTTTCAATATGAATATGACCATCAATCAGCCCAGGTATTGCATATAAACCATGCAGATCAATCGTCTTTTCAGCAAGATGATATTCATTACCAATACCAACAATTAAATTATCTTTGAGTAAGATATTGGTCTCGTAAATTTCGCCTGAATAGACATTAACTAGTTTCACATCTTTCAATAATAAACTGCCTTTTTGAATGCCCTTAGCAATTTCAATATTGATCTGCATTGAATGAATTAAATTATTTTTCATAACTATTTTAGCATACGAATAAAACAAATATTCACATTATGGAAATGTTTTTAAGTTAATTGTGTTTTCTCGTCATCTTATTTGTTTAATGTGTGACATTCGTGTTAATCTTTTTATTCTTCTGTTTCGACATAAGCAATATAGGGTAAGTTGCGATAGAGCTCTTTGTAATCAATACCATACCCCACCACGAATTTATTAGGTACAGTAAAACCAAGATAGTCAATCTTGAATTCAATCTTATGACGGTCAGGCTTATCCAAAAGTGAACACAATTTGATTGATCTAGGTCGGCGAATTGACAAATAGTCCATAATATATTTTAAGGTTAAGCCTGTATCCACAATATCTTCAACCAAAATTACATCTTCACCTTCAATTGAACATTTAAGGTCCGTAATAATCTTAACAATACCTGAACTTTCTGTTGCTTGCCCATAACTAGAGACTTGTAAAAAATCGCATTTGATTGGGATGGATATCTGACGCACCAAATCCGCCATAAAAACCCATGCCCCTTTTAAAATTCCCACTAATAATGGCGTTGTCTTTTGATAATCATATGAGATTTGAGCGGCTAACTC
This sequence comes from Caldifarciminota bacterium, assembly GCA_965649215.1. GTDB lineage: Bacteria > Hydrothermota > Tepidihabitantia > Tepidihabitantales > CAIPLT01 > JAGXRL01. The sequence goes on from CBFGJZ010000035.1 coordinate 5,868, forward strand.
TTTAACTTTTTTATGAATTTGTTCTTCGGAAATCAAGATAATTAATTTAGTCATAATTAATTTAAAAAATCGGGGCGACTGGACTTGAACCAGCGACCTCTTGGTCCCGAACCAAGCGCGCTCAGCCAACTGCGCTACGCCCCGATAATAAACTTAAAATAATTATTTCCCCTAATTATAAACATCCTTTTTGTTGCGGCCATTTCATTTGCATCCTACTAATGGTACAAAACTGCACTCAAAAAGCTTTCTTTGAATCAATCGCGTTCCATTATGCACACCCAAAGTTAATACTTGAGAATTACCCTTGCCAAGCGGTATGATAATTTTACCATTTTTGTTTAATTGCTTAACTAACTCAGTCGGCATAAATTCAGATGCAGCCGTTACGATAATTCGATCGTAGGGCGCAAATTCCGACCATCCAATACTACCATCGTCAATCTTATAACGAATATTTGTTAACGCCAAACGGTTTAATATCAACCTCGCCCGTTGCGATAATTCAGCAATTCTTTCGATTGTATAAACCATTTTTGCTAATGTTGCTAATATTGCAGTTTGAAAGCCCGAACCAGTTCCAATTTCTAACACTTTGTGAGTCGCTGCAATATCTAAATATTCAGTCATTGCCGCAACGATATATGGTTGCGAAATAGTCTGGTTATAACCAATCGGCAATGGATGATCTTCATAGGCTTGATGCACCAATGCTGCCTCGACAAAAAGATGCCGCGGAATTTTCAGAAAGGCATCTAAGACCCGCTTATCTTTAATGCCCCGGGCGATTAATTGTTCACTCACCAGTCGTTTCCGTTCCAGTAAAAAATCATCCTGCATACTCTAACAAATCATATTCGCTTATTAGTTTTTGTCAAGACTAACTAATTTATTATGGAATATTAATAATTTTCGCTTAAAGACGATAGATCGCTAATTTAGTAGAACAATCTTTTTCTTAAGCTGGTTATCATTGGTCTTGAGCGTATAGAAATAAATACCTGGAGCGATTTTCTGTTGGTTAAAATCCCGGCAATCCCAACTAATTGAATATTCACCACAATTTAGATATTCATTAACCAAAGTCTTAATCACTTTACCACTGATATCATATACTTTCATTACAGTCCAAGTTGGTTTTGTGAGAGTAAATTTTATTTGCGTAGCCCCGTTGACAATTGGATTCGGTATTGCTTCTGTAAGCTCCAAACGAGTCGTTTCTTTTATTTCCGTAAACTTCTCTTCTGCAATTGCATTGGGTGAAAACAACCGTACATAATCTAAAAACATATTATTACCATATTCCGAAACCGCCTGAAACGCAACATAGAAATTATTAGTCATCTCGCCTAAATACACCGAATGTTCATTCCAACCCGTTGTTGAGGCATATCGTCCAATCGTGCTAATTGTCGTGAAATTTATACCATCGTAAGAGACCTGCACGGCAACGCGATCATTCGATGATGAATAACCTGGATCGTGCATCATCATAAATTTTAAAGAACATCGTAAAGCACCGCTAACAGAAATTAAAGGTGTAATTAACCGAGCTGAACTACCAGGCGTAGCAAACCATGAAGAGTAAGTTGCCATACCCGCACCTTCATAAGGTACACAAGGTGGATAATCACCTTGTGAAGTCCATTGCCAGTTGTAAGAACCACTCACAATTACCGCTTGCCATCCTGTTGGTGGAAAATTGGAACTATTAAATCCTTCGTTAATCATTAACATAACGACGTTAATAATTTTAACTTGTTGGTCATTGTTCGGATTTTCATCACCAGCTAAATTAGTTTTAATTTTTACGCTACACCGCCCTGCATTGTTAGGTACCCAATTAGCAAAATTTACCGTGATTGTATTGCCACTACCAAGATAATTTATTGTTTGTGTATTTGTATAGTACAAGAAACCATTTGCGCCGACAATTGAACAACTCACGGAAAAATTACTTTGTGGTAAACTGCCATAATTTTTTACTATCGCCCGTGGTGTGACAACCTGATTAATAATAACCGTACTTTCAGGATAGATAATCGCTTCGACACCAACATCATTTGGCATAACAACTACTAAATTAGAACGCATTGTATCATTACCTCGCCATTGATCATTTGCCAGAGCACTGTATGCTATTACTTGATAATTACCAGCCTGCGCTAGCCAAGTTGGAAAACTTACAGTAATCGTATCCTGAGCTGAAAGCGTTGTATAAACAGTATTTGTATAGACATTACCAATACAAAAAGTGACGGGAAAAGAATCCATGCTCATACCATAATTTCTCACTCGCACTTTTGGTGTCACATTAGCACCTAAAGCAACTGAACCCGATGGTTCTATAATTGCTTCTACCCCCACATCGTGTTGATAACCTCCGCTCGTAATTCTAACTTCTCCTTCATAAGGTATACAATTATGGGCAGTTACAGTTACCAACATAATACCTGTTGATTGAGGTTGAATTAGAAAAGTTGCAATACCACTATTATTTGTCTGCCGAAATTCATAAATTGTTGAATCTTTCATTAAACAAACACCAACCCCACCCATTGGTGATGAACCTTGATAAACTGTCACGCAAAAAGTCTGTGGTATTGAAGGAATCACCGAATCATAACTAACCGTTAACCTCACTGGTTTATCAGTCCACATCTGTAACTCGGGGTCGCCAAAAAGTTGCCACTCTGAATAACGGGTTTGCGAATAACCAGGTGGTTGAATTGAATCTAATAAAAATTTGGCTCGCTTTGCTGCATCGCCCATAGCATATATTCGTTCGTTAAATAAGGCACGATGAAAACATTTTGCAACTGTTCCCCTTTGTTGTGCTAAACCAGAACCGACTGCAGTTTGAGTTGTACCAAATGTCCCAACCGCTCCCTTCGGATTAGCAACACTTCCTGCGACCATAAACCGATTGGTCTGATAATCATTATAAGTAAGTGATGCGGTTGCACAGGTTGCAGAAATTACAATCGGCAGTTTATAACCATTATTTGTGGATTGTGGATCTACGGAAAACGGACTTCCCCAATTAGCAACTGCTTGTCCCCGAAATACAATATATGCTCGTCCATTATTAATTCCGTTAATAACATCAGTTGCATTATTGCCACGATTTTTAGAAAAAGAATCAATATGGACATAACCATTTTCCAGCCAACGTGTATAACAATACCGGGCATTTTCCCAATATTCAGTATCAGGATATTGGGTTGGAGGATAACCTGAATAATCTTCTTTAATAATTGTCATACCTTTTTTAAACCATAAAGAATCTTCCAGATAAGGGAATCGTTCATACATAATCGTTTTATTAACCATATTAGCTAATTGATCAACTGATGTTGCTGGCAAACGACCAACACTAAGTTCAATCTTATAATCACCAGTTAAATCTGCATAATAATCATCTGAAATGCCTGCATAAGGCACGACAGTACCATGTCCTGCTAACAAAATATATTCAGGACGAATATCCCAATTATTATAAGCATTTATAATATAATTACGAATGGCGGAAGCGCTATTGCCCGATACCGATAATGGTATAATTTTTGCCCTTATACCTTTTTTTGTCTTCCATTCTGCCAATGGCTGGAGAGTTGACACAAAATTATCAGGTGCGAATATAAGATAACTTGCTCCAGTTAATCCCCAACTTGTATTCACAACATAAAAAAACAAAAATACTAAAACTAATTTTATATTCTTCATAATATCCTCAAATTAAAAGTTAATATAATATTTTAACAAGAATAGTTTAGCTGTCAATAAAGTGTCATAAAATAAAAAGGGCTGAGTGTTAAACCCAGCCCCCATAATTTATCGATGAATTAGCGTGTCAAAATCATCTTTTTCGTAAAGCTCTGTTTCGATGTCTCTAAAGTATAGAAATAGATACCTTCTGCAACCGCTCGATCAGCTTCATCTCGACCATTCCATATCACATTATAAATTCCGCTCTCATGTTCACTATTCACCAAAGTCTTCA
>CBFGJZ010000036.1:0-9523 GCA_965649215.1 Caldifarciminota bacterium
ATCAAGCAGGCCCGAGAGGTCAGCAAAGCGAAGGGTGCTAGATGCGTCTAAATAAACATTTGCCTTACGCACAATCAAGGCTCGATCAGTATAGATTGTTACTGAATCGATTTGAGAACGAACATCAACTTGAGCGAATACACACATCGCGCAAAATAAAATTATAAAAAGTACAAAATTTACCTGCCACCAAATTTTAATTTTAGACATTTTTCAACTCCTTATCTTTTATTTAAAATAAAGATCCGTGCGTCGGTCTTTTAAGATGTTGTTATAGCGAGTGACATTTTTATTTATCGCTAATTTGTGATAGATGTTGACAATTTTGATCTCTTCGCTATCGTGGGCTGCTTTTGCTAAAACTTCACCGGTCGGCGAGACGATTTGACTGCCCCCAATAAATTGGATATGTTTCTTACCGCGTTTTTCAAAACCGATTCGATTAGCTAAGATAATAAAGACGCGATTTTCAATGGCTCGGCTGATCGTGACCCGTTCCGCATAGGGCAAAATGAGATTGGATGGTTGGCAGATAATTTCCGCACCCTTTAAGACCAAACTCCGTGTCGCTTCGGGAAAGATATAATCAAAACAGATGAGCATGCCGATTTTGGTATTCTTATATTTGTAGGCTTGAAATTTGGTATTGCCGCGACTGAAATAGAATTTCTCATCACAGAAAAGATGAGCTTTACGATAAGTATAGACTTTACCACTTGGCGTAACGAATACCGCCGAATTGTATAAATTACCTTTATCTTTTTCGGCAAGCCCAGCAACAATCGCAATGTTTTTACTGCGGGCAATTTGTAAGAGCAGTTTCGTAGTTTCACCATTGGGAATATTTTCAGCTAATGCTTTAAGTTCATTTTTGGATTTAAAGAGATAACCGGTATTACAAAGTTCTGGTAAGACAATTAAATCAGCACTGATATTATGAATTTTGGCGATTTTTTCTAAATTACTCGGTTTATCGCCAAAAACCGGTGCAAACTGATAAAAGCCAACTCGCATATTTTTTATCCCTCAATTAATTTACGAGGTAATGGTAAGGGCGGCGTGCGCGGATGAAACCCTTTTCCCAAAACCTCATAAACATCGGTTATGACCACAAATGCATGTGGGTCAATTTCTTTAATACGATAGACCAATTCGTTAACTTGCCGCTTGGAAATAACCACATAGAGCACATCTTTGGGAAGTTGACTATAACCACCAATTCCTTGCAGTTGGGTGACACCCCGATTGAGTTTCGTAAGAATCATATCGCTAATTTGTTGATTTTTTTCTGAGATAATAAAAGCCGCACGCGTATAACTGATCCCTTCTAATACTAAATCAATGATCTTCGTTGAGAAAAAGAGCGTGAGATAACCATAGAGCGCAGCTTCAAAATTGCCAAAAGCAATACCTGACGCAGAAATAATGATAAAATCAACAATAAGAATTGAGTTGCCGGTGCTGAAATTGGAATAACGATTGATAATTTGACCAATGATATCCGTACCACCAGTCGATGCTTGACCACGAAAGATAATTCCTAAGCCAATTCCTAACATGATACCGCCATAGAGTGCAGCCAGAATTTTATTATCGGTGACAGATTTAAGTGGTACTAAATAGTTGAAAAAGTCAATCAACGCCGAGGAAATTATTACTGCGATAACTGACTTTACAGTATAAATTTTGCCAATGATTTTTGCACCTAATAAGAAGATCGGAATATTGAGAATGATAATTACTAACCCAATTGGGGTATGGAGATAACGATTGATGATCATCGAAAGACCGCTAATGCCACCAGGCACAATCTGATGAGGAATTAAGAATAAGTCATAAGCCAACGCATAGATGGCTGAGCCGAGGAGAATCAGAATTACACTGTTGAATTGTCGGATGATGTTGCGGGTCGTAGTCATAGTTTTATTTCTTTAACATCTTTTGGTACACTTGGGTAAAATAATTTAATATTTGGGCAAAGGTCTTTTTATCATATAGCCCCATATGGCCAATCCGGATTATTTTTCCTTTGAGTTCAGCTTGGCCATTAGCAAACAAAATATGATATTTGTTTTTTAGATACTCAATAATTTTTGTACTATCAATATATTCAGGCATTTTAACCACGGTTAAAGCATTGGATGGTTTTTCAGAATAGAGCTCGATATTTAATTTAGTAAGATAAGTGCGCACATATTCAGCAATCGTTTGGTGCCGCTGCCAAGAGTGTTCAATGCCTTTTTTCGAGACATACTGTAAAGCGGCTAATAAGCCATTAAAGATTGAAACCGCAGGTGTCCAAGGGGTTTGATTCTTTTTGTGGAAATTTTCGGCAATTAAGAGATCAAAATAATAACGGGGATTACGCGATTTTTCAATGATTTGCCAGGCTTTGTCATTACAAGCAAGAAAAGAAAGGCCTGGTGGCGTAAAGAGCGCTTTTTGCGATGCGCCGATCGCAACATCAACATGCCAGTTGTCCATCTGAAATTCATCAGCCGCTAAACCGGCAATGCAATCAACAATTAAGAGGCGATTTAGTTTATGACAGATTTCGCCAAAGGCTTTGATATCAATCAGAGTGCCGGTTGAGGTTTCGGTCAGGGTAGTAAAGACATATTTTATCGTATCATCAGTTTTTAGTTTGCGTTCTAATTCTTGGGGATTGATAGTTTTGCCATAAGGAGCGTCTAAAGTGCGAACATATGCGCCATAACGGGTTAAGAGTTCTTTCCAGCGTTCGCCAAATTTACCACAGATAGCAACTAATGCTTTTTCATTACGGCTGACGAGATTGGCAACTGCGGCTTCCATCGCACCGGTACCGGATGCGGTAAAGATAAAAACGCGACCTTTGGTCTTAAAAACTGCTTTGAGGTGTTCGTTAACCGCCTGATAGAGTTTTGAAAAATTTGCTTCTCGATGATAGACTAAACTTTGAGCACTGGCTTGTAAGACAAAATCTGGGACTTCAGTCGGACCCGGGGTAAATAAAGTGTATTGTTTATTTTTTGTGTTTTTTAGTTTCTTCATATAACCATTCCTTACTTTTTTTAAGAGCGCAAAATTCACCGCACATCGTGCAAGTGTCTTTGGTTTTATGTTTTGCGCGATTGTAAATTGCTTGTGCTTTTTCGGGATCAATTGCTAATTTAATCATTTGCTGCCAATCTAAATTAGCACGGGCTTGGGAGATTTTATAATCCCAATTTTGGGCACCTTTATGACCACGCGCAACATCTGCTGCATGCGCTGCGATTTTCGAGGCGATGACACCTTCTCGAACATCATCAATGGTCGGTAGTCCTAAATGTTCAGAAGGGGTTACATAACAGAGAAAATCAGCACCATAATAAGCTGCTAACGCACCACCAATCGCAGAAGTGATATGGTCATAACCACAACCGACATCAGTGACTAATGGTCCTAAAACATAAAACGGGGCGTTATGACAGATAATCTTTTCTAATTTGATATTGGCTTCAATTTGATGGAGTGGAATATGACCAGGTCCTTCAACAATAGCTTGGACGCCGGCTTCTCGGGCACGGATAATGAGTTCGCCAATGGTCATTAGTTCTAAAATTTGCGCCTCGTCAGTTGCGTCGGCCAGCGAACCAGGTCTTAGTCCATCACCGAGACTTAAAGTAATATCATATTCTTTAGCCAGGGCTAAGATTTCGTCGTAGTACTCATAGAGCGGATTTTCTTTGTTATTATAACGCATCCATTCAATTATCATGGAACCACCTCGACTGACAACACCGGTCAGACGGCGGGTTTCTTTGACTTTTTGCATATTATAACGGGTAATTCCACAATGCACGGTAATAAAGTCAATACCATCTTGGAGATGTTCTTCAATGACCGTAAAGAAATCTTTGACTTTTAGTTCGACAAAACTTTTATGCTTATTTTGAGCAAGAAAACTTGCCGAATAGATCGGGACACTCCCAACCGGTACAGTTGAAGCATTAATAATTGCTTGACGGATTTGTTTGATGTTGCCACCGGTTGATAAATCCATTACCGTGTCAGCACCGGCCTTTATTGCAACCGAGAGTTTTTCTAATTCATATTTTAAATCGGCTTGGTCGGGGGAGGTGCCGAGATTACAATTAATTTTCACGGAAACACCTTCGCCAATGGCAATTGGTTTGATTGCTTTTTTTCGTTTCTGATTATAGGGAATGACTAATGTTCCCGCTTTTAATTTTCGCTCTAACTCAGCAAGGGAGATTTTTTCTAATTTCGCAACTTGCTGTTTTATTTTAAGGTCGCTCATTTTTGTTAACTTCATATAATAAACAACATCTCAGTTTACCGCATAAACCGGATATTTTTTCGGGTTCAATAAAAATATTCTGTTCCCGCACCACCGAGAGGGTGATCGACGGGATGTTTTTTAAGAATGCCCGACAACATAATTGACGGCCACAAATACCAATGCCACCTAAACAACGAGCATAATCACGCACACCGATTTGTTTAATTGCAATGCGGGTTTTTAAACTATCGGCTGCGGTTTCGTGTAAGGAAAGATAGTCGATTTTCTTTTCGGAGACGATATAGCAATAAGTTTTATAATGATTTAAGTCAATGTCCACAAAGACAATTTTGGCATTGATCTTAAAGCGTTTAAAAAGGTTTTCAAAAAACTCGTGGGCAGAGCGAATTTGATTTTGTAAATTCTTTTTACGATTAAAATCGTCTTGGGTTGCGATTCGGATGATTTGAGCATGAGATGCACTGGCAATATTTTCAATTTGAGAGATTTTAATGATTTGACCGATGTTTTGTTCTCGATTGGTTTGGACAACGACATAATCGTTAATTTTATAGCAGGGCGGCGGTTCGCTTTTAAGAATAACTGATTCGGTGCGAAACGGATGAATCCTTACTTCATAGAGGTAATTGAAAGAAGTAATGGTTTGGGTGGGTTCGTTTTCTTGATTTCTTTCGGGTTTGGAGTTGTTCATTTTAAATCGTCCAATTCTAATGGGTCAACTAAATTTTCCCAATTGGGATGTTTACTTTCGGTATCAATACTGGAATAGACTAATTGATAATTACCATTGGAATGAATATCAATAAATATAAAATGAATGCCTTGGGCATAATAATACCAATGTTCATGGGGCCGGGTGTGTTCAATCATCGTATGCGCAACGATTTCATCGGGAGCACCATATTTAATATAAATGCGACCGCGATCGGTGTTGCGACCTAAAGTGTTGCCCCGTTTGTATTTGGAATCAACATATGCAATGCGTTGTGTATAGTTGTTAAAATCGTGTTTTGTCCAGAAGCGGCGTAAGAATTCTTTTTTACCTTCTTGGGTGAGATTTTGATATTGCTTTAATTCCGTTGGGGTGGCTAAAAACTGGATTTCTTTATAAAGGGGCGAGGTGTCAATAAAAGTTTGTGGCGCTTCCATTACAGCTGGTGTGATAATAGTAAATGGCTTGGTCATCGTCGCCGACTGATTGTTAGAAAGGTCAGTTAAAGTAATTGCTAAGAGATAATTTTGACTACTGAGACCTTTGGTGCTAATTGCAAAAGTATAGGCAAAGTCAGTGCCGTTTTTGTTTTTAATCTCAGCCGGATAGGATTTGACAACGGATTTATCGGGATTAAGAATTTGATAGACCAATTGATAGGGTTTGCTATCAGCAACTAAATTATAACCTTCCAGATAGACATAAAGCAATTCATAAGCGCCACCAAAGCGGCGATCTGGATTAGGGACGATTTGTAAGTTGCCTTTGGTAAATTTAGCAGCATTAGCATCGGTGGTCACTTTTGATGCTAATTCAATTGATGAGAGGGAGGGGTGACTTTGAAAATCAGGCACATTGATAGTATCACTCACAGTAACTGAAAATAATGATTCTTGCACCGTGAGAGCAATAAGATATTTACCAGCCGGGGCAAAAAATCCTAATCCATCAACTAATCTGAGGTCCTGGCTTTGGGCTTTTTGAAATGAGGGGAGAATGATCCGATGATAGGATGTGTCTACATAGACAGTCGTGGAGTTTAAGTTTTTGCGGAGAAAGATTAATTGATAGCGGGCTTGAATCGTGTCATTAGTGACCTGGTAGTTAAATACTCGATACGGACAGGCATAATAAACTTCAATTAAGGCTAAATTATCTTGGTATTTGAAAATCGCATGGTCTAATGCTAAGGTATCTTGAGCCCAACTTACTTTTGCTATTAAAATAGCAAAGCAAAAGGCAAGATAAATAAAATTTCTAAATCTGCGACTCTTGATATAAGACATATTCACCAAAGCCATTATAATCAATAAAGATAAACTTTCTATTTATAGTGTAATAATACCAAATTTCCAACGGACGGCTGTTTTGTTCAAACGGACGGGTTTCAATAAAATCAGCCGGTCCATATTTCATATAGACTCGCGCTCGTTGCGAACGATACCCATAATCGCCTTTTGAAAAGTTATCAATACAATAGTTGATGCGTTGAAAGTATTCCACTTCGCGTTCGTTAATTTCAGTGGTCGGGGTTGGGTCATAGGTTTTCCAAAAGGCATACCAAGCCGATTCGCGCTGGGCTACGGGTATTTGTTTTAAGCGTTTCATTTCTGATTCTGTCGCAATATACATTAATTGATTGACCATTTCTAAATATACTTTATCGTTTTCAAATCGGGATGGGGCAATCATAAAAGAGTCCAGAGCACTGAACAGGATTTTATCATTGGCGTCATAACCCGTAATTTTAAGATGATACCTGCCGGCACCGAAATCATTAAGTTCTGTTAAAGGTAATTGATAAGTGATTTTAGTTTGGTTCTGCTGACTGAAAGATTCATCGGCAAGATTGATTTTTTCTTGAACGGGCAGATAATCACGAAAGACAATATGTGGTTTGGTTTTTATCCGTCGCCGAAATGCGCGGGGTGTTGCATCAACTATCTCATCGTATTTTGTAATAAATAAAGAACAGGTATGGAGTTGTGAATGATAGATGGTCATTTTGAGATTTAAGGTGTCATTTTTAAGGGTTGCTTGTTGATAGGTGTGCGTAGGATTGATATTTTCGTTAGTATAAAAGAGTATTGGTGTATACAAATCGGGTAAATTGAACTTAAACTGATAATTTGCTTGATTACTTGAATGTCGGTCTTGAAAGTCAACGACAGCATTGAGAGATGAGATTTTAGTACTTGGCAGGGTAAATGTTAATTGCACATGGTCGCGATACTTAAGTTGCGTTTGCATAGTTTGTTCGTAATTATCAACATAAATACTTTTAGTAAAGATTTCACCGCTAATTAAGGTTTGCTTATGAAAAATTTGACAAAGTAGTTCATGGCGATTATAGAAACGCTCCTCGGCTTTATAGAAATAGAGATTACGATAGGGGATTTCATAATACAAGTTAAAAGTATAAGTTGAATCATTACTTTTGGTAACTGTATAAGTATAGGTAAATTCTATATCAGTAAAAGTAGTTTGCATAAGCAAAGTTGTTAAGAATAGAATATTTACGAACATCTATAATTAGTTTACTCTAAGAATTAGACTTCGTCAACCCTGCGATCGTTCAGATTGAATCAGCCAGTGTTAGATTATCTAATTCTTTTTAAGATACTTGTGTCTATTATTGACAAACTATTTATTTGAATTTATATTATATTGAAGAAAATGAAGTACAAAAATGATTCAATTATTAAAGCACCGAAAGTAATCAGAAATACTTTAACCAATGTGATGGCGATCAAGAAAAAGAAAATAGATATTGATTTTAAGAAAACATGTTCTTGTCCAGCAAATCATATCAATTGTTTAAGTGCTAAAGAGTGGATAAAAAATCAAGTTGCGATTTGGGAATTAAACTATGAGAGAAGAGATATTAGAGATAAAGAAATTCACCCTGCGGTATTTCCAATAGCATTACCAAAAAGGTGCATTGAATTATTTACTCACAAAGGTGAATTAGTTCTGGACCCATTTGTTGGAATTGGAACAACATTAATCGCAGCTCGTGATTTAGAGAGAAATGCGGTCGGATTTGATTTAAATCAAAAGTATATTGATTTTGCTAAAATAAGACTTGCTCAATCCAGAATTAGTTTTAACGACACAACAAAACAAATACTTATATGTGATGACGCTATTAACATTCCGCAATATCTTAGTGAAAACACAGTTTCGCTCGTCGTAACATCACCACCTTATGCTAATATGCTCAATAATCAACGAAAAAATAAAAGTTATCGCGCTGATTTACGAATAAATAAATTTTATAATAAAGTGCTTCAATATTCAAATAATCCGAGAGACTTGGGCACGATGAAACCAAAAGAGTATGCCAAAGAACTTGCCTTAATTTATAAAGGAATTTTACCGCTTTTAAAACCAAAAGCTCATTGTATTATTAATGTGAATGATTTGTGGGAAAACAACCATCGATATCCGACTCATTGTTATGTTATTGAAGAAATGGAAAAAGTCGGGTATGAATTACGAAATGTCATTATTTGGGATAAAAGACCATCAGTAAATAAAGTCGGTATTTTTGGCTGGCCAAGTAATTATATAACCTTAAGTATAACTTTTGAATATATACTTGATTTTTGGAAACCATGTTAGGATATTCAGAAATAATAACGAAACTACAGGAAATAAAGAAGATGGGATATGTACGAACACATCGTAGCGGTCCAACTGGAATCGGCAAGACACTTGAAGATTTATTGGGAATAAAAGAAAATAATATACCCGGACCCAATGCGCATATGCTCGAGTTAAAATCAGAGAGGAAAAATGCCAAGGCAATGGTAACATTTTTAACTAAATCTCCATTGCCATATGGAGTAAATTCATTATTGTTGGAAAAATATGGTTATATTCCTGCAGGGTCAAAAAGAAAAAAATTACATACTACAGTGAATGCGTTATCATTTAATACACTCAGGGGTAAAATTGGATTCAAAATTGATGTATCGAAAGACCGGATAAATATTATCACCAATAAAAAAGAAATCATATGCTATTGGACTAAAGAAATATTAAGAACATACTTTGAAAATAAATATCATGATTTATTATATGTTATAGCTGAACATAGAGGTAGAGGGGAAAGCGAAGAGTTTTGGTATAACGAAGCTTATCTATTAAGTGGATTTGGATTTAAGAACTTCAAGGATTTAATAAAAAAGGGAGTTATCCTTATTGATATAAGGATAGGTCGTAATCCAAATGGAAGTGTTCATGACCATGGAACTGGTTTTAGAACCGCTTCAAGAAATTTTAATTTGTGTTTTAAAAAAAGAAAAAGAGTTATTTAGATAATCAATAAAATGAGATGGGGACGGCAGTTTATCCCCATCTTTTTTTGGGAACTAAGCGTTATAAATAACGCTTATGGAGTTGGTCCGACTAAGGCAAAAACGGTATTGCGAATGCGTTCTAAGATGTCTCGGTCAAGTCCGCGTGCCACCCATTTATTCAAAACCACATCAACTGCATTAATCAGTTGTCCACCGGAA
>CBFGJZ010000037.1:0-5681 GCA_965649215.1 Caldifarciminota bacterium
CCAATATTCAGCGGTATTGCCACCGCCGAACTGAATTGTTTGTCCATACAGCGCCCAACTCCCGAAAACAATAAGTAAACTAAAGACAAAGAATAATTTATTTTTTACTGTCATCGCATTTTTTAGTTAATTCTCTAATCTTTTCCATAACTTTTTTCTCATCACCTGGCTTATAACCCTGATGGGTAAATATAATCTTCTTGTTCTGGTCAACAATGAAAAAAGTGGGCATTACCTGCACATTATATGATTTACGCAGCTTATTTTCAGGATCTAAAACAATCTGATATTGCCATTTATGGCCTGCGGCAAAAGATTTAACTTCATCTTTGGACTTTGCTTTATCTTGGCTGATCGCTAAAAAACTAATACCCAATGAATCTATCTCTGGATAGTAAGGTTTTAAGGCATCAAGTTCTTTAATACACATCTTACACCATAATGCCCAAAAACTCATTATCACGGGGCCCTTTTTGATGAGTGAATCAAGCACAACTAACTTACCATTAATATCATAAAGACTAAAACTGCTTGCATCTTTAAGAGTTATGGTCTTATCTTCTGCGTGCAGTCCTGCACTGATTAATAGTAATATTGATATTAAAGTTATAATTATCTTTTTCATATCACTCCACAAACTTGGTTTTTATTGCTTGTAATATTTTTTTACTTTGTCGATCTTGCAGAAAAACAACTCCTCGCATTTTAGGCGGGGCAATGTTGTGATTAAAATTAATAATTGTATCTAAACTATCTGGATAACTAACATTAATGGGTATCGTCGTGAGTTGTCTTACGACAAAATTAAAAGTACCCCCGAGATCACCTCGGATGCTATCCTCGCATATCGCAATAAAGGCGTAAACTGAATCGTGCCGAATGGTATCCGCAGCACCTATCTTCAGGTGTAATTGACCGCTATTAACCGTCACACTACCCGTTAATTCTAAATTGTAACTTGGCACAATTGATTTGGCAACAATATAGTGCTGATTAAAAACTGTATCATAAGCATTGGGATTATTCTCAAAAACAACATCTGTCCCATCAAAAACTACGGTTGGATAAGCTAAAATATTATAATAATTCATTCGTTCTTGAATCTGGGGTAGTTCAGGTTGTACAGAATGATTATAAGAGACAATCACTATTGAATCTCCATAATTAGTATGCAATTGAACAAGCGACTGCTCCGCAGCCGCACAAAAAGGTCAACCATCCTCAGTAAAAAACTCAACTAAAACAACGCGATTAGTTGGTGTCGGCAAGATGCGCGGTGCTTCCGAACAAAAAACAAAAAACAGCGGTAATAACAATAAAAATCTCTCTATCTTCATTCTATTATTATAACTCCGATATCTTTAATGTCAATTTATTTACTTAACTTTAAGTTCGATGTCGTCAGCAAGGACCCTTGCTTCACATGAAGCACCTCAGCATCCATTGGTTGTATCCATAACAACAATTTGAAGCTTTTTTATATCCGAAACAGTAATTCCGGATAAGTGACTCAATTCTTCGCTAATCTTAAAGCTGTAATTGTACCAGCTGTCCATATGTGGTACATTTATTAAATGTAGCGTGCTAGTATTTTGCCAAGGGCAATGCGCTGTTTTAGAGACGATACGGGTTTCACCTAATAATTGGTAGCTGTCATTTAAATATCTTAAACAAATTGCCGCGGCTGCCCAATAAGAAGCATTGGGGTTATATTCAATTGCTCGTAAATTTGCTTTCGCAGAAAACTGAAGATCACTTGTTGGAAAATCTATGGTCTGGTACAATTTAATGTGTCCGGCATTGATCTTTTCTATAACTAACTCAAAATCATTATCTCCATCTAAGTTTTGATAGCGAGCAATCTCGTCTGAATAATTTAATCCGGAAGTATTCCTTTGCCACCCGCTATTTAAGTCTTGCTCAAAATCACCATTAACAATCACTTTATTTATTATTGGCGATGAAGAATTACGATGGCAAGCACTAACAATAATAAAAATTACTAATAGAAAAAAAGTTTTACGCAATTACCTTAATTATTCCACTAATACTACTCGATAGCTAACTTTCTTGTGGTTATCAAGTACTAAATCAATGAAATACACACCTGAATTTAGTTTCTGATTGTAGTCGTCTTTGCCATCCCACACTACAATATTTTCTTGATTATTTTTAGTATTTATAGTTTTAACACAATTACCTAGTGTATTATAAATCCGCACTTTAATCTCTCGATGATTATCTGCTGAATATTGAAAATAAACCTGCTTACCAATTTTGATTGGATTAGGATAAATTCTAAATTGAGTTGAACTAATTTGGGTTTGGGGTGTTTCTTGAATGCCTGACAAGGTTATACCAAAAAATTTCATTATAGAATCAAGCAATATCTGTTTTGTCGAAGGTGCCGTACCATCTACCAAACTACCAAACTCAAACGAAACACCGATTGTCCGATAATTACCTGCATTATAAGCAACGCCACAATTATAACTATTATTGCCGTCTTGGAATATCACATAACCAGTTGTCGCATTAATCCGATCCATATAGTTATTTTCTCCTGAATAATTGAAGTCCATTCCTGCAGTAAAAGTGTTACTTACACCGATAACCGGTCCCATATCGCCGCTGCCATCGCTTACCCCAACTAAACCAAACATCGTATTAAAATTATGTCCGCCCACTTGTGGGTCATAATACCAGACTTCGCCTCCTTCCATGTAAACTCGACCACCGCTGTTAAGATAATTAATTATCGCAGTTGCCTCAGCACCATTGGCAGCAATCCGATAATTATTCGGGTAGACACCACAACAAACAAAGATCGACCGATAAATATCTAAGGTCGGTTCCGCAAGTAAATTAGTTGTAATCGCCCCAGTATAGCCATTAAAAGTTAAAAGATTGTGAATCGTTTGACCTGATGAAGGTGTGATATCTGGGTTCCAAACCAAATAATGATAAGAACCAACCACCAACGTGAAATTAAAGGTATCAGAAAAACTCCCTTCACTTGCAATTAATCTAAATACCGCATTGTGTCCCTGGGGACAAGAAGTGGAAACTGTAATTTGATAAGGATCCGCTGTATTCTCTTTAATGCTATCAATTAAAATACTTCCAAAATAGCCGCTATTATCGTTGATCGTTATATAGGGACTGCTACTCTGAAGGGTGGTGTTTAAATTGTTAAAATTAGCGCCACCAATATTGCGGAGAAGCGCGGTTAGATTAACGGTTTCACCTGGATCTAAACGCCCATTATTATTGCCACTTCCATCATAAACATTAGCTTTAATAAAGCTCAAGTAATGATTGGTGCCATTATAATTTAAGGCCACATCATCGGCGAGGACCCTCGCCATACAATGACCACTTCAGCACCCATTGGTTGTATCTAATAGAGCAATTTGAACTTTTCTAATTTGGGTTGGATTTACTCCTGGTAAATTAGCAAGTTCGTTATTTAAGTTAAAACTATAATTATACCAGTTATTCGGGTCCGTAACATTAATTAGATGAATCGTACTGGTACTTGTCCAAGGACTATGCGGGGTTTTGTAAGCAATACGGGTTTCGCCAAGTTGATTACCGTTTGCGTCCAGATATCTTAAACAAATCGCTGCGGCTGCCCAATAAGTTGCAGTTGGAGTATATTCAAGGGCATACAATTTTGCAGTAACCGAAAAATCCAAGTCAGTTGTGGGAATATTCACCGTTTGATATAATTTTGCATATATTTCATCATATTTTTTAACTCTTACCTCATAATCAGGATCAAGATCAAAATAAGTTTGACGATCAATCGTATCTGAAGTATTCTGAAGTCCAAAAGCACTTGACCAACCAATATTCAAGGGTTGTTCAAAATCGCCATTTGTTAACAAACGTCCACCCAGACCAATACTTATTATTGATAAGAACAAGATCAAAAACTTTACCCTCATCGGGAACTCCTTCAATTTTATTTCAGTATTATTTTTCCTATTTTAGAGCCGGCGTCGCATTCAAACCGATAAAAATAAGTACCAGCACTCACCGAGTTAGAAAAATCACATTTCACCGATTCGTTATTACTACGAGTAACGCCTGATATTGTTTTCACATTTCGACCACTAATATCAAAGATTGTAATTTTATATTTACTTCCTTGGTTTAAAGCAAAAGTAAACCATACCTGATTATGAGCAGGATTTGGTGAAACTGAAATTGGATAATTATTAATTTTGCTTTGGTTGGGTTCTTCAACACCTGTTAAATTTAAATCTAGAAGTTTTATTTTTGCACCTTGATTAATTCGTTTCGTAATATTCACATTCATTGGATCTTGAATCATCGCAATTATTTCAACTCGGCTTTCAACCCATCCCGATGCAATTGAAAACGGATAACTGACGGTTATGGAATCCTGGTAGTTTAAAGTTACTGGTGTACCAATATGGTCAGGCAGATAGTCGCGTGCGACATGATTATGCCACTGGTCACCATTAGGTGTTTGTCGATAAATACTATCTTCTGTAATTACAAATAATACATTGTGCTGTAAAGTCGTTACAGTATCACTGATAAAACGTACATAGATTGTACCTGTTCGAGTTGCTTGATTATAATCTCCCCAAATTCGTGCATTAATACGTGATTCCACTGCTGCCCGCTGTAATATTAAATTTTCCCAATTCGAATAACTACTACCTGCGCTATAGTCGCCATCTATCCACAACCATGGGGTATAATAAGTTGTACCCGGCATGGGTAGATAAAAAAATCGGTTGCGTGCTTTTAATAAATACATTCCATAACTTGCATAACTAGAATTGACATGCATTTCCACCGCTGCCGTTGCTCGGGGATAATTATATGAGATTTGTGCCAGTACACTACTGGCCGTAACACAAGAAGCTCAGCCCTCTGAATATGCTTCTTCGCAAACCACTACGCGATCATATGCTTGAATTGAAGCAATGAGCCCCAATCCAACAATTATTAATAGGGTACTAAATAATTTATTAATCATAATGCCCCCATTCTTTAATAGATTATTTTATCAATCATTTTTTATATTGTCAATGCTTTATTAAGCAAACTTGACTATTAACAAATTATATTCTAAACTAAAAGAGTAACACCCGTCGGAGGCGGATGGGTGCTGGTGTGCCTGCTGGACTTCAAATCCAGGTGTTCTTCGAAAGGAGAACGGTAGGTTCGATTCCTACACGCCTCCGCCAATATTAAATTTTATTTATAATTTTAAGCGAAAGCGTCCTCACATCTCCTTGTCGGACGGTAATCCCTTTAGAATCAAAATAAATTAAAAGGGGTAGGACCGCTCGTCGACTGGCATTTAGTAAATCCCTAAATTGTGAAACTCTTATTTCTTTGTTGTGCTTTAAGAATTCAATCAATTTTAACTCTGCTTCTTTAACATATTTGTGATGCAAAACTAAGCCCTCGCCAATATTAATTAAGATTTTATTGTCAAGCAAATACTGATAAGCTTTTTTAATATCATTCTCTTTGCCAATTATTTTCGATTTCACATCCTTAAAATCAAGCGGTTGAAACTTTTGTGCTAATATCAATTTTTCAATTCTTTCAACATAGTCGGCAATAGTTTTCTCTAAAGCCACCTTAAATTCACTAAGATATATTTTTTTATCTGCTGAAATTTTAATTACTCC
>CBFGJZ010000037.1:5780-7490 GCA_965649215.1 Caldifarciminota bacterium
ATCTTGTTGAAGTTCTTCAATTGCCCAGTCAAAAAGTATTTTATCTAAAGCAGGGCTTGCCTTCTTTAATAATTCTAAAGCTGAAATACCAATACTACTCGGATTGTTTTTATGATAATCTTTTAGCTCTTCAATAATTTTTTGCTTTAATCTTTCTCTATTCTCAGTGTGATAGTATAGTTCTTTTTTTTCATCTAAACACAATACCTTACGCTGAGCAATTAACTGTCCCAATAAATCTTTCACTTCATGCATCGGCAGATTAATATCTTTAGCAATTTCAATTGGTTTTTTAGCCAAGTCAAAATTTGTTCTTAAGTCTTCTTCAACCAAAACTATTGGTTCAGCCGTTTCGGTACGTGCTAAATGGCCTAATAATTCCTCATTATAGCCTTTGATTTTTATAGCTTTTGGTTCTAGAATAATGCCACCCCCTATGGTTGTTTGAGGCGAATAAGTTCTTATCACAAACCGGTCGTTGATGCCGCAAACCACAGATTCTTCTAAGCGGAATTGGACAATCGCTTTATCCCCCGGATTTAATAATTTCTTATCCAGAAGCACAACTCGACCTAACACTTCTTTAGTACCGATATGAATTCGCAATCGTTCAAAGTTTCTTAGTGGCTTATCAATTCTACTTAACAGGTATAAGGAAGCATTTACAAACATGGATGGTTCATAAAAACCACCTTGCGCTAAAACATCACCTCTTTCAATCTCGTCTTTTTCAACGCCCACTAAATTAATTGCCGCCCGAAATCCTGTACCGACTTCGTCTACTTGTTTGTTGTGTACTTCAATCCCTCGTACCTTAACTATCTTCTTTTGAGGTAAAAGTTCCAATTCTGCTCCGACTTTGGTTTTCCCTGATAAAATAGTACCAGCCACCACGGTTCCAAACCCCTTAATGGTAAAACAACGGTCTATCGGCATTCTAAAAATTCCTCGGTCAATTTTAGTTTCGGTCTCACCAATCAATTTATCTAATATGCGCTTTAGCTCATCAATACCTTCTAAAGTAACATTTGAAACCGAAACAATTGGCGCACTTTCCAGAAAAGAATTGCGCATTAACTCTTTAACATCATTCATAACAATCTTCAATCGTTCCTCTTTTACTAAATCTTTCTTAGTAATCACTACGATTCCTTTTTTAATCGCCAATAGTTTTAAAATTTCTAAATGCTCATAGGTTTGGGGCATAATACCATCATCAGCCGCAATCACAAATATAACAATATCTACAGTCGAAGCACCGGCTACCATATGTCGAACAAATTTCTCGTGTCCAGGCACATCAATAATCGTAGCATTATCCCCATAAAAGACGAAACCTAAATCAGTGGTCATACCTCGTTCTTTTTCTTCTTTTAATCGGTCTGGATCCACACCCGTCAAAGCTTTAACTAAAGCGCTTTTACCATGGTCAATATGACCAGCCGTCCCAATAACAATGTGTCGTTTTATCGTATCAGTCATATTTTACTACATTGTTTCTCGAAATGCTTGTAATATAATCTCACCTTCGCCAGGAAGAATGGTACGAAAATCTAACATTAATGCGTTCGCTTGAACTCTACCAAAAATAGGTATTTTATATTGTCTCAATTTTCTTGCTAATTCTTGGCTGGGCATAATTTTTGGTTGGATCGAGACAACATAACTATCAAGTTCTTTGGTTGATAACGAACCGCCGCCAATTTCGGC
>CBFGJZ010000037.1:7586-9242 GCA_965649215.1 Caldifarciminota bacterium
GTCTGCAAGGTTGCTTCTAATACCGCATTTGTTAATTTATCACAACGCAAAGCCCGAGTGAGCGGGTGTTTCTTAATCTTTTCAATATATTCTTTTTTGCCAACAATAATTCCTGCTTGGGGTCCACCGATTAATTTATCGCCACTAAAACAGACAACATCAGCGCCTGTTTCGATACTTTCTCTAACCATTGGTTCTTTGGGTAAGCCGTATTTACTAAAATCAATCAACGCGCCACTTCCTAAGTCATCGACCACAGGAATATGATACTTTTTACCTAATGCGACTAGTTCAGACAATGGTACTTCTTTAGTAAAACCAGTTATTTGATAATTAGATTGGTGGATCCGAATAATTGCACCAGTTTCTGGCTCTAAACCTAATTCACTGTTGGATTTTTGATTAATTTTTCTTTCTCTCTTTTTGCCTTTATTTTTAATGTGTATCGCTTGTTCATAATCTTTAAGATGGGTCCGATTTGTTGTCCCAACTTCTTTCATAATACAACCTGATTGTGCCATAATTTCAGGAATCCGAAACGAACCGCCGATTTCAATCAACTGGCCACGAGAAACAATTACTTCTTTGCCTTGAGCTAATGCTCGCAAAACTAATAAGGTTGCGCCAGCATTATTGTTAACTACAATACCTGCTTCGGCACCTGTTAAAATTTGGAGTAGTTTACTAATCTTTTTATAGCGGTCATCTCTTTTGCCTTCATCGTCAATTTGTAATCTTGAATATGCTTTAGCGACATCTGCCAATATCTCCGGGATACCACTGACAAAAGGTGCTCGACCAAGGCCGGTATGAAGCACAATGCCAAGGGCATTTATCGCATACTTAAAATACCTTTGAGTTAGATAATTCAATTCGCCAACTATCATCTGTCTTAAATTATCTGTATTTAACGATTCGCCTTTAAGCAGTTTTTGTCTAAACTCATCAACCTTATCTCTAATAATCTTAACCAAGTATCTATGCTCTAATCTATCTTCAAACTCTTTAATTTCCTGCCAATTAAGAATTTTATCAACCGACGGAATATCTTTAAGTAATGATTTTTTATTAATCGTTGCCATAAACAATTATAGATTAGAGTATTAAGATGTCAACGCTTAGAATCGTGATTTTAATTAATTATCAACATCTTTTTTTATGTTAGAATAAATTACTTGTTATTAAAGATTCTGTGATTAAATTTGTTTCAAGATTATTATTAAAATTTCAATTGTATTACGCTTCAATTCCTAAATCTTTCAGTTTTTTATATAATTGCACACGTTGAATATTTAATGCTTTAGCGGTTTTAGTTTTATTATAGTTGTTTTCCGCCAATACTTTTAAGATAAATGCTTTTTGAAATTCATTGGTTGCTTGTTTGAGTGTCTGATTGGTATTAACTTGCGAGTTGCTAGTCTGTTCGATTAATGGTATTAAATCTTTTGATTTGATTTCTTTTTCTTTAATTAAAATTGAAGCCCGCTCCATTAAGTTTTCTAATTGTCGGACATTACCAGGCCATGATTGATTCATCAAAAATTCGATCGCACTTTGTGAAAGTCGCTTTTTCATAACACCGTTTTCTTCGCAGTATTTCTCTAAAAAATAATCAGCTAAAGCACCTATCTCTTCTTTGCGCTCTCTTAATGGTGG
>CBFGJZ010000038.1:0-8631 GCA_965649215.1 Caldifarciminota bacterium
TTATCGGATTGGGACCATAATTAGCAATCACTGCGACGGGATTAGTAACAAAACCAGAATCAACAACACCGTTCGGTGCTTCGATTAAAAGCGGGCTTGCATCTTTATTAAAAGTAAATAAAATAGCGGTTTGGGCAGTTGGTTTATGTGCTGATGGCGAGCCATTCACTACATATTGTTGATAATAATTATTTGCACCAATACCACCTTGAATACCAATGGTACATGATGTGTCAGAAACTTGGGAAACTCGTTTATATTGAAACTTAATTTTGCCATTCTTATATAAGATGACCTGAAATGTATTGCGCTGGTTGTTTTGATTGTAACGCGGCACTGAATCCCATTGGAAGATTACAAAATTATTAGACGGGTCATTGTATTGATATACTTTACCGGCTGGTGTATAAACCGTGCGTAAATCAAGATCATCCCACAGCGGACCGATAAAATTATTAATTGATGAAAAAGGCAGACTGCGGTTCGGATTTGTTGCATAAGCCGTCGGAAATTGAAGAAACCCATTGGAACAGACTCTTATTGAATCGAGCAACTGACCGTAAAATGGAAATGAAAATGGCAGTATCACAGTTACATTTCCGTCATCAAGAGAAGGAGTCCAACCGGTCAGTTGGATTCGTGAACTTATATCAAACCAATTATAACCAACAGTATCACCATATATTGAATTCTGACTTGACTCATAGAAATAACCAGCTCCGTCAGGATCACTGCCTGGCGTAGTTTTTGCTCTTGCTTCCATCGTGTCATTAGAAGGGTCTGCATCAGATGTTAGATTGGTTGCGATGACAACATTATAAACTTTATTTGTCTGGGGCACAAACTGACCAAAAGTTATTTGACGGCTGGAATCGACCATTAAGGATATCATTGTATCTTTTGAAAATACTATATTGCCCGTAATACTATCAATAACGATCGCACGAGTAGAAAATATTGCGTTATTACCTCCATAACATTTAACTGTCCCCGTGATATTAGTTGGTGTTCCAACAATAAGACGACCAACTGGTGATTCTATTGAAAAAACGCCGACATCTGCCGGTGGTGGTGGCAAGACTCGTACATTATCAATAAATATATTCGTACCATACTGACTGAATGCTCTAAAGCCAACATAAACTATTCCACTAAGTGGTCCAATTGTGGCATAATGCTCAGCCCAACCGTTAGTTGGCTCATATCGTCTAAAGCCAACAACCCTTATAAAATTATTACCATCGGTTGAGTATTCAAGAATCACACTATCCGGACCATAGGTACCGCCGGGATATGAATTGTCATGATACATGTTGAATTTAACTTGAAACAATGTAGGAGTAGCACCTAACTCAATCGGTGGCGTAATCAATCGAGCTTGCGAACCTGAAACTGCATTATATGAATTATAAAATGCCATTCCGGCACCTTCATAAGGAGTGCAAGATGGATTGCTACCTGAAGTTACTCTTGCCCAGTTATAACTGCCCGAAATAATAATACTTGTCCAATTAGGGGGTGGAAAAGTTACATCATTAAACCCTTCCGTTAGAAAATCATTACGCACAAAAACTGCACCGCGCACAGTATCATTAGTTCGGTCATTATCAACACTTAAATTCGTATAGCACTGAGTTTGGTAATTTCCAGCAAGGGACAACCAAATAGGAAATTCAATTGTATCAATAGCGCCAGCTGCTAAATTTATTGAGTTTACGGTTTGTGAATAAATGTTGTCAATTTTAAAAGTTGCAGAAAATATTTCTGTATTGCCACCAAAATTTTTCACTACCGCTTTGGGTATAATCGATAGACCACGGGATATTGAATCCTTTGGTGTAATAATTGAAAGCACTCCAACATCATGCTGATTGACTACACTAAATGATGAATTGAGCGTATCGTTATTACGCCATTGATCAGTGGAAAGTCCAGTATATGCCATCGCGGTGTAATTACCGAAAACTGCTACCCAACTTGGGAAACTTACTGTAATTGTATCATTAGCATTGAGCGTAACCGACGGTATAGTTTGATTATAAACTACACCAATTTTGAAAGTAACTGGAAAAGTTTCCTGATAAGAACCATAATTCTTAATTTTTACTTTCGGTATAATTGAACTTCCTGCAGTGATAGTACCGATTGGTTGAACAATTGAAACAATGCCAACATCATGTGCTAAACCACCAGGAATTACTGAAACATTCTTTTCAAAAGGGATATAATTATGAGCAGTCACGGTCACTGACATATTACCCGTAGTTGTCGGATTAATCGAAAATGTGATAGTACCAGCACTATTGGTATAACCATATTGATAAATAACGGTATCGTTCATCATAACGCACACTAATGCGTTATTAATGGGAGTAATACCATCTTTAACAACTACTGTATAACTTTGCGGCCCCGAATAAATAATTGAATCGCAAGTTACATTCATTGGTCTTGGTATGCCTGTCCAAAGATTCAACTCAGGGTCACCCAACAAATTCCATTCTCGATAACGAGTCGAATTATAGGGAAATGTATTTGGAGGTGGCGAGACTGTCCCAATTGAATCTAAAATAAATTTAGCACGTCGAAATGCATCACCCAGACAATAAACATTATCTTTAAAAATTGAACGGAAAAATCCAGTCGCGACAGTTCCCCTGACCCTTGCTAATCCATCGCCACTTGCACTTTGTGTCGTACCTAAAAAAGCAACTGCTCCTTTCGGCACAGTTGGATTACCGCCATTAACAAATCTATCGCCATAATAATTGCTTGATGCTAAAGACATTGTCGCACAGGTCGCGGAAACGACGACGGGCAGACGAAATCCATTAGTCATACTATTGGGGTCTACAGCATCAAAAGGCGACCACCAATAAGTGACACCCTGTCCCCGATAAACAACATACGCTCTTCCATTAGAAATAGCATTGGTCACATCAGTTGAATTATTGCCAAAATTCTTTGTTAACGAATCAATTTGTACATAATTAGCATCACTCCAAAAATCTCGAATATATCGCAGATTATTCCAATAGATGGTATCTGAATTTATTGGTGGATAGCCAGCATAATCTTCTCTTATCACAAAAGTTCCTTTTTTATACCAAAGTGTATCAGCCAGATACGGTGTTCGCTCATAACCAAGGATTTTGGCAACCTGCGTACTACATTGAGTATTGTTAGCACAATGAATTCGTCCCACGCTTATCTCCATTAAATAATTACCTGTCATATTACCATAATAATCATCATAATAATTTGGTCCTTCGGTCTTGATAAAATTAGCATTGCCCACCAATAAAACATATTGCGGCGCTGGATTCCATGTATTATATGCATTAACAATATAGTTCTTAATCCTGGCAATTGAATCTGCGGTCGCGCCAATTTCAGATAATTTAACAACCTTGGTCGGAACACCCTTTTTATGCTTCCATTCTGCCAAGGGCTGAATGGCATTATAAAAATTATCGTGGGTAATAATTAAATACTTTGCTCCTGCTGCAAAACTTATTGTAATAAATGCAATCAATAAAAATATAACTCTTTTCATACCTATTATTTATCCTTTCGATTCATTTACTCTTTATGATTTTATATAAATTTTCTTTACCGTTATGCATAATACTAATTACATATACTCCTGCTGACAAATCAGCGATATTCACAACTAAATTAGTATTATTCCAAAACCTACTCTCTTTGACAACTTCCCCATAAATATTGTACAGTTTTAACTCTAAATTTTTTCTATTTAATCTTTGATTTCTAATATAAAGATATGAACCTGCAGGATTGGGATAGATTGTTAAATTTCCAATATCTATTCTATTATTTTCAATATCTTGTTTAATACCAACGTTTCTAATGCTTACTGATGTTTGAAATGGATGATAGTTTTGTTTTGTGATGGTGAGTTGCATCGTGCCAATCGTCGTCGGATTTATCGAAAAACTGACCTGACCATTACTATTCGTATAATTATACTGATAAATCAAAGTGTCTTGCATAAGACATACTAAAGCACCAGGTAGGGGTAAAGACCCATCCCTTACGGTGACTGTATAATTCTGAGCACCAGTCGAAATCACAGAGTCACAAATTACCGTGAGTGGTTTTGGCACTGAAGTCCAGAGATTAAGTTCAGGGTCGCCCAGCAAATTCCATTCCCGATAACGGGTACTCGTATAACCTGATGGTCGAATTGAATCAATCAAGAATTTTGCTCTTTTAACCGCATCTCCTAATCGATACTGATTCTCAATAAATACAGCTTTAAAGAAACTTGTAACAACGGTTCCCCTTAAAATACCAATACCCGTACCAGAAGTTGAATTAGTTGTCCCGAAAAAAGCAACTGCTCCTTTGGGATTGTTTGTAGTGCCTGAACGGAGCATTGCTTCTCCTAAATAAGACATACTGGGTTCTAAACTGATTGTTGCACAAGTTCCGGAAACAACGATTGGTAATTTATATCCATTATTCATTAACTCAGGATTGATTGCAAACGGATCCCACCAATTAACAACACCTTGCCCCCGAAAAACTACAAATGCCCTTCCATCCGTAATTGCCTGTTCAACATGCCGTGCCGAATCGCCGTTAATACGGGAAAACGAATCAATCTGGATAAACCCTGCGTTTTGCCAAAGTCCGAAAATATATCGCATATTCTGCCAATAGACTGTATCTGATGGCAAAATATCTTCTCGAATAACCCCGCTTCCTTTCCGAAACCAAAAAGTATCTGGCAAATATGGGGTTTTCTCGTAACCAATCGTTTTTGCAACCATGATACTACATTGCGAGATACTATTACATGGCAATCGTCCAACTGTAATTTCCATTAAATAATTGCCACTCATATTAGCATAATAATCATCAAATTGGTTCTGGTCTGCACGAATAAATTCACCACTGCCAACTAACAAGACATAAGCCGGTTGCGGATTCCAAGTATTATAAGCATTAACAATATAATTTCGGATGCGAACCAATGACTCAGGTGTGGCATTAATTTCCGAAAGTTTTAATACTTTGGTTGGCAGTCCTTTTTGATGTTTCCAGTTAGCCAATGGCTGGATTGCATTATAAAAATTATCATGCGTTATAATAAGATATTTAGCCCCGTTTTGGGCAAAACCACTTGCGATTAAGACAATAAATAAAAAAAAGATTTTAATTTTCATTTAAATACCCAAAAATCACTCCTTTATTATCATGATAAAAAAATAATAAGTCAAGCTTCTTGATTTTAATATAATCTCTCTTTAAAAAACAATTTGAGCAACATTTGGATTAAACAATTGAGTATTGTGTTATAAAATTTAAAATAACCTAACTAATGCCAGGGGTTGTCTAAGTTAGTTGCTAACCATCCAACTTATTGAATTAGTTGTTTAGTAGATAACCTTATTGATAAGCAAGAAGGTAAGTTAGAAGGTTACCTACTAGGAAGCCCCCTGGCTCACCCAATCCATTACCGCTGAAGTTATCTCTTAGATCATTTAGCACATTATCCTTAACACGATCTATTACATTGCCTACGGGATCGTTTCTTAGATAATTAAGGAGGACAAACTCGTCACTGAAAAATTTAAGAGAACAATTTTATATTCCCCAAACTAAATATCAAATCGCAACTATTCCATCATTATCATTCCTTTTCGAAACCATCTAACTATTATCTAACAACCATCTTGTAAATACAGCTATTGACATAATCGTATTCAGGATTTAAACTAATCTGGTATGGTCGGCATTATTCTTTCCATATGTTTATTAGGTATAGATGCAAATCCGAGCGCGGGTAGCAGTGGTTATTCTTTTTTAAATATAAATCCTTGTGCCCAAACCGCAGCTATGGCAAATACCGTCATTTCTTTACAAACCAATTATTCCATAAATGCCCTCTCTTTACTTAATCAACCCGCAGGTATTATTAAGAAAAATAATCTTTCCGCCAGTTATATTAACTATTTAGCAGGAATTTCTATAGGTGCTATTGGATATGCTCAAACCAAACCACTATCTTTTCTGAGTTCTGGTGGAATTAGTCTTAATTATCTCAATTCCGGTACAATTAAACGGACCGATGAAACAGGAGCTGAATTAGGAACTTTTTCTGTTTCCTATGTCAATCTCAATGCTATCGGCACTAAGTCATTATTGTCTGAACAGTTAAGTGTTGGTGGTAATTTAAAACTCAGCTATGGTTCAATTGACAGTTTTTGGGGAGTAGCGACGGCATTAGATTTCGGTGCTATCTATAAACCCCAAATCCCCAATTTATCTATTGGACTCCTTATTAAAAATCTTGGTCTCTCGATCAAAGCCTTTGAGCAAACCCATGATCGCTTACCTTTAGATATTGGCATTGGTGCTTGTTATCGTGCCAATGAAAATATTGCCTTAGCGCTGGATATTCATAAACCACTTGATAACACTTTTTTGTTTAATTTCGGTATTGAAGCCTGGCTCAATAATTTTATCGCTTTGCGCAGTGGTTATAATTCGCTTGGTAAATATTATAAGAGCGGTGGTTTTTCTAATCTCACCTCGGGTCTATCCGCAGGGTTAGGTGTCAAATATTCTAAATATCAATTGGATTATGGTTTTACACCCATGGGCGCTTTAGGTATGCTCCATCATCTAACCCTTTCTCTTATTCTGTAGATGCCTTTTTATCTTCTCTTACAAATAAATATTCTATGAAAAAACAATACATCAAAGATTTAGCAATTGGCAATAATGTCAATGATATTTTCTATTTAAGAGATCGTCGCCAATTACCAAAACGCGACGGCGGTAAATTTTTGGTCTTGCAATTACAAGACCGAACTGGTGTTATCAATGGGAAAATATGGGATGATGTCGAAGAATTATTTTCTGAAACTCAGCCCGGTAATTTTGTTAAAGTCCAAGGCAATGTCAGTGAATACAATGGGGCTTTAGAGATTACGATAATGAATATCCAAAAGATTGCTGATAATCAAATTCAGCCATCTGATTTTATTGAGACTACAAAAAACGACATTGAAAGAATGTATCAAGAACTTTTAAATTACTTCAATCAAGTCACCGATCCGGACTATCGACTTTTACTCAAAAATCTTTTTGCAGACGAGCAATTTGTCCGTCAATTTAAACTCTGTCCTGCTTCAACCGGAGTTCATCATGGTTATTTAGGCGGTTTGTTAGAGCACACCCTCTCGATGCTCCGCTTAGCACAGTCTTTACCGAAAGCGTATCCGAAGCTCGATTATTCCTTAATAATTACAGGCCTCATAGTTCATGACATTGGCAAAATAAGTAGTTATACCTATCAAAAAACCATTGACCATACTGATGAAGGACAACTTATTGGCCATATTGTTCGTGGCTATGAAATCATTAAAAATATAATTGACAAAATCCCAAATTTTCCACCCTTAAAAAAACAACTCGTTCTTCATATCATTCTAAGTCACCATGGATTAAGAGAATACGGCTCACCGATTACTCCAAAATTTGCGGAAGCCTATTATGTCCATAATTTAGATAACTTAGATGCTCGATTGGCAATGTTTGAGGATAGCACACAACAAAATTCTGATGTTAACTGGAGTGAATATCATCAATTTTTAGAGACCCGAGTCTTTATCAAACCTAAGCCACCCGCAGAATAAAAATTAAATTTTCAATACCAACTGACCTTCTATGTTAAATCAACCCTGGCGTAAATTACAAAATTGGGCTGAAAAACTCAACTACCCATTGGATTCAAACAAACTCAATCAATTCCAAACATATTACCAACTTTTATTGACCTATAACCAGAAAATTAATTTAATCTCTCGCCAAGACACTCAGCGAATTGTCAGTTATCATTTTATTGACTCATTGGCCGCATTATCGGAAATTCCAATCCAAACAACTGTTGCTGATTTTGGCAGTGGTGCGGGTCTTCCTGGTATTCCTTTGAAAATCGTTCGTGATGATATTAAATTATATCTCATTGAATCAATTCAGAAAAAAGCCTATTTTCTTAATATGGTCATTCAAAACCTATCCCTTACAAACACTTTTATCCTAAACCAACGAGTTGAAAACATTAATCATAAATTTGACATCATTGTCGCACGATTGTTTGGTAAAATCTATGATGTCTTACCATTAGCTGTAAATTTACTTAATAAAAATGGTAAAATAGTCTTTTATAAAATCAGTGGTGTTGAATCAGAAATTTCTAAAGCGTATGATATTGCCCATACAAACAATTTACAACTTATTGCAACGAAAAACATCCAATTGCCGATTACTAAGATAAATCGCAAATTAGTAATCTATCAATATCTTCTATAATAAATAAGGCGGGAAAATAACTTTCCCCGCCTTAAGTTTTAATTAAATCGCTACTTTACTATTGGACAATCAATTTAAATTCTTCGTTCGTATTTGCGTAACGATATCTTAAGAAGTAGACACCGCTTGCAAGATTAGTAAGATTCATTGTATATTCGCCACGCTCACTATAGCCCGCATATAAAGTCTTTACCATCACTCCACGCGCATCATAGAGCCTTAATGATACCTCAGCCGCAGTCGGTACTTTGTATCGTATCGTCGCCATATTCCTTATTGGATTCG
>CBFGJZ010000039.1:0-7775 GCA_965649215.1 Caldifarciminota bacterium
GCTGGTCACGATTAATCTAAACTGAGCCATTGTTCCGGCGACGATTGAACTGTCTGCATAAATTACATAAGGATCAGCATTATTATTGGCAGTACTATTGGGAATGATGGTTGGAAAGTTACCACTGTCATCAATTATTTGAATGCCTGGAGTTGTTGTGGTTAGAATGGAAGTTGTATTCTCGGCGTTATCGCTGCCAATATTTCTAAGTGTTGCAATTAAATTGACAGTTTCACCACGATTGATAAGACCATTATTATTTCCTCCATATGATGTATCAACGACTTGCGTGCTAATATGAGTAAGTTTGCATTGGGATACTAATAGAACTATTGAATTATTCCAGGTTGAATCTAAAGCATCTTTGATAATTAGTGAAAAAACTAGATTATACCTATTAGGTAGATGAGAGGCAACAATAAACTTATAACTATTATTAGAAAAGGCTGAATCATTAGCAGGGATGTTACCAAATGATTGAAATGAATCGGTGATAATGATATTGGGATCAGCAGTCCGTAGCCAGGCTCGAACATTATTCGCTGTAACTCCTCCAAAATTCTTTAACCAAACATACATAGAAATATTTTCGCCGGGATTTATAATACCATTGTTATTACCGTTGGGTATTGTATCAACTAATTGATTTCGTAAATACATAACATAGGGTGCATCCGGAACAATGATTGGAATTGATTCTTGATAAGTTGCTTTGTTATAAGCAGTAACCGTGATTTTTACATACCCCATAGTTGTAATTGGTTCGATAAAATTTATCTGAGCATTTCCAGTATTGTCAGTATAGGCAGAACCATAAAGGATAGAGTCCTTGAAAATTCCGACTAAAGCATCCGCAACCCCAACAACATTTACACTGATATTTGACATACCAACTGGTAGTGCTGAAGGATGATTCACAATCATTGTTTGTGGTGGTAAATTACGAACTTGTACTGATGCATCACCAAAAATATGCCAACATTGAAATTCTTTTACCCCATCAGTTGCAGGCAGATAAGCAGCAATCATATGACATGAACCATTAAATAATAAACCACCGATGGTATTGTTTCGATTTTGCACTAATAATGAACAAGCAGCTGACTGGGCGATGGTTGGTGGAACCCAAGATTGACTAATGGTACTCCCATAAAACGCAATGGCACCAGTTGGATTAGAAGGAGTTCCTGCGCGAAGCCATGCTTCACCAAAACAAGTTTGACTACCAAAATTACCGTTTAAACATGCAACTGATACTATAAATGGCAATTTATTGATATTAGTTAATTGATTAACATTGGTATTACTAAAGCCACTCGTACCCCACGAAGTACTGCTACCATGTCCGATATAATTAACAATTGAACGACCATTGTTGATTGCATTTGCAACCATGGTAGCATTAGCAGACGGATCATAGATTTTATCAATTAAAGTATAATTATAAGCAAGTAACATATTTCTTAACCAATTGGCTCGAGTTGAATCAGCGTATGGAGTAGAAC
Source organism: Caldifarciminota bacterium (assembly GCA_965649215.1). Classification (GTDB taxonomy): domain Bacteria; phylum Hydrothermota; class Tepidihabitantia; order Tepidihabitantales; family CAIPLT01; genus JAGXRL01. The sequence continues at coordinate 1,506 of CBFGJZ010000039.1, forward strand.
CACTTTCGGTCGATGCAATACCAGTTCCTTTACTTTCCCACCCATCACCAGTGACAATTGTCTTTTCGTAGGTGATTGTTCGGTTGACTTGATTGTCAACATCCGTTGCTGAATTAGCAGAAAAACGAGATATAAAAGCATCGGGATAATAATCAGTGCCATTAAGATAGGTATAAACAGGGTCAGCAGAAGCATTAGTAGTTATACCAATCGTTCTTGCTGGGGGAACATCTGCTGAATCACCGACAATTAAAATCCAAACTAAATTGCCAAGATTGTATTCACTTTGGATATAATTTTTTACTGCTTGGTAACCGCTACCAATTTCAGAGTATTTTTTTATTTTAACAGGTATTCCTTTCATTCTTTTCCAAGTTGCTAAGGGTAAAATATTGGAATAGTATTGATCAGCTGTAATAATGAGCATTCGACCTGCTCGTTCTAATACGGAATCGTAACGAGAAGGATTAAAGTTGATAAAGAAATTTTGATACAAGTTTTTGAATTCTCTTGTAACCTTGACGGTATTGTCATTTCTGGTTTTTATGTTAATTCCACCTGCTTTAGTTTTAAATATTTCAACTCGTATTTTCTTACAGACAATAATATGATTTAAAATTGGATTATATTGGAAAGGATTAAAATGGACAGTTAAGCCACGAAAGTCACGTAAAATAAACGGTTCAGAAATCTCAATATTATTTGTTGGGAAATATTTGTTTTCTTGATAAAAATTACTGAACTCATAAGGTATTAAATCCGGATTAATATCTCGAGTCAAATTTCCTTTAGAAGGGAGAAGAGTATTTACATGTAACGTTTCATAGATTGCAGATAAAATTTGATAGGAATATTCACCTTCATCACTGATTATTAAACTTTGATATAGCCTTGGTAATTCAGGCATTCCTTTCTGGAGATAGGTTATTGCACCAGGAATAATAATCTGATCATAGATACGGTTATTTATATAAACATTTTCAACTGTATATTGGGGAAGATCAAATTCTAATACTGTTGAAGTATTATGGTCAGAAATTAATTGCGCGGAAGGATTAATAAAATTAAACAATAATGAACATATCAATAATAAATTCATTTTTGCTCCTTGCCATTAAATGGCGTATATAAAAGATGTTTAATGTCTTATTTTAACTTGATTTTTTTATAATGTCAATTGTCTTAATAATTGACTTTTAAGATATTTCTGATTACAATGAAAAAGCAATAATTTTATGGATAAGCAGTTAACACATATTTTACCATTAGTTAAAAAGCCTATTCGCTATACAGGTGGTGAATACAACGTCTATCAAAGACAAATTGATAAAGAACCAATTTATTGTTGTCTCATCATGCCAGAAATTTATGAAATTGGTATGTCCAATTACGGTCTAAAAATACTTTATTCAATACTTAATAGAAAAAAAAATGTTATTGCTGAGCGGTGTTATGCTCCATGGTGTGATTTTGGTAAACAGTTAAAAATAAAGAAAGTACCTTTATATTCGTTAGAATCAAAACGTCCCTTAAACCAATTTCAAATCTTAGGTTTTTCACTGCAAAGCGAACTCTCTTATCCTAATGTGTTATATATGCTTGAATTATCACAAATACCTTTATTAAATACGGATCGAAATGAACGGCATCCATTAATTATTGCTGGTGGTCCATGTACTGTGAATCCTTTACCTTTGAGTACTTACTTTGATTTATTCGTAATTGGTGATGGTGAAGAAGTTATCTTAGAAATTGTTGAGATATATAAGAACTGGAATCGTCAAAATAGAGATACTTTACTTACTGATTTATCAAAATTGAATGGAGTCTATGTACCTTTGATCCATAATCGAGAAAATTGCCTAATAAAGAAGAGAAATGTTCTAAAATTAAAAGAAGAGGATTTCCCTTATCCTCCGTTAGTTCCAATTTGTGAAATAGTCCATGATCGATTAACAATTGAGGTATCTCGGGGCTGTACTCGTGGTTGTCGTTTTTGTCAAGCAGGTTATATCAATAGACCATTAAGAATACGACAAGTCGATGAAATTGTGCGTTTAGCAGAACAGGGAATACGTTCGAGTGGTTGGGAGGAACTATCTTTGCTTTCTCTTTCAACATCTGATTATCCCAATTTAGGTAGCTTGATTAGAATATTAGTAAGTCAAATGGCTAAAAGGAGAGTTGCAATTTCTTTACCTTCGATGCGTGGCGAAGATTTTAACCCTACTTTAGCTCAAACCTTATCATCGATTAAAAAGACTGGTTTGACTTTTGCCCCTGAAACTTCAAGCCCCAGATTACGTTCCCTTATTAATAAAGATATTAGTGAAGAGAAAATTATTGATTCCATTAAAAATGCTGTCGAGATGGGATGGCGTAGCATTAAACTTTATTTTATGATTGGTCTTCCAAATGAAACCGATAGGGATTTAGAAGAGATGATTTATTTTATGAAACAAGTTGCTAAAATATCACCTCGTCTGCATATAAAATTTAATTTATCAACTTTTATCCCCAAATCACATACTCCCTTACAATGGTGTCAATTTGAAGATAAAAATCAAGTTAAACAAAAAATTGAATATTTAAAAACAAATCTCAATAAAAAGAATATCAGTGCGAAGTGGGAAAATGCTGACGTTTCTTATATCCAAGCGATTTTAGCGCGTGGTGATGAAAAACTGGCACCCGTTATCTATCGGGTTTATCAAAATAATGGTATCTTTCAAGATTGGACAGAAAATTTTAATATTAGATATTGGGAAAATGCATTCGCGGAGAACAAGTTAACGGTGAATGAATATTTACAATCACAAAACGTGAACGAACCTTTAAAATGGGATTTTATTGATATCGGCGTTGATAAAGATTTTTTAAAAAATGAATATTATAAGGCATTGCAATCCGAAAAAAGCCCAAATTGCTATGAATCCTGTCTGCAGTGTGGTGTTTCTTCCTGTTTTTTAGAAAATAAAAACAAGTTTACCCAAACCGAGGTAACAAATACTTATAGTTTAAATGAGCAATCTGCTTCGAAAAACCAGTTATCGGCAAATAATTATAAGTTAACAATAGATGATTTACGAATGTCTAAATATCGTGGTAGCGAATCTTTCTTTTTGAATAAACGATATCGTGTTAAATATAAAGTCGGTGAAACCTATCGTTATGCCGGACACTTAGACATTGTGAGAGCAATCTATCGGACTTTAAGGCGGTCCGAATTACCAATTGCCTATTCACAAGGATTTTCGCCGCATCCAATAGTTTCCTTTGGACCACCATTACCAGTTGGAATAATTTCACAAGCCGAATATTTTGATGTGGAAATGATATATTCTTATAATGGAAATTTATTAGCTGATTTGCAGTGTTTTATGCCCCATGATTTAGAAATCTTAAAAGCGCATCAAATCAGTCGTAAAGATCTGAGTTTGGGTAAGTTATGTAATATCGCCGAATATGTAATAAAAGATATTCCCGATTCAGTGGATAAGAATCGTCTTTTAGAAAAGAAAACAATCCGAGGCATTTATAATCTTGAATTGTTTGAAAGTAATTCATTAAGAGTGATGGTGGAAATCGCTCCGAAAGTAAAATTATTTGACGTTTTACAAGAACTGTTAGGACAATCCGAACAAATCGTAAAGTGCTTAAATATAGAAAGAACAAATATTTTTGTTCGGAAAGATGGAAATTTAAAAACTCCGATGGAGGATGAATGAAAGTTAGAAAAGAAATTGTTATTGCTAGTAAGCAATATGAAGGAGAATTAAGAGTAGCAATATTAGAAAATTCACAATTAGTAGAGTTTTATTTAGAGCACGAAATACGAAAAACATTAGTAGGACGCATCTATAAGGCAAGAGTTGAAAATGTTATTCCTGGTTTACGAGGTGCGTTTGTTAATTTAGGACTGAAAAAAAATGGTTTTCTGCCTTTAGCAGATATTCCTGAATTAGAAATTTTCGATGAATCAAAATTAGAAGTAGAACAGGAAACAAAACATAAACGAGAAATTAAACCATTAGTAATAAGTCCGGGTCAAGAGATATTATGTCAGGTAACAAAAGAGCCGATTGGGGAGAAGGGTCCTCGCGTAACTTCATATTTGTCGATTCCTGGCCGTTATATGGTTTATTTCCCATCCGCATCGCGCATTGGTGTTTCCCGACGAATTCATGAACGACGAGTACGATTAAAACTTCGAGATATTGCAAAACGAATTAAAAAGCCCGATGTGGGATTAATTATTCGTACTTCAGCAGCGTTAGTAACAGAACAAGAATTACGAGCCGAATATAATGAATTAGAAGAAAAATATAAAGCCCTGGAATTAAAAGCCCAAAGTGAAAAAGCACCAGTATTAGTGTATGATGAAACTGACGTATTAATTAAAATTGTGCGTGATATGTTTACGCATGAAGTTGATGAATTGATCGTTGATGATAATGAAAAATATAAACGTATTATAGACTATTTATCAAAAATTGCACCGATGTTATTAGATCGTGTTAAGTTATATCAAGATGCCCAACCGATTTTTGAGTATTATAAAATTAACCAAGAATTAGATAAACTCTTAGAACACAAAATTTGGTTAAAGAGCGGTGGGTTTATAACAATTGATCATACTGAAGCATTAGTGGCAATTGATATTAATTCCGGAAAATTTTCGAAAGAACAAGATCCCGAGACATTGATTTTTCAAACAAATCTTACGGCAGCAGCAGAAATTGCTCGTCAAATACGATTACGAGATTTATCAGGATTGATTATAATAGATTTTATTGATATGGCAGATCCGAAAAAGATGGATATCGTGGTTCGAGAATTAAAGATGTGCCTGGAAAATGATCGTGCTAAAGCGGATTATGCTAAAGTTAGTCGATTTGGTATCTTAGAAATGACTCGCGAAAGAACCCGCCCAGGACTTTTGTACAGTTTAACTGAACAGTGTCCAACGTGTAATGGGATTGGTCGAGTGTTGGCAAGACATGAAATTGCACTAAAACTTGAACATACAATTGAAGAAAAAGCTTTACAATTTAAAGGCCGAAAAGTAAAATTGATTGTTTCTCCACTTATGTATGATTATATTACTACTCATCGAGTGGATAAATTCATTGAGCTCACAAAAAAATATCAGATGGCACTTGAATTAAAATATGATAATCAGATTTCTTTATACGACCATAAAATTTTTATCGCGATGTAAGATTGAATTACTTTTTCAAAACTTTGTAATAATTTATAAAATTACATAACGAGATATTTATTTCTTAGTGTTAGTTATAACTAACACCTTTTTCAATCCTTAAATGGTGCTATCATTATGTATTTCATATTCTTAATTCAATAAGCATTAGTTGATACAGTATAGTGGAGGGGGTCAACTTTATGTCGTATTATTTATATACAAATGTCCATAATTATTTTTAGATTTGCCAAGTGTTTATCTATGATGATACAAATTTTTATTGAAGTGTATAATTAAAGATATCTTACTGGATAAATTATTGAAACTATTTAGGATAGCGTTGGTAAGTCAGGAATTGACACTCCTACGAGCACAAAGATAAATGTAAAGATGTAAATAACTATACCTTAAGATGTACTTTCAGGTAGCAAAGCAGGTTTAGCACTCACAAGAAGCAGTTGCGATTGTCATTGGAAAATGACATAAGTTATATAAAAGACAAATAGTCAAATAGGTTTTAGTTTATTCAGAAGTTTTCACAAAAAGACTTGATAATAAAATTGATGTATCTATTCTTAGGTAGAGAGCTATATAAGATAGTAATGATTAATGTAATTAGAGTAAGTATTATAAAAATAATATTTACAGGAGGATTTTATGAAATTTCTTTAATGTCTCATTATAGTCTTATTATTTTTAGTTGTTACCAGTAATGCTCAAGTCTGGAAAAATATTGGTATTCCCGCAATGAATGTAAGCAAAATTATTATTGATTCAGTTAATCAACGGGCGATTTTATTTGGCGGTGGTTTTGGTGGAAATTACTGGTCAGATGGCGTGTATGAGATGTCTTTATTAGATACGATGTATTTTGGCTGGCGACAGACAAATGTTAGCGGTCCACACCATAAGCGCGGTTATCATACTTTTACTTATGATACAAAACTCAAGCGGGGATTAGTATTTGGTGGTGATACCACAGATAGTTATCCAAATTATAATAATGATGTCTGGGCATTGGATTTGACAGTTGGTAATGAGCACTGGACTAGAATTTATCCGTCTGG